>NZ_JBDLLG010000004.1:0-193142 GCF_039822625.1 Marinimicrobium locisalis
GCTGTATTCGACACCGGCTCCGCTGGTGCCGCTTCTTCCGGTTTTCGTTTAGCCGCCCCACCGAGCCCCGCCGCCGTGGTAGGGCGACGCTTCTTGGCGGGCGTTTTGGAATAGACAAGCAGACTTCCGCTGGCAATCGCCTTGGCCAGCTGCTGCTCGTAATCTGCGATGGACATCCAGTGGGAGCTGGAGCCAACGAGGCGACTCACCAATTGAGATAGGTCATATTCGCTGAGGCGAAGCCCTTTTACAAACCCTTCGGCGCTAGTTCTGCAATGCCGAAAATCTTCAAGCGTTTCCCCATCGCGGGCGGCGTTCATCGACCGGTGTTGAGTGATTCGGTATTGTTTACCAAAACCTGAGCTTACGTTTTCATCGAACATCAAGGGCTCCTTTTCCTAAACTCGGTCCTTACACAGAAACATCATCGCCATGATACCTATGGTTATCATAACGTCAAGCGCAAGAAAGAGTCTCACGCCGATATTTTTCATCGTTGGCGGCTTCAAGCCGTGCCATTTTGCTCGAAGCGGTATCGACATCGCCCTCATTGTTGGGGTCTCCATTACCGACCGACCGTGGAGCCTCCGCCGGCGATGTCCGTCACATCCCGCCGTGCGCCTAAATCAAAGGTGTCATTCTCATTGCGCCGAGCCAGTTCGCCATGCCCCGAAAGAGAATACAGTCATGGCTTCGCCAACAGATAGACATCCATAATCCAGCCGTTTTCTTCTCTGAGTTTCGCCCGGCGTGCCGTAATGTGAGAGCCCACCTCGCTTAACCATCCCTTTATTAAACACTGCTTATCCATTCCCAGGTAGGCGCCCCACCAAATGTAAATACCTTTGGGTGAGAGGGTGTCGAAGGCGCTACCGCTGTCGAGCATCACCGCCACGTTGGGGACTTCCACAGGCCAACCGCGCTCTCGCAAACGCCGCCCTGTCGTGATTAACACCGGTTCAGACAAAGCGTTGAGCGGAATGCGGTGTTCAGCCGTCAGCACTTGAATACTGGTAATACCCGGTATTACACGTACCTCCAGGGTTTTCCCCCGCTCGCTCAAACGCTCGGCAATTCGCAGGCTGCTGTCGTACAACGATGGGTCACCCCAAATCATAAGCGCGGCGCGACCGCCATCGGGGAGGTAGGTATCGGCCATCTCCCCCCATACAGTGGCAATGGCGGTATGCCATTCTTCCACCGCCATGAGGTAATCGGCGCTGTCCCGCCGGGTGGGTAGATCAAACTCTACGACTTTCGCTGAGCGGCCCGGCTCCAGCAGTCGTTCGCATAGCATGCGCCTTAGATCCACCAGATCTGCTTTAGCCTCTCCCTTGCGCGGCAGTAGAACCACATCGGCATCGTTTAGAGCGCGAATCGCGGACAGGGTGACGTGGTCCGGGTTGCCGGTGCCAATTCCGATAAAGGCCAGCTCAATCATGGCTTGTCTTTTCCTGGAATGACGAGCCCGCAAAGGCCGAGGCGGCCGACTGGGGGCGGAAACGGCGGTCGTAATCCACAGCGTATAAACAGCTGTCCTGAAAATCGTTTGCCGCCAACGCCTGGCCCACCACTATGAGTGCGGTGCGGGTAATGCTTGGGTCCACCAACTGTTCCAACGTGGCCAGGGTGCCTCGGATTACTCGCTCCTCCGGCCAGCTGGCACGCCAGACAATCGCAGCGGGGCAGTCATCGCCATAGAAGGGCATTAACTCCCTCACGACGTGGGAAAGTTTATGAATGGAAAGGTGAATCGCCAATGTCGCCCGGGTGCGGGCGAAATTCTCAAGCGTTTCGGCTTCTGGCATGGTGCTGGCCCGCCCCTGGGTGCGGGTCAGCACCACGGACTGGGCCACTCCCGGCAGGGTAAGCTCCTTGCCGAGGCTAGCAGCCGCGGCGGCAAATGCGGGCACACCGGGAGTGATTGAGTAGGGAATGTGCAGTTGCTCAAGGCGGCGAAGCTGCTCGCCCATGGCGGACCAAACCGATAAGTCGCCGGAGTGAAGACGCGCAACATCCTGACCGTTGCCGTGCGCCCGTTGAACTTCTTCAATGATCTGGTCCAAAGCCAGAGGCGCCGTATTAATAACCCGTGCATCAGCCGGACAATGGCTCAGTACCTCCTCGGGCACCAGCGAGCCGGCATAGAGACAGACCGGTGAGGCGGCGATTAAATCTCGGCCTCTCAGGGTGAGTAGATCCGGGGCGCCGGGACCGGCACCAATAAAGTGTACTGTCATAAACGTATCTGTTCCGCTATCGCGCCGGTGGCCATTCGATCGTTCGATATTTGGCGGGGCCCGAGCAGGCGTGAACCCGGCCCCGCTCCGAGCAACGCCAGGGCTTCGGCGACGCTGCCTGTGTTTTTTTCACGCTGGCTGTAGGGCGAACGGGTGAGGGTTTCGACTCCTCCGCAGTCCTTATCCTCTACAAGAACCACGGGAAGCCCCCGTTCAGCCCCCAGCAACTGGACCCACTCAGCCTTATCGGCCAGCGCGACAAGGCTTTCCACTGGACCGTAACGCTGGGTCAGAGACTCAAAAACGTCGGCAAGAGAAGATAACCCCGCTTCGCGACGGTGACCAAGACCCATGACGATCATCGTGTGACCCGCCACTGAATAATGGGGTACTGAGCTTTCCATCCGCGCCGGGGCCCGAGCGCGCCGGCCGAGGAAAAAGCCAGGCGATGGAGCTCTCCCCCTCGCGTCTGATGCCATTGCATCAACAAACTTTCCGACTCCAGCGTCACCGCATTGGCCACGATTCGAACCCCTTCGGGCAAGTATTCCCAAAGCGTTTCAAGCAGAGCCTGGGATAAGCCGCCGCCGATAAAAACGGCATCCGGCGAGGGTTGACCTGCCAGCACCTCCGGCGCCCTCCCCTCGACGATTTCGAGCCAGTCCACGCCCAGCGAGCGGGCATTTCGGGCCGCCCTACTCCCTCGTTCCGCTGATGCCTCAAAGCCAATGGCTTGATTATCCGGGTGAGCCAGCAGCCATTCGATCGAAATAGCCCCGGAGCCCGCCCCGATATCCCACAGCCGCTCTCCCGCCCCGGGGGCCAGTGCCGACAGGGTCAGGGCCCGAACGGGCTGCTTGGTCCTCTGGCCGTCGTGCTCGAAAAAGTCGTCGGGCAGGCCGGCGGTACGCGGTAAGGGTGGCCCCTCCCCGGCCACCTCGATGCCTACGGCAACGGGATGCTGAACATCCCCCGGCGGTACCTTATTCGCCTTAATGTTGCGTAGACGTTCCCCGGGACCATCCAGCGCCTCAAGGATGTGCATAATGCTGGGCCCGAAGCCCCATTGAGTCACTTGAGCACCAAGTTCGGCAACCGCGTCTCCATCGCGCAACAGAACCAGCAGGCGCTGGCCCGGCTGCAGAAAGGGCCGAATGCGGGTAAGCGGCGCGGCGTGAAGCCCCAGGCAGTAGGTCGACTCCAATCCCCAAGCCAATCGCGACGCGGCCAAGCTAAAGGTCGAGGGCCCCGGGTGTACCACCCATTCCGAAGCGGCGATATGGCGCGCGAGTACCGTCCCGGCGCCAAACCAAAACGGATCGCCCGAAACCAACACGGCCACCCGCCGACCCCGTTCAGCCAAGAGCAAGGGAATCCCCTCGGCGAAAGGAACCGGCCACTCACGAACGTCAGCCTTCAGACGAGGTAACACCTTCAAATGCCGGCGGGCGCCGAAAATAATGTCCGCTTGCTCCAGGGCATTGAGGGTTGCCGGCGTAACACCGGATATGCCACGCTCCCCCCATCCTATAATTGTCAGCCAGTGGGCATTCCCAAGGTTAACCATGATTAAAGTCCTGATCCTCGGCGGTACGACGGAAGCGGGGGAATTGGCCCAGGCCCTTGCCAAAACTGATGTGCCTGCACTGTATAGCTATGCCGGCCGCGTCAAAACACCCAAGCCCCAACCGATACCGGTCCGTACCGGTGGTTTTGGCGGGGCTGAAGGTTTGGGAGAATTTTTGAGAGCCGAAGGCTTTACGCACCTGGTGGACGCCACTCACCCTTTTGCGGAACAAATGAGCCGAAACGCCGTCTTGGCCAGCGACCAAAGCGGCGTTCCCCTGCTGGCACTCACCCGCTCGCCCTGGCAACCGGTTGAAGGCGACCGCTGGCAAGAGGTGGCCAACGTCGAGGCGGCGGTTCAGGCCTTGGCGGGCCCCCGCCAACGAGTCATGTTGGCAATCGGTCGGCAACACCTGGAGGCGTTTGCAAGCCAACCGCAACATCACTACCTGTTGCGGCTGGTGGACGAGCCTACGGGTGCCCTGCCGCTTCCGAACTGTACCGTCACCGTAGACCGGGGCCCCTTCACGACGAAAGGCGACCTGGCGCTGCTTAAGCGCCATGGGATCGAGCGGGTGGTCAGCAAAAACGCTGGCGGCGAGGGAGCGGCGGCCAAACTGCTGGCGGCTCGCGAGCTGGGGCTGCCGGTGTTGATGATCAAGCGCCCTACGCTCGCCACCCGCCCTGAAGTGCACAGCGTTGATCAGGTTTTGCGCTGGCTCGGTCATGAGGTGGCCCTGGGTGTGTAGGCTCGGGCTTGCCCGTTTTGTTCAATGACCCGGGTCAGGCTTGAGCCCACCATAACCAGGGTCCGCATATCGGCCATCTCCGGTTGACTATCGGCCAGAGTGGTAATGCGGACCTGTTCGTTGGGCGTGGAAACGGCCCGGGCAAATATGATGACCCGCTCCGGCCCGCAGCTCTCCCGCAATACCTCGAGCGCGCGGGCAAACCCTTCTGGGCGGGCTTTGGAGCGCGGGTTGTAAAGCGCCATGGCAAAATCCGCTTCGCCCGCCAGGCGAAGCCGCTTTTCAATGAGTGCCCAGGGCTTGAGATTATCTGACAGGTTGATACAACAAAAGTCATGCCCCAGCGGCGCACCCACTGAAGCGCTGGCCGCCAGCATGGCGGAGATGCCCGGTAGAACCCTTATATCCAGTGAGCGCCACTCAAGGGGTCCAAATTCCAGCGCTTCATATAGAGCCGAGGCCATGGCAAATACCCCCGCATCACCCGATGACACCAAAGCCACTTTACGACCCGCCGCCGCCAACTGTAGTGCATGCCGGGCCCGGTCGAGCTCCTGGCGATTATCCGAGGTATGGCGCACTTGGTTTGGCCGAGGCGGAACGCGTTCCACATAGGTGCCATAACCCACCACATCCGTGGCCTCTTCCAGTGCGTGACTCACCTGTGGGGTCACCAACGCTTCCGCCCCCGGACCCAGTCCGGCAATAACGAGTGAACCGCTCATGGTCGCCTCCCGTTTCCGTGGATCAGCAAAATGGAAAAGTAAGGTGCGATGTCTCCGGCCTCCCGGAAGGGGGTGACGCGCTCCTCCGCCATGGCGGCGTATTCGATTAACCAGGCTTCGTCTGTTCGGCCGGCCAGGTCCAGCGCCCGCCGGACTTTAGCCAGGTTGCGACCAATTTTCATAACCACGAGCGCGTCAGTCTCCGCCATTCGCTGAGCCAGGTCGGCTTCGGGTAAGGTTCCCATGGCGACGGTCATCACATCGTCGCCCCAGGTGATGGGCTGGCCGGTGGCGGTCCAGGCGGCGGACATACCGGTAATACCGGGGACCACCGACACCGGCACTTGGTCTTTAAGGCGCGTATAAAGGTGCATAAAAGAACCGTAGAAAAACGGGTCTCCTTCACACAAGACAACAACATCCTCGCCGGCTTGAGTCAGCTCGGTCAGGTGATCCACACAGGACTGATAAAAGTCTGACAATAACGCGTTGTAACGCGGGTCGCTGACGGGTATTTCCGTGGTCACCGGGTATTCCATAGGCAACTCTATGACCGAGTCCGCCAGCATGCCTTCCACAATACTGCGGGCGTGCCCCTTGCGCCCCTTTTTACGGAAATAGGCAATATGGCGAACCCGCCGGATTAAGTTGTTGGCGCGCACACTCATTAAATCCTGAGCGCCTGGGCCCAGGCCCACACCGTAAATTTTACCCGTCGTCATTCTGTTCGATCAGCTATCGCGTTAACGGCCGCCACGGTGACCGCGCTACCTCCCAGCCGGCCCCGCACAATACAGCAAGGCGCGGCGCCGCTGTCCCACAGTGCCTGCTTGGACTCCGCCGCACCCACAAAGCCAACCGGGCAACCAATAATCGCCGCCGGGCGTGGGCAGTCTCGGTCTTGAAGCATATTGAGTAAATGAAACAAGGCCGTGGGCGCGTTGCCAATGGCCACCACGGCGTCGGCCAACAACGGTCGCCATAACTCAAGCGCCGCCGCCGTGCGGGTGTTCCCCATTTCCTTTGCCAACCCGGGAACTCGGTCATCGTTTAAGGTGCAAACAATGGCGTTATCAGCCGGCAGGCGTGCGCGGGTGATGCCTTCGGCCACCATGCGAGTGTCACATAAGATGGGCGCTCCCTGCTCCAAGGCGGCCCGCGCTCGGGAGACCATTTGGTCCTTGAACCGAATCCAGGGAGCCAGCTCAATCATTCCCAACGCATGAATCATGCGCACCGCCACCGGTTCTTCTTCATCAAGGAATTGATTAAGCTCGGCCTCCCCCCGAATAATCGCAAAAGAGTCCCGATAAATGGCCGAGCCGTCTGTTTCATAAGTGTGAAGCATTATTCCACTCCAAAATAATGGCGTACTTGAGATTCCGTTAACCCCGTGAGGCAAGGCTCTTCATCAGCGCCTCCACGAAAAACCAGATCATAGCGACCTTCCCGGCCGACAACACAAACGTCCGCCGGCAGACGCCGTGCGCAGCCCTTGGGGCAAGCGGACACATGCAGTGAACCGGCCGTTGCCCCCGCCAGCTGCGTCGCCAGTGGCCGCGTGCTCACGGTGGCCTGCTCACACCCAGGGAGGCCGGGGCAGGCATCAACCCTTAGCTCCGGTGCTTGGTTATCGAGCAATAGGCCGTCCAAAGGGCGGGCTTTCACCCCGGTAACCAATAGCCGACGCCAAGGCGTTACTCGCACATTTTCAATACCGCCGGTGCTCATTAGCCGGCGCAGTGTTGCAGTGTCCACTTGCCCGAAGCGCAACCCGTAAACCGCGCCAAGCGGGTGGTTTCCCAGCGCCAATGGCGGGCGCGACTTCGCTGGCGATACAGAAGCCGGTGCCCAGGGTGGCAAGGGACTTTCGTGGCGCCGCATCCGCCCCACCAGGGGGCCACCGGATTCGACAAACCAGTGCGCCAACCGAACCGTGAGCGCCGCCGCGTCAGCCGCTGATTGAACGGGTGTGCCCCGTTGACGTCCATCCGCCCTAACCAGCAGTTGCCCCGAGACCGCCCGTTCGATACGAAAGTCCGCGGAGTCAGCCATCAGGACGGGGCGTTCGCCCGCATCCACGGCAAAACCCACCTTGGCAGGTAATTCCGGCAGCTCGGCCAGTTGGTTCAGTAAGGCCGTGGTGCTCTGGTGCGTGTCATCGCCCGGCAGCCAGTCCGGCGCCACCAGTAGATTGCGGCGCGCTTCGAGTGAGGGAGCCTCATCCACTAAATCCGCTTGAGCCAAAGCCTCAATGAGCGGCTGCCAAGCCACTTCACGAACGCCGCGTAGTTGGAGGTTGGCACGGTTGGTAAGGTCAATCACCCCACTCCCCCAACGCTCCGCCGCCTCGCAAAGGGCTTCCACCTGACACCGGCTGAGCTGCGCATGTCGAGGACGTACACGCACGATTAACCCATCGCCGGAAGCCATGGGCTGCCAAGCGCCGGGGCATCGCCCTTTAATGCAGACCTTATCCTCCATGGGACCCCCCGCCGGCGATGGTTCCGGCACGCTCCTGGGCTTCGTCCAATTCAAGGAGCAAGTTCTGTATTACCTCGGCGTAAGCGCCAGGTTTTTTCCAAAAGCCCCGCTGCATGGCCTCCAATAACCGCTCTGCCATATCTTCCAGAGCCGATACGTTGTACTCCCTTAAGAACTGTTGATTGACCGGGTCGGTCAGCAGCGCGTCGGTCACCTGCTCGTATTGGTAATCGGCAATCAGATCGGTTGTCGCATCGTAGCCAAACACGGCGTCCACTGTGGCCGCCATTTCAAAGCCCCCCTTGTAGCCGTGTTCACGCATGGCCGTTATCCACTTCGGGTTCAGCACCCGCGACCTGACGACCCGGTTAATTTCTTCGTTGAGCGTGCGAATGCGTGGCTGAGCGGGGTTGGCGTGGTCAGCGTGAAAGGTCGTGGGCATGGCGCCACTGAGGCTATGGGTGGCATTGGCCATACCGCCCTGAAAGGCGAAATAGGTATTGGAGTCCAGAATATCGTGTTCCCGGTTGTCCTGGTTGTGGAGGACGGAATCCAAACCGGCCAGCCGGTGTTCAAAGTCCGCCCGAGCCGAGACGCCGTATTCGCCGACCTGACCATAGGCATAGGCACCGGCTTGAATATAGGCTTCCGCCAGATCATCCCTGGACTGCCAACTACGCTTCTCCAGGGGGCGATTAAGACCGGCCCCGTAATCTCCCGGCCGGCTGCCAAATACGCGGTAGCTCGCCTGACGCTTGGCCTCGATATCGGAAAGCCCCTGTTGTTCAAGTTGTGCCTGGCGTGCCAGCACCGCATTGCGGATGGTGTTCTCCTGGCCAGGCTCTTCATACTCCACCAGGGCCTGGACGGCGGCATCAAACAAACGGATGACGTTGGGAAAGGCATCGCGGAAGAAGCCGGACACGCGCAAGGTCACATCCACCCGTGGGCGGTCAAGCAACATGGTGGGAATAACCTCCACATCCACCACCCTCTGAGAGCCCTGGGACCATACCGGCTTAACGCCCATCAATGCCAACGCCTGAGCGATATCGTCACCGCCGGTGCGCATCACCGCCGTGCCCCAAATTGATAAACCCAGGCTTTTGGGAAAGTCCCCGTTATCTTGCAAGTAGCGCTCGATAAATGCCTGGGCGGATTTCTTGCCCAGGGTCCAGGCGGCGGGCGAAGGAATGGCCCGGTTATCGACCGTGAAAAAGTTTCGCCCGGTAGGCAGCGTATCCAGGCGCCCGCGAGTGGGGGCGCCGCTCGGGCCGGGGGGAATAAAATAGCCACTCAAACCATCAAGCAGTGATTGTATTTCCATGTAGGCGCCCCGCTTTAGGGCCGCCAAAACGGTGTGGCGAGCGTAACGACATTGCTCAGCCGTAGCTGGGTAGGCAGCGGCGAGCGCCTCACTCACCTCGCTTTGTACGTCAACCTGTACCACGTGCTCCCGCACGATCTGGTGTGCCAATGTTTCCAGGCGTTCACGGGTATCAGCACCACTGCGCCAGGGCGTGTCACTGAGGCGTTGCAAGGCCTCGGGGCGAGGCCCTTCCCAAGGCTCTGCCCCGAGAGCCAATGGGTCAAAACACTTTCCGCCACCCTGTTCCACAGGGGCGAGGCGAAGGTCCGCCGCAAGGTTATGCAAAATACCGCAATAGGCCGGCTCACTACCGCGCGGCAGTCGCAACATCGCCACCAGGGTGCCGGCGAGCTTGTCTTCTTCGGGGAGCACGCCCAGCACGTGTAAGCCATGCCTGATTTGCGATTCTTTAATATCGCAAAGGTAGGCATCCAACTCGTTGAGAAGTGCCTCATCCCCCTCCTCGGCGTTGACCGGGGCGCCTTGGTTCAGTTCTTGGTCAATGCCACTCTGGCGTAGATGATCGAGGATCGACTGACGCAATAGTGCTTCGCGGCGGGGGTCCATCCCCAGCGCCTGATAGTATTCATCCGTTAGAGACTCCAGCTCCGCCATGGCGCCGTAGAGCTCGGCTCGCGCCATGGGCGGCATGAGGTGGTCGACAATGACTGCCTGGGTGCGGCGCTTTGCCTGTGCGCCTTCGCCCGGGTCATTGACAATGAACGGATAAAACAGAGGCAAGGGGCCGAGCACAATGTCTGGCCAACATTCGGCGGACAAGGCTGTACTCTTGCCCGGCAGCCATTCCAGGTTGCCGTGCTTGCCCACGTGGACCACCGCGTCCACGCGGTAGTGCTCGCGCAACCAGAGATAAAAGGCCAGGTAGCTGTGCGGCGGCGCCAGTTCCGTATCGTGATAGGTCGCTGTCGGGTTCTCGCCCAAGTCCCTGTCAGGCTGAATCCCGACAAACGTCTCACCCAGGCGAATCCCGGCAATCATCAGCCGACCGCCCCGACATTTGGGGTCTTGGCGGGGATGCCCCCAGCGCGACCACACCGTTTGCTGCAGTGCCAGTGGCAGAGTTTGAAACCAGGCGAGGTAATCGTCGAGCGCAATACTTTGGGCACAGGGGCGCTGAGCCGTGTTATTGGGGTCATTGGTGACCACTGCCTGCAAAGCCGCAATCAGTCCGCCGCCGTCCATCGGTATATCGGCCACCGGATAACCCGAGGCTTTCAAACTCTGCAGAATCTTTACGGTGGAGGCCGGCGTATCCAGTCCCACACCATTACCAATTCGTCCATCGCGGTTGGGATAGTTGGCCAGAATAAGCGCCAGGCGTTTCTTAGCATTAGGGATATGGCGAAGCACGCAAAACCGTCGAGCCAGTTCGGCCACGAAATCCGCCCGTTCCGGATTCAGCTGATGGCGGATAATCGAGAGTTGGCAAAGCTCGCTATAGTGAGCTTCCGTTTTAAAACCCACGGCACGAGTGATTACACGGCCATCCATTTCCGGCAGAACCACTTGCATCGCCACGTCCCGGCTACGCAAACCGCCGGGCTGATTCTGCCAATCCTCTTCGGTACTACTGGATAGAATCGCTTGCAGTACCACGGGGGCGCCCACAAAGGCGCTCTCGCTTTCCAGGCTCGACAAGGCGTCCACATCCCCGGGAGAACGGTTGATCGAAAACCCTGTGGTATTGACGACTAAGACCGCGCCTGTTTGCTCTATCAGTTCGTTGATGTAAGCCAGGCAGTGTTCGTCTTTAAGCGAAGCCACGGCCACCGGTAGCGGGCTGATCCCCTTACGGTTCAGAGCCAGGATCAAACCGTCGATAACCTGAGTGTTGGCCCCCTGCAAATGGCTGCGGTAGAACACCACAATACACACCGGCTGACCGGGCGACTGAGACGCTCGCCATTGTGCCAGCGTGGTCTCATGAGTACCGCTATCAACGTCGGGTCGGTAGAGCGACGCTTTGGCGATGGCCTTGGGTTCACGCCAAGCGTAATCCAGTTGCAGACATTGCTCGCCGACAAACCGCAGCAGTTGCTCCGCCCCGTCGGTGCCGCCTTCGCGCAAATAGCGCCACACCAGCCAGGCCGTCTCAAAGGGCACGGTGGAGGCTTCAAGCAGCCCGTCGTCCGGCTCATCGCAGCCGGGCACTACAATAAGTTGCCGGCCCGGGGCCGCTTCGGCCCAGGCCAATAGCCGTTCGTAACCATATTCCCAGTAGCCGGTACCGCCCAGCAAAGAAAGAATAACCAGAGATGTCTGTTCCAACACCTTGGTTTCATAGAGGTCGTAAGCCGCTGGCTTGAGAAGGTTCATCCAATTGGCCAGCCGCACTGACGGGTAGCCCTCGCCCAAGCGCTCGACGGCCTGAGCCAATGCGGACAAGCTGCTGTCGGCCGCTGAAAGAATGACGATATCGCCCGGCGTCTGTTGCAGGTCGAGGATGCCTTCCTCGTCCACGAACCCGCCGGGTTGGGCCGCAAAAAGATGCATGGCTAGGCCTGCTCCATCTCCGCTTTGGCCAGAGTGGCGTGAACCAAGGCTCGGTCCAGTTGTTTACCAATAATCACAAGCTGGGTTTGGCGTACCTCGTCTTGCCTCCAAAGTCGATCAAAGTGGCTGTCGAGGCGTTGGCCCACGGCCTGTATGACCTGCCGCATCGGCTTGCCCGGCAACGCCGCAAACCCCTTGGCACGGTAGATAGGGTAAGTCTGAAGCAACTCTCGAAGCCCCTGTGCCAGGCGCTCCGAACTCACCTCCCCGAGGGTCACGACACAAGAGTCGAAATGATCGTGGGCATGGTCGTGGTGCGCCCCCGCCTTGTGGTAACGGTCGTGGTGGTTTTCAATCAAATCAATCGTTTGCTCGCTGGCGGCAGCGACCCCCATTAGCGCCTTCAACTGGTCCGTGTCTTCTTCCAAGGTATCCTTATCGATAAACAGCGTTTTAACGGCGGCGGGAACCCGGTTTTGAACAATGCGCTCAACCTCACTCCGCTGTTCGGAATTGAGTAGATCGGTCTTGGTCACAATAACCAGATCGGCCGACCCCAGTTGATCGTCCAACAGTTCTTTCAAGCTTGCGTCGTGGTCCAGGTTTTCATCCGCGCGGCGCTGAGCATCGACTTTATCCACATTATCGGCGTAACGCCCCTGCGCCACGGCGGGCCCATCCACAAGCGTAATGATGGCATCCACCGTGCAATGTTGGCGGACCTCTGGCCAATTAAAGGCCTGCACCAAAGGTTTCGGTAAGGCCAGGCCGCTGGTCTCTATAAGGATGTGATCAATGTCCTGGCGGCGTTCCACCAGCTTTTTCATGACGGGGAGAAACTCTTCCTCCACGGTGCAACAAATGCAGCCGTTGGCCAGCTCATAAATGCCCTCATCCGAATCGGTGGTGCTTTCTTCTTCGCACCCCAGCGAACAGCTGCGCAGCAAGTCCGAGTCGATATCCTGCTCACCGAACTCGTTCACGATCACGGCAATGCGCTTGCCCGCTGCCTGTTGCAGAATGCTCGCCAAGAGGGTGGTTTTACCGCTACCGAGAAAACCCGTTACAACGGTGGCGGGAATCTTATTCAACTGCATCGAACAGGCTCCTTGAGTCACTTTGGTCGCCGGTTTGCCGTGGCGTCGGGGAGAAAAGCCTGGCCACCGCGGCGGGATTGTTGGGAAAAAACAGATGAAGGTAAGTAGCGGTGAGGCGGCGCGCCCGATAGATAGGTTCGCCGGGGGCCGGGTGCCGCTGCCGCTTCCCATGGGCTATAGGCTCGGGCGTTCCTTCGCTTCTCGAGCGATGGTGAGCATGCGCCCGCACAGGTCCTTCCGGCAAGGGAGCGGTTTGCATACCCTGACATCCCCGGCGCCCGCGCATGGCGCCCTCCCCCGGTAGCAGACCCAACATTTCATGAGTCTGACCGTTGCAGTCCGTTAGCGCTTCCAGGCAGTACAGCAAGCCGCCGCATTCGGCAAGAATAGGCTTCCCGGCGACAAAGAAACCGCGAAGCGCCGCTTTCATGCCACGGTTCTCGGCCAGCGACTGGGCGTAGAGTTCGGGGTAACCACCGGGTAGCCACAATGCGTCACAATCCGGGAGGCGATTGCCCTCAAGGGGGGAGAAGTAACACAGCTGCGCGCCCATTTGTTGCAAGAGATCGAGATTGGCCTGATAAATAAAGCTGAAAGCGGCATCCCGGGCGACACCGACCGTTGTGCCGGCCAGGGAGGGCAGCTCGACCAGGGGCTCATCAAGCGGCGCTTCAAATACGACGGGAGCCAACCCCAACAACGCATCGCCTAGCCCCTCGGAGGCCAGCGCTTGCGCTCCGGCCTCAAACCGGAGCTCCAGATCATCACGCACCTCTGAAGCCTGCACCAGGCCCAGGTGCCGCTCGGGTAAGGCCAAGTTCGGATCGCGGGGCACGGCCGCTAACAGTGGTAAGTCATCGGGCATGGCCCCTTCAATTAGCTCCCGGTGACGGGACGAGGCACAAGCATTGGCAACCAGACCGGCAATGGTAACGTCCTCGCGAAAGTGTGCGATGCCCGAGGCAAGTGCAGCGACCGTTTGGGCCATTCCTTTGACGTCCATCACAAGCAGCATGGGCAGACCGAACCGGGCAGCCAAGTCGGCACTCGACGGCTCGCCGTCAAACACACCCATGACTCCTTCCACCAGAATCACATCTGCGGTACAAGCGGCTTCAAAAAGCCGGCGCCGACAATACGCCTCACCCGCCATCCAAAGGTCGAGCTGCTCCACCGGGTACCCGGAGGCTTGGGCCAGTATCTGCGGATCCAAGTAATCCGGTCCGGTTTTGAACACTCGTACCACTTTGCCCTGGTTATGGAGCAGGCGCGCCAAGGCGGCGGTG
This sequence comes from Marinimicrobium locisalis, assembly GCF_039822625.1. Classification (NCBI taxonomy): domain Bacteria; kingdom Pseudomonadati; phylum Pseudomonadota; class Gammaproteobacteria; order Cellvibrionales; family Cellvibrionaceae; genus Marinimicrobium; species Marinimicrobium locisalis. Next base: position 14,031 of record NZ_JBDLLG010000004.1, read on the forward strand.
ATGGTGGTTTTCCCCTGGCCGGAAGCCGGCGCCGCGATGATCACCGCGGGGCAGCTGACCGTTTGAGCGGTGCCGGTTTTACGGAGGAGGTTCATCAGGCTTTCACTCCCATGGCGGCCCCGGTCAAGTAGTCGGCACCGAGTTGTTGCGCAATTTGTTGGGCCCGCCCGCGCTTGATCGGCCCCTTTTCCACATCCACCACCACACAGTCACCAAGAGGTGGCAAGCCGGTCAGGGACTGGCGCGTGCGGCCATCGGTTATCAAATAGGTTTTCACCCTGAGTCCACGCTCGCGGTTTTGCCACTGATGGATCAGCCGGGATGCTCGAGTCAGGGCTTCCCGCAAAGGGGTACCGCCACCTCCGCTGAGAGCGTCCAGTCGTGAAATCAAACTCTTGGGCGCACGGCAACGTTGCAGCAGCGGTGTGACTCGGTCATTGCCAAAACCCAGCACCGCCATTTGGTCGCGCTTGCCATAGGCCAAAGTCGCCAGGGCCTGAACCAAGCCTTTGGCCTGGCCGAGAAGGCGCCCGCCAAGGGTGGAGCCCGAGGTATCCAATAATACGAAATGCACCGTGGGCTGGCCGGCGCGCTTCTTTTGAAAGCGAAGCGTGGTTAACGGCCATAGGCCCCGGTTAGCCACCAGGGTCGCAAACCAGTTTGGCTTTTCGGAGCCCGCTAAGTGGGAGCGTCGCCCTGCCTGGAAGCCTTTGCGTTTATTGCCGGCGTCGGACACTGCGCTTTGCATCCGCCGCGACAGCGTCCGTTTTAACGGTGATGCATTCCCGTCAAGCCCATGGACGTCATGATCAAGGGGGCGTGTTTCCTCGGCCATGGGCGGCATGGCGCCCCATTGACCTTGAGCGGATGAACCTTCCGAGGCATTAGTGGCTTGCTCGTTACGGCCATTAAGCGCTTGGCTGCCCGCCAACTCGGAACTGCCGGCACGCGGCGCCCCCGATGGGCCTTGGGGCGGAGGCGGGGGAAAGTCTGGCGGTTCAACCGACCTCTTGCGCCGATGGGCCAGCACCCATTCAGCCACGGCCTCCAGATCTTCCCGCTCAATGCGATCACCTCCCCTCCATGCCGCGTGAGCCTGGGCGGCCCGGTGCCAGCTCACATCCGCTCGTAAGCCCTCCACTTGGGCCGCTTCGCATGCCTCGGCGATGTACTGGTACACCCACGGGTCGGCAACAACGTTTGGCAATAACGATTGCGCCGTGCGAATGCGCTCCGTTAGCGCTTCCTGTTGGGGCGCAACGCTCGCACAATAACCCACTGGGTCGCGTTCAAATGCCTCGCACTGTTGGATGACCGCGACACGCTGTTCCCTGGGAATGGTGGGTGCCAGCTCCACGCACAAACCAAACCGGTCTAGCAACTGCGGGCGCAAATCACCCTCATCCGGGTTCATCGTCCCGATAAGCCTAAACCGGGCGCTGTGACTATGGCTAATACCGTCACGCTCAACCACATTTACCCCGCGCGCGGCGGTGTCCAACAACAGGTCGACCAGGTTGTCCGGCAACAAGTTGACTTCATCCACATACAGCACGCCGCCGTCGGCGGCGGCAAACAAGCCCGGCCGAAAAGCGGTTTCTTTATGGGTTAACACCTGCTGAAGGTCCAGGCTGCCCACTAGGCGGTCCTCCGTTGTGCTCAAGGGGAGGTTCACAAACGGAACCGCTTTTTCCTCCCCTGCCGGGATAACAGCCGCAAGCCCCCGGGCGAGCGTCGACTTGGCACTACCCCGTGGGCCTGAAATAACAACGCCGCCAATTCGTGGGTTGATGGCATTGAGCACCAACGCGGTTTTCAGCGGCTCCTGCCCAACAATGGCCGTAAACGGGAATTCAGGCTGTTGCTCGCTCATGGTGGCTCTGATTGTTCTTGTATAAACGTTGTAGTACCACAGCGCATAGCACGCCGACCGATAACCAGAAAAACAGATTGGTCATCGCTGATACCCAGATGAAATCGCGGTGCAAAACAGTGAGCGATGCGATGGCTGTCGCGTCGGGGTGATCGAATAGCGGCCCGTTGTGTATGGGGACAAACACATACGGCAGGCCCATTAACGGCAATGCAAGCGCTTTTATTTTGCCTCGTGCCAGACACAACACGCCCAGCCCAGTGGCGACCGAGAGCACCGAGACAAGCCACCACAGCTGGCGGGACATCAACCCGGCACTGGCTGTGCCGGGAATTTCCGGAGGCAAACCAATGGCGGGGGCCACGAAAACCGCAAAGTAAGCGCACAGGCCGATAAACAAACCGTGGGCCGGCGTCAGCCGTAGTCGGTCTCGAACATACAGTTGATTCATGATCACCAGTAGGATTGCGGAAAAACCCACGGCCGCCAACACATTCGACAATGCCGTAAAAAGCCAGCGCTCAACCCCGTCCTCGGGCGCCCAGGCACTGCCATCATGATAATGACCCTCACCTTCACCATGAGTATGACCGTGGTGAGCGTGGGCCACCTCTGCTGAGGATTCATAAGTTTCAAGCTGCTCTGCAGCCAAAAGCGTCGGTGTCACCCCAAGCGCTTGAACCGCCGTAAGCAACAAACCGGTCACAACGCCCACCACACAGGCGCCAAAAATTAGCGAACGAAACATCAGCTTCCCTCAGTTTCTCGTGAATAAAAAGTACTTCCCTCTTGGGGCGGTTACCCCAGAGGAGCTACTCACAGAGAGTTAATGACAAGGGAATACGAAACTGTGGCGGGTATCGTGGGCCGCATTGTGCGCGATATCCAGAGGCATAAACCCAACGGCAAACAGAATAAGAGCGCCGAAAAGGAGAACCGCCCCTTGTTGTACGAGAGAGGAAATATTGAACAGAGAGGCCGCAGGCCTCGCCTTTGAAGACGAAACGGTAGTAGACATGTCGATTCCCCGGGTGCCCGCCGCACCGTTGAAGGATGAATGAAACAACAGGCCGGTCTTCGGGCTCAAAGGCAACAGCGCCGCGATGGCGCCATTAGGCCCTGCACCTTCCCGGCCTTGGCCAGTGGTATAAGCAGGGTTTAACCTTTATTACCGATGCGGGGGCAGCGTTGGGATTGGCCTGGGGCCTCACCACACTTCCCGATTATCCCCTCACGCGAGGGGCACCTGTCTTTAGAAGGAATATGCTAAAGCATTGGGTCAAGGACCGCAATCGCCTCATGTACTAGCGAGGAGGGCCTTGGTGTGGCGAGCGCCCCACCAAGGCCAGCCCTTTAGCTGCCACCATCCAGGCCGAAGAACCGGATAACCTCGTTCTCATCCACGGGGAGGTTATGACCGACACCTTCCAAGCTAATGGCTTCCACTGGAGCGGCACTTCCGCTGTCACCGTAACGGGTACGGGTCGCGCCTTCAGAAGGCTCGTCGGTATAGTCGGGGGTTTGCGACAGGCCGTGAACATCCGTCCACTGCTTAATGGCCTCGTCGAAGTTATTGTAGTGGAGCACGTCATCTGCGGTGCCATGCCACAATTGAACCCGAGGGCGTTCACCGCCAAAGTCGGGGTAAGCATTTCGAACCAGGTCGCCCCACTCTTCGGCGGTTTTCGAGACATTGCCATTGGCACACTCACTGTTCCATTCCGAGTCGCCGGTGGTGGCAAAACAAGTGTAGGGTACGCCGGCGAAGAACGCTCCAGCCTTAAATACATCCGGATACAGTGCGAGCATCACGTTGGTCATCATCGCCCCCGAGGATACGCCGGTGACGAAGATACGACCGGCATCCACGTTATAGTGGCTTTCCACGTAGCCAATCATTGAGCGCAACCCAACCGGATCGCTTCCGCCGTCGCGAGTCAGCGCTTCGGATGAGGCCACATCAAAGCACTTGGAGCTGCGTGTCGCCGTAGGGTAAATCACGATAAAACCGTGGCTGTCAGCGAGGGTATTATAGCTAGTGTTCTGATAAAACTCCGGGCCGGTGCCAGTACAGTAATGAACCGCCAGTAGCACTGGGGCGTTGTTCTGTAGGCTTTCGGGAACGTAGAGGTGCATATCCAGGTCACTGGGGTTATCACCAAAGTCGGAAACTTCGAACAACTCGCCGCTAATCGCCTCGTCACTGCTTGAGCTACTGCTCTCGCTGGCCGAAGAGGACGATTCGGAAGACTCGCTCTGGGAGGAAGCGCTGCTGGAGCTGCTCGCCTCGGGCGCGCTGTCAGCGCCACTACCGCCGCAGGCCGTGAGAAAAAGGGACAGGACGGCACATATAAAGCCAGTTGTGACTGCATTTCTGGTATTCATGCGAACTCCTATGGAGAATGGTTATTATTATCGATACCAAGACGGCAACGAAACGCGCTCGGTAAGGATTCTTCAATGGCGTCTAAAAGATCTAGACTACCCTCTTTCTTTTTCAGAGAAAAGCCATTTTGGCATAAAAAACAACAAAAGAAAGGGGAATATTGCCACAATAGAGGTCGCATAGAGCGGGTTAGGTACCGGTTTGGTCTTAGTCAACATTTTCCGGTAGAAACGGTGAGCCGTTTTATGTGTCAAGAAAGCTCAGGGAAGGGAGGGCGCGATGGCGGTATTAGACCGTTAGGCCAGCCTGAGGCTGGCCTATGACACTCTATAAAACTACGGTTGATTAGCGCTGACGCCACCACAGGTAGCCACAAAGGGCGCTGAGGCCGACCAGTAGGCCGGTGGAAGAGGCAACCGGATGTTCGCGCACGTAGCCGCTGGTTGCGTTATAAGCTTCCTTGGCCCTTTTGGACATGGCGTTGCTTTGATCTTCCATCAAAATTTTGGCTTCCGCCACTCGGCCGTCCAGGGCCTCTTTAACCTCTTCCAATTCTTTTCCGGTAGCAGTTTTGGATTTTTTAATCAGGCCTTCCAGGTCCGAGATTAAGTCGCGAAATTCTTGGGACATTCTTTCCGCGCTACCGGCGGCGGACGCCCTCAGGGCAGCGAGGCCGGAGGAGCTGGCTGAGCCGTTGTTGCCGGTCTTGATCAAGTCGTTCACGCTCATAATCGTCTCCTTAGCGAGATATATTGGTGGAACCGATGGGTTGAGTGGCCCACTCGGGAGCTAACCTGCCCCGAAACGGCAATTCAAACTCAAGCCCTTGTACTTGTAGACAACAGGTTTTCTGATAACAGGTGCTTTAATAATAGCAGCCACTAGAAGAACACGCCCTTTTTATACTCGGTCGCTTCCCCAACTTCGAACAATGCGGTCTTTCACCCGTTGAAGTTCCTCTTCTGAGACACGAGCCAGTTCGCCCGGTTCCAGTGGATCGAAATGAAAGATGTAGAGCCGAGAGGCAAACTGCTCGAACGGGAGCGAAGCCTCGCCAAAACGTTCGCCATTTCCGGCCGTACTGACCAGAACGTCATCCCCCCAATGCTGGCCGCTATCGTTGTTGGGGTTGAAGAAGTACACCCTCATTACCTCTTTGGGGTCGAGCGTCACTCGAAGCACGGTAATGGCGTGCCACCCAACAAAACGGGAGGCACTGTCGGTTACGGCGACACCGGCGGGCTGAGGGTGAATCAGCGGTTGACTGCCGTTGTAGTAGGGATGGTAGCTGGCGTAGAAGTGACGGAGAAAGTCATCCAGTTCCCAGAGCTTGCCCGTAGCCACGTCCACGTTGATACGGAAACCCCGACCGGACCACCAGCCGTGAAACTCGGGGTTTACCCAACGGTGAGGGTCGCCCTCGCGCCCGATGCAGCGCCGCCCCATCTCGGCGTAGATCCGGTCCAGGTGCGGCACGACCAGCAAAGAGACCGGATCCAAATCCATCGGCGTGTCGGTGGCAACACCGCTCAGGCTCTCGCGGGAGGAGATGGGTTGCCCCTCGAAGTGAATGATGATTTCATCATCGCGGGTCGCCCAAACCACCATCTGCAATAGGTAGTCCGGGTCGTTGTAGGCCCACATGGACAGCGCCCGGGCGGACTGGCAGGTAGGGTTATTACCCTGCCCTACGCCCAGGGGCTGCCCCAGCATGCATAGTACCCCCTGCATCAACCAGGCCGACGGCGACGGCTGAGAGCCAAACACCAAGTTCAGCCGTTCCTGGCAGTGGGGTGAAATTGGCAAAGCCAACTGCCGCCACAGTGCCGGTGCCACGGCGGGTTGGTAGAGAATGCCGCGCTCGAGCATTAGGGCGAGCCCATAGATGCCCTGGGCCGTTTCCGGGAAGATGGCCCGTTCGATAATCGCCCGGCTCAACTCCCCATAACACAACAGACAGTCCCGACCGGTACTGGAAAGCCCGAGGGCCTCGGAAATCAAATAGTCGCCCTGCTCCAGCAGATGGCGCAGCAGCACTGGATGGTACGGCGAGACCAACCCCGTATCGTGCATTGCACGGGCAAAGCCGGTGGCTTCGTATTGCAAGGCCCCGGCGTCCATGGCTTGTAGGCGCTCCCGATAAACCTCGACGCCCGGATCCTCCCGGCAAGCCTGGGTCGGACCATACAGGCTGCTGATCAGCCGGTCGGCGCCCTGACCGCTTACTCCTAAATCAATGTCTGGATTACCTTGGCAGATGGCGATCTGGGTAATCATTCGTTTAACGCTGTCCACCTGGATGGGGCGCTGCTGCAAGATTCGCCAGATCTCTTCGATGAGCTTGTCGATGACGTGCTCATAGCCGATGCGTTCAGCCAGATGCCGATACAGCGAACGGGTCGCCAGAGCCAGACGCCCCTGCTGTTCACGCTCCGCTTCGCTGGGGGCGCCAAACAACAATTCCAGGTTGAGGGCCAAAACCTGGGTCAGGTAATGATGGGCCTGCTCAGCGGACATGTTCGGATGCAGGTAGTCGCCCATGGCAATCGCCAACAGGCGAAGCTCACTAATGGCTTCGATCACCACAGTGGCGGCATCGGGACTTTTAAGAGAATAGGTAGTCAGCGCCGGAATCAGGGTCTGCGGCTGGGCCCAGTCGGAGCCTTCAAACACCCCGGCTTCTTCCATTCGTTGCGCGCGCGCCTCCAGCATGGCGCAGCCGCCTTCGTGCAGCAGAATACGTCGGGCAATGTCCAGCAGCCGTTGAAGCTTGGTGATTTTGGCAAACTCGCGGCTATCGGCCAGCTGCTGTATCGTCTCATCCAGCTGGCTTGATAGCCGCTTCAGCTTTTCGGAATCCACTCAGGTAGTTACCCTTTTATTTTGAAATAAACGACAGGCCGCTCCGCGGCGGCCCTACTCCTCTCACGGATTGTCGATTATACATAGAAATCCAGGTCTTCCTGATGTTTCAGCAAGTCCCGCATTGTATAAGGGTCTTCGCCGAAGAAGTAGATCAAGCCCCAGTGGGTACCGAAGGCCGTGCGTTTGGTCACGGTTTCCTCCAGGGGTGGGGTCAGCTCGTGGAAGTCAAAATAGGCATGATCCTCGGTTTCCTCGGGGATTTCCAGCTTGCTCACTACGCGACGGCGCGGGTAAACACCAAAGCAGCCCGCATGCCCCTTGGCATCCACAACCTCTTTGGGGAAGAAATTGGTGATTTCTTCTTCCGTGGTTTTGGGGTCAAACGCGAGAATCATGCCCTGGTAGGCGTTGAATCCATAGGCGCGCTCAAGCAGCTCAAATACCTTGAAACCGGGAGGCCGGTAGGCCACTTCCCCGAAGTACATTTCTCCATCGCTGGTCACAAAGTATTCCGGGTGAACAAAACCAAAGTCGATATCAAAGGTTTTGATCAGCTTTTCAATCTGTTGGGTAATCTGCTCGCGATATTTCTCCAGCTCCGGCGTAGCGGGAACGAACACGGAGTAGCCCAGCGTAACGTACTCGGAAATGTTCAGGAAACAGATCTTGCCGTTGTGAACCCAGGCCTCCACCGCAAACTCCCAGCCGTCCAGGTGGGACTCCATAAGCACGGGAAACTCTTCATCGGGAATAACATCCACTTCGTCCGGGGTGCGGATCACCCGGTGACCCAGGCAACCGGCTTTATCGAAGGCTTTGAGGTGAATGGGGTCGTTCGGGTCGCCATCGAGCTTGAGCAGCGTCTGGTTCACCCGCTTGAGAAAACGCACTACATCTTCTTTGTCGTGGGCCTCCTCGAAGATGCCCACACGGATTCCCCCGAGCTGGGCGCGCCGCTTCATTAGTGCTTTGTCGCGCAGCAGCATAGCCTGACCAAACAGGCGGGGGTTGTCGAGCAGAACGGAGTTGATGGCACCGGCCCACTCCACGGTTTCCTCAAAAAGAGGGATCGCCACATCCACACCCATTTCCTTGAGGGTCTGCGCGATTTCCATGGACCGGTCGTTCAGTCGTTCGAAGTTCCAGGAGATATAGGGGATGTCGTGCTCTTTGCAGTAGTCTTCCGCCCAATCGGGGGCCACCACCACGTAGCGCCGATCAAACTTGTCCGCCGCTTCAATCGCCCCTAACGACCACCCCAACAACGCAATGTAACCCTTGTCGGGGTTGATGTTCTGCTCTCCTCGATTCGCCATAGTTAACCTCTTACAGCTGGTTGGTTCGCTCGCTATCACTAAAAAGTCAGTAATGGAGCTCACTTATAACCTTAGTGGAGATGACTGGCTTATTCCAACTCAAACTGTAAGATTTCTAAGGTTTTTTAGATTTTTTAGTTATAGAAAACCGTAGCCGATTTATTCCTTCTGCGCTAATTCGGTAGGGTGCTTCTGCATGAAACCCGCGCCCCTAACGGTTTTTCAGGCCAAAAAAAAGGCCGGCAAATGCCGGCCTTTTTCAGAACAATCGGGACTAAACTATTAGTCCTGATTCTTCATCTGCGCCTTGATCAGGTCACCCAGGGTGGTGGGAGAAGCCTGTTCAGCAGATTTGGCGCTGTGCTCTTTCACCGCCGTCTTCTCTTCCGCAACGTCTTTGGACTTCACGGACAAGTTGATGGTGCGGTTTTTGCGGTCAACGCTGATGATTTTGGCTTCAACTTCTTCGCCTTCTTTCAGTACGTTGCGCGCGTCTTCGACCTTTTCACGGCTCAGTTCAGAGGCCTTCAGGGTCGCTTCCACGTCTTCCGCCAGAGTAACGGTGGCCGCCTTGGCTTCGACTTCCTTCACGATGCCTTTAACCACGGAACCTTTGTCGTTCTCGGCCAGGTATTCAGAGAAGGGGTCGGTTTCCAGCTGCTTGATACCCAGAGAGATGCGCTCGCGCTCGGGGTCGATGGCCAGAACCACGGTTTCCAGCTCGTCACCCTTCTTGTACTTGCGAACCGCCTCTTCACCCGACTCGTGCCAGGAGATATCGGACAGATGCACCAGACCGTCGATGCCACCATCCAGGCCGATGAAGATGCCGAAATCGGTGATGGATTTGATCTTGCCGGTGATCTTGTCGCCCTTGGCATAGGTGCGAGCAAAGACGTCCCAGGGGTTTTCCTGGCACTGTTTCATGCCCAGGGAGATACGACGACGCTCTTCGTCGATATCCAGGATCATGACTTCGACTTCGTCACCCACATTCACGACTTTAGACGGGTGGATGTTCTTGTTGGTCCAGTCCATTTCGGACACGTGAACCAGACCTTCCACGCCTTCTTCCAGCTCCGCAAAGCAGCCATAATCGGTCAGGTTGGTAACCACCGCCTTGACCTTAACGCCTTCGGGGTAGCGGCTGGTGATGTTGACCCAGGGGTCTTCACCCAGTTGCTTCAGACCCAAGGAAACGCGATTGCGCTCACGGTCGAATTTCAGGACTTTCACTTCAATATCGTCGCCGACATTGACGATTTCGCTCGGATGCTTGATGCGCTTCCAGGCCATATCGGTAATGTGCAGCAGGCCGTCAACACCGCCCAAATCGACGAAGGCGCCGTAATCGGTCAGGTTCTTGACGATACCTTTAATGGTCATACCCTCTTGCAGGGTAGCCAGCAGTTCTTCGCGCTCTTCGGAGTTGGCTTGCTCCAGAACGGCACGACGGGATACCACGACGTTGTTCCGACGCTGGTCAAGCTTGATAACCTTGAATTCCAGCTCTTTCCCTTCGAGGTGGGTGGTATCGCGCACGGGGCGAACGTCTACCAGAGAGCCCGGCAGGAAGGCACGGATGCTGGATACATCCACGGTGAAGCCACCTTTAACCTTACCGTTGATAACGCCTTTAACCACTTCGTCGGCAGAGTGAGCGGCTTCGAGCACTTTCCAGGCTTCGGCGCGCTTGGCTTTTTCGCGAGACAGGCGGGTCTCACCGAAACCGTCTTCTACGGTTTCCAGGGCCACTTGCACTTCGTCGCCGACTTGCAGGTCCAGTTCACCGTCTTCATTCAGGAACTGGTTGGCGGGGATGACGCCTTCGGACTTCAGGCCGGCGTGTACCGTAACCCAGTCTTTGTCCACGTCGATGACTACGCCGGTCACGATGGTGCCGGGCTGCATGTCAACGGTTTTTAAACTCTCTTCGAACAGTTCAGCAAAACTTTCGCTCATGGTCATTCATATACCTTAATCTGTACCCGTTGGAGCGGCGGAAGGTGGGCGCTCTCTTACGGGTTTACCGTACTGCCAGTTGTACGGGCCGGTTGAGTTTGAGCAGGGATCTGGCTTTCGAAGCTGGCGCCAGCCAGGCCTGCTATGCCAGGGATCGTAAACAACGGGTTGGATACACTCTCCAGCAAGCGCGGCAGGCTAGCAGATTGTGGGGGATATGGCAAGATTAAGTGGTCTTATGGGGATGTTGGGGCTGGATGGGGTGTCGAGTCCGGTCCGAGAAGGGGGAACACCCTCCCAAGACACGCCGTAAATACGTGACGTGAAGGGATTCACTAATGCCGCGGTGGCATGGATGCCATGGAGCGGCCCCTGTAGGCTCGAATCGCGAATCCCGCGCTCCACGGTCTTGGAAAGCCTTACCCCACCTCTGGCCGGACTATCACATCAACTCCAAAAACCTAAGCCCGACCGTACTCGTCGTCAAAGCGCTGGATATCGTCCTCGCCCAGGTAGGGGCCGGACTGGACTTCGATGATTTCCAGGGGGATCTTGCCCGGGTTGCTTAGACGGTGACGGGTGCCCACGGGGATGTAGGTCGACTCGTTCTCGGAAAGAAGAACCGTATTGTCGTCCAGCTCCACCTTGGCGGTGCCCTTCACCACCACCCAGTGCTCGGCGCGGTGGTAATGCATCTGTAGCGACAGACTCGCCCCAGGCTTCACCCGGATACGCTTGACCTGATAGCGGGTGCCCTCGTCCACCGAATCGTAACAACCCCAGGGACGGTAAACCTCCCGGTGCTGCAAGTGCTCGGTGCGGTTGCACCGCTCGATCTCCGCGATCACCTTTTTAACCTGCTGGGCGTCGTTCTTATTCGCCACCAGAACCGCATCCGGGGTATTAATCACCATCAGATTGTCCACCCCGATGGTCGCCACAAGCTTGTCCTGAGTGAAAACCAGCGTATCTTTGGAGCCCACATCGATCGCATCGCCCACAAAGCTGTTGCCCCGCTCGTCCTTTTCGGACAGCTCCCAATAGGACTGCCAGCAGCCCACATCGCTCCAGCCCGCATCCAGCGGTACGCAAACCACATTGTGGCTCTTTTCCATCACCGCGTAGTCGATGGAAATATTCGGGGCCTCCGCGAAGGCCTCGCGGTCGATGCGCACGAAATCCAAATCCGTGGTCGCCTTGTCGTAAGCCTTTTGGGCCGCTTGCAACACGGCCGGAGAGCAGCCTTCCAGCTCCGAGAGAAAGGACTCCACCCGGAACACGAACATACCGCTGTTCCAGTAATAGTTGCCTTCGGCCAAATAACGCTCGGCGGTAGGCAAGTCCGGCTTCTCGGCGAACTCCTGAACCGGGTAGCTACCCTGCCCGCTGCCGCTTCGGTCGGTTTTGATGTAGCCGTAGCCGGTTTCCGGGCGGGTGGGTTGAACACCGAAGGTCACCAGTTTGTCGGCCTCGGCCGCGGCAACCGCCTCACGGATGGCCCCATGGAAGGTTTCGATATCGCGGATCATGTGATCGGCGGCGAGCACCAACAAGGTGGGGTTGTCGACCATTGCGCGCGCCTTGACCGCTGCCAGCGCCAGCGCCGGCGCCGTATTGCGGGCCAAGGGTTCGAGCAGGATGGATGCCTTGGAATGGCCGATTTCCAAAAGCTGCTCGGCCACCATAAAGCGGTGCTCTTCGTTACACACCACGATGGGCTCGCCCAGCTCGGGCACGCCTTCCAGGCGCAACAGGGTTTGCTGCAGCATGGTGGTTTCCCCAAACAGTTTGAGCAGTTGCTTGGGGTAGTGCTTTCTAGACAGTGGCCACAGCCGGGAGCCCGAGCCGCCGGCAAGAATGACGGGAATGATCATTATTTGCCCTACCGGTTTTTCAAGTAATCATCGAACTGCTCGCCAATTTCGCTGTGGCGAACGCCGTATTCAATGTTGGCTTTCATATAGCCGAGCTTGGAGCCGCAATCGTGGCTTTGGCCCGTCAGGCGGAAGGCTTCGACGGTCTCGTCGGTTACCAAGGCGTCCAGGGAGTCGGTCAGCTGGATTTCACCGCCAGCACCGGGCGGGGTTTTAGCCAGCAGGTCCCAGGTGGATTGGGACAGTACGTAACGGCCGACGATGGCCATATTGGAGGGCGCGGCGTCTTTTTCCGGTTTTTCCACCATGCCTTTGAGGGCGGCGTATTCGCCCTGCTCCAGTTCCGCTCCGCCACAGTCGACAACGCCGTATTTGTGGACCACGTCCCAGGGCACGTCTTCCACCAAGATCTGGCTGTGGCCGGTTTCGTCATAGCGTTTGGTCATGCCGGCGAGGTTGTCTTTGCTCAAGTTGCAGTGGTGCTTGTCGATGAGCACGTCGGGCAACAATACGGCGAAGGGTTCTTCGCCGACCACGGGGCGAGCGCATAGGATGGCGTGGCCCAGCCCTTTGGCTTCGGCTTGCCGCACGGATATGACGGTCAGACCCGGCGGGGTGATGGATCGGACTTCTTCGAGCAGGGAGCGCTTGAGGCGCGCTTCGAGTTGGGCTTCGAGTTCGAAGCTGGTGTCGAAGTGGTTTTCGATGGAGTTTTTGCTGGCGTGGGTGACGAGGACAATTTCTTTGATGCCGGCGGCGGCGGCTTCTTCGATGACGTATTGAATCAGCGGCCGGTCAACCACGGGCAGCATTTCTTTGGGGATGGCTTTGGTGGCCGGGAGCATTCGGGTGCCAAGCCCGGCGACGGGGATGACGGCTTTTTTGATCTGCATAACGTACTCCTTTTGATTTGGGGTCTCGTTCCCAAGAGTTGTGTTTGGTCAGTTTCTGAGCCTGGAGGTCTTCATAACGTCCGGTCAGGATACCGGGCACTCCACTTCCAAAACGCGATGAATACTTCCCTGTAGCTCCCTCTCTTCATCCCTGAAGAGAGGGTTTGGAAGTGGAGTGCCCGGCACCCTGCCCTACGTGGTATACGTCCAGCTATTGATTTAACAGCGCTAAAACTTCATCCGTTTTTTCCTGGACGAGCTTCTTGTCCCCACGGCTTTCTGCATTAAGGCGGACGACGGGTTCGGTGTTGGACATGCGCAGGTTGAAGCGCCAGTTGTCGAATTCCATGCTAATGCCGTCGGCGCGGTCGATGGCTTTGGCCTGGTCTTTGTAATGATCGTAGACCCGGTCAATGGCGGCGGCTGCGTCGTCGACTTTGCTGTTGATTTCACCCGGGGACGGGAAGCGGTCGATGCATTCCTGTAGCAGCTGGGAGAGGGTTTCGCCCTTGCGGCCGATGAGTTCGGCCACCAGCAGCCAGGGGATCATGCCGCTGTCGCAGTAGGCGAAGTCGCGGAAGTAGTGGTGGGCGCTCATTTCGCCGCCGTAGATGGCGTCTTCCTGGCGCATCCGTTCCTTGATAAAGGAGTGGCCGGTTTTGGATTGGATGGCGGTGCCGCCGTGTTTTTCGCAGATGTCGATGGTGTTCCAGGTCAGCCGGGGGTCATGGATGATTTTGCTGCCGGGAACCTTGAGCAGGAAGGCTTCGGCGAGCAGGCCGACGATGTAGTAGCCTTCGGTGAATTCGCCCTTTTCATCAAACAGGAAACAACGGTCGAAGTCCCCGTCCCAGGCGATCCCCATGTCGGCACCGTGTTCAATGACCGCTTCGCTAGTAGAGGCACGGTTTTCACGCAGCAGGGGGTTGGGGATGCCGTTGGGGAAGGTCGGGTCCGGGTCGTGGTGGACTTTGATGAACTCAATCATCGGCAGGTGCGGCTCGATGGCGTCGATGACGTGACCGGCGGCGCCGTTACCGGAGTTCACGACCAGCTTCAGGGGTTTGAGTTTGCGGGTATCCACGTAGCTCAGCAGGTGCTGGATGTAGTCTTCCAGGACCGAACCCTTGCGGTATTCACCTCGCTTGCTCTCGTCCACCGGCGGGAAGTCGTTGGCTTCGGCCATGGCCTGAATGTCGTTCAGACCGGTGTCACCACTGATGGGGCGGGAGCCCTCGCGCACCATCTTCATGCCGTTGTAGTCGATGGGGTTGTGGCTGGCGGTCACCACTATGCCCCCGTCCGCCTTCAAGTGGCTGGTGGCGAAGTAGATTTCTTCGGTTCCGCACAGGCCGATGTCGATGACGTCGGCTCCGGCGTCTTGCAAGCCGCGAGCAACAGCGAGTTTGAGGGTCTCGCTGGTTTCGCGGACATCACCACCGACCACGACGGTCTTGGGCTTGAGAAATTCAGCAAAGGCGCGACCAATACGATAGACGATGTCTTCGTTCAGCTCTTCGCCCAGTTGGCCGCGGATATCGTAGGCTTTGAAACAAGTTAGGCTCATCTTCGTTCCGTCCAGTGTCGTGTCTGTAGGATTGGAGTCGTCGTGTTTGCGTCGTCGTATTCTATTCTAACCGTCGCTAGGCGCTCGCTGCCGCTCAGGCGTTCACGGTTTTAAGAATTTGCTCAAGTACTTCATCAATGCTGAGATCGGTGCTGTCCAGGCAATGGGCGTCCTCTGCCGGTTTCAGCGGAGAGACGCTGCGCTCACTGTCCTGCTGGTCCCGCCGACGAATGTCTTCCGCCAAGGCCTCCACGTCTACTTTTTCACCTTTTTCCAGAAGCTGCAAGTAGCGGCGCTCAGCTCTGGCCTCCGGGCTGGCGGTCAGAAATATTTTGACTCGAGCGTCGGGGAACACGGTGGTTCCCATATCACGACCATCGGCCACTAGGCCAGGTTCCTTTCGAAAATCACGTTGGCGTTGAAGCAAGGCTTCTCGCACCGGCGAATAAGCCGCCACTTTTGAGGCATTCATACTGACCGCCTCGGTGCGAATCTCGCGGGAAACGTCACGGTCTTTCAGCAAAACTCGAGTTTCAGTGCCATCGGCTTCAAAAGCCACGTTCAAATGCCGAGCGATTTTAGCGACGGCCTCTGGATCGTCGATATCGACTCGCTCATTCATGGCCGCCAATGCGGTAAGGCGGTACAAGGCGCCACTATCGAGCAGGTGGTAACCCAGCCGGCTGGCCACCAGTCGGCTTAACGTACCCTTCCCGGCCCCGCTGGGGCCATCGATGGTAATCACGGGTGTAAGAGGTTCTTTGGGAGTCACTCGGGTTCGCTTCCTAGGGCTCGTTCAATCAATGGGTCACAAAGTTTCAATGGAGGAGGCGATCTGGCGGCAGCGCGCGATCGGGTCCTCTGCCCGGGAAATGGGCCGTCCGATGACGAGGTAGTGGCTACCAGCGGCAATCGCCTCCTCCGGCGTCAGAGTGCGGCGCTGGTCATCAGCGGCGCTATCCGCCGGGCGAATACCGGGGGTGACCAAACAGAAATCCTCTCCGTGACGGCTTTTCAGGGCGGCGGCTTCCTGGGGTGAGCATACCACACCGTCCAGGCCGCTTTGATGGCTTAGCTCCGCCAGGTGCATCACCTGCTCCATGGGGGAGCGAGCCACGCCGGTGCTGGCCAAGTCTTCCGCGGACATGCTGGTAAGAACGGTAACACCGATAAGCAAAGGCCGCCGACCGGAGGCTTTGTCCACCGCCTCGCGAGCCGCTGACATCATTCTCTCGCCACCACTGGCGTGGACATTGACCATCCAGATGCCGAGATCGGCGGCCGCTCTGACCGCTCCGGCCACGGTGTTGGGAATATCGTGAAATTTGAGATCGAGAAAAAGATCAAACCCCAGATCCTGAAGCCGTTCCACCACTTTCGGGCCACTGCGGGTGAACAGCTCCTTGCCGACCTTCAGGCGGCAATACTCTGGAGACAAGCGACGCGCCATGGTCAGGCAATCATCGAGGTTATCGTAGTCCATGGCGACAACGATCCTTGGAGCCTCGGGTTTGGGCATAATGGTCCCCCTGAACAAAAAAAGCCCGGATCCACAAGGATCCAGGCTGCCATTAAATCAAATTTGGCATTAAATTGCAGCGTCTAATCTTCAGTTACCAGAAGCTTGGCCATCAGGAGAGAGTGTCTGGTGTCAGGAGAAAAGTGCAGACACTCCCGTCAGGACCTGATGCGACCATCACCTCAGCGTGATGTTTTCGCGGTTTTCTTCAATCGTCGCCTCGCCGATGCCGCGAACCTCCGCCAGCTGATTCACGCTGACAAACTCGCCATTGGCCTCACGCCACGCCAGAATGGCTTGCGCTTTCTTCTCGCCGATACCATCAAGCTGTGACAGGGACGCCACATCAGCGGTATTGATATTGACGGGTGCGGCGGGCTCGGCCCAGGCCGCGACACTGAGCAGCAGTGCGAAAGAACATAGGAAAGACGAAATCAGTTTCATAATGAACTCCTTTTTCAAACGTTATCGATTGGATTACTCAACGTCGTCCGACGACGTTGGATATAGAGTAGAGGCACAAGCGTTTGGCGCGTAGGGGAAAAAACACAGAGAGTTTGTAGGAAATCGCCGACAAGATTTTGTCGTTTGAACTCAGTCACATTATGAGGCGGTTGATGGAGAGAAGTCGGTTGGCAGATCGGTCGACCTGCCCAATTTTTGAACAGACCGACCGAACCACTCTCGTTACAGCTTGGAAATATCCTTGGCATCCCAGTGCGGAAAGTGCTTGCGCACCAGCGCATTGAATTCCAATTCAAACTCACTGAACTGTTGGTGCGACGTATTGGCGCAACGCAAGCCCTCAATCACCATGCCGGCGCCAACGGTAATGTTGGTTAACCGATCAATAACAACAAAGGAGCCGGTAAAACGATGGTTCGGGTAAGCATCCACCACCACCGGCTGACTGAAGGTCAAGTCCGCCACGGCGATATCGTTTAACTGAAGCTTATCACCGGGCTTCTGCTCCTGGGTATTCACATCCACCAGGTAATCCACCTCTTCGAGGTGTCCCGAAACGACCTTGCTGGCAAACTTGAAGAGGTACTCCTTTCCGGGTTGCCCCACATCCTCGTGCATCCAGACCAGGTGGGCTTTCAGGTGGTTGGTTTGCTCGACCGTGTCCGAGGCGTGCACAATCATGTCGCCGCGACTGACATCAATCTCGTCTTCCAGGGTCAGTGTCACGGCCTGACTCACGAAAGCTTCTTGCAAGTCGCCATCAAAGGTCACGATGGACTTCACTTTACTGGTTTTGCCGGAAGGCAACACCTTGATAGCGTCGCCCACTTTTACCACGCCGGAGGCGATAGTGCCGCAAAAGCCGCGAAAGTTCAGGTGTGGACGGTTAACGTACTGGACAGGAAAACGGAAATCGTCGAAATTGCGCTCAGCCATTACCGGCGCATTTTCCAGAATCTCCATTAGCGTTGGGCCGGTGTACCAATCACAGCGCTCACTGCGATTAACCACATTGTCGCCTTCCAGCGCTGACATCGGCACGAACTGCACATCTTTCATGCCCAGTTTCTGGGCAAAGTTCAAGTAATCGTCTTTAATGTGGTTGTACACTTCTTCACTGAAGCCTTCCAGGTCCATTTTATTGACTGCCACCACGATGTGCTTGATACCCAACAATGAGGCAATATAGCTATGGCGACGGGTTTGGGTCATCACCCCATGGCGGGCGTCAATCAAAATGACCGCTAGGTCACAGGTAGACGCGCCCGTAGCCATGTTGCGAGTGTATTGCTCGTGTCCGGGCGTATCGGCAATGATGAACTTACGCTTGGCGGTGGAAAAATAACGGTACGCCACATCAATGGTAATGCCCTGCTCCCGCTCGGCCTGCAGGCCATCCACCAACAGCGCCAGGTCCACCTTCTCCCCGGTGGTACCGTACTTGGTGCTATCGGAGTTGATGGACTCAAGCTGATCTTCGTAGATCATTTTCGAGTCGTGCAACAAACGACCAATGAGGGTGCTTTTGCCATCATCGACGCTACCACAGGTCAGAAAACGCAACAGTTCTTTGTTTTCATGCTGTTCGAGATAGGCATCGATATCGGTTTCGATCAGTTCGCTTTGGTGACTCATAATTAAAAGTACCCCTCCTGCTTCTTCTTCTCCATGGAGCCGGCGCTGTCATGGTCGATGACGCGGCCCTGGCGCTCGGAGGTTTTCGTCAGCAGCATTTCCTGAATAATTTCCGGCAAGGTAGTGGCTTCGGATTCGACGGCCCCGGTCAGCGGGTAGCAACCCAGTGTGCGGAAGCGCACCATCTTTTCTTGCGGCTTCTCGCCGGGTTCGAGCGGCATGCGGTCATCGTCCACCATAATCAGCGTTCCGTCGCGCTCAACAACTGGGCGTTTAGCGGCGTAGTACAGCGGAACAAGCGGTATCTGCTCCAAGTGGATGTATTGCCAAATATCCAGCTCAGTCCAATTGGACAGAGGGAACACACGGATGCTCTCGCCCTTATCGACCCGGCCGTTATAAATGTTCCACAGTTCCGGACGCTGGTTTTTCGGATCCCAGCGGTGATGTTTGTCTCGGAAGGAGTAGACCCGCTCCTTAGCGCGGGACTTCTCTTCGTCCCGCCGGGCGCCACCAAAGGCGGCATCGAACTTGTATTTGTTCAAAGCCTGCTTGAGTGACTGGGTTTTCATGATGTCAGTGTGTTTGGCACTGCCATGGGTAAAGGGGCCCACGCCCATTTTTACCCCTTCTTCGTTGATATGAACGATGAGGTCCCAGCCCAACTCCTTGAGGCGATTGTCGCGGAACTCGATCATTTCCCGGAACTTCCAGGTGGTGTCGACGTGCAACAACGGGAAAGGCGGCTTGCCGGGATGGAAGGCTTTTTGCGCCAGATGCATCATGACCGCGGAATCTTTACCAATGGAGTAAAGCATCACGGGGTTATCAAACTCGGCGGCCACTTCACGAATAATGTGAATACTCTCCGCCTCGAGCTGTTTCAAATGGGTGAGATTGTATTGGTCAGACATTCCACTTAACACTGTTTGGGGGCGATGGCCGGCGTGGCCGCACTCCGCCCCGGGTGACTGGGATTACGAAAAAGCAAGCGCATTATAGAGGAAGACCCCTCTGTTCTCTAACGATCGATTACTTCTAAGGATATTCCGGTCTGTTTCGCCAACTCCACAAACGTCGGGAATGAAGTGGCCACATTGGTGGCGTCGAGCACACGAATCGGCTGACTGGCTCGCAAAGCGGCGATGGCAAAGGCCATGGCGATGCGGTGGTCGTGATGGGTCACCACTTCCCCGCCCCCCATGGAGCCGCCCTGGATCACAATGCCGTCGGGTGTCGGTTTGGCGTCGATACCGAGTGTGCTCAAACCGTCAGCCATGGCCTGGATTCGGTCACTTTCCTTCACCCGCAGCTCTTCCGCACCGGTCAAGACGGTTTCGCCCTCGGCGCAGGCCGCGGCCACAAACAGAGCCGGGAACTCGTCGATGGCTAACGGCACCTGGTCCTCGGGGATGTGAATGCCTTTAAGCTGGGCATGGCGCACCCGAATGTCCGCCACCGGCTCGCCCCCCACCGTACGCTCATTGCTCAGCGTCAGATCGGCGCCCATGGCCTTGAGAATATTGATTACGCCCACCCGAGTGGGGTTAATGCCCACATGGGTCAAAGTCAGATCCGAGCCGGGCGCGATACTCGCCGCCACCATGAAGAACGTCGCCGAGGAAATATCGGCCGGCACTTCGATTTTGGTGCCTTTCAGCTCACCCCCGCCAGTCAGCTCCGACACGGCCCCCTCTTTGGTCACCGGGTAACCGAAGCCGGTCAGCATCCGCTCGGTGTGGTCCCGTGTGGGGGCGGGCTCGGTCACCCGGGTGGTGCCCTCGGCGTAAAGCCCCGCAAGCAGCACACAGGACTTCACCTGGGCACTGGCCATGGGCAGTTGGTAATCAATGCCCTTGAGCACCTGTCCCCCTTTTATCTTGAGCGGCGGACGCCCCCCTTCGGCCGCTTCAACCACAGCCCCCATCTCGCGCAGCGGGTTGGCCACCCGGTCCATGGGGCGTTTAGCCAGGGACACATCGCCACTGATTTCGCTGTCAAAGGCTTGGCCTGCCAGAATCCCGGACATCAGCCGGATGGTGGTGCCGGAGTTGCCAATATAGAGCGGCTTTTTGGGCGCCTTTAAACCACGCAGCCCCACGCCGTGTATTTTGACACGCCCTTCGCTGGGGCCCTCAATCACGACGCCCATATCCCGAAAGGCTTGCAGAGTAGCCAGAGCATCCTCGCCTTCCAGAAAGCCTTCCACTTCGGTGATACCCTCGGCCAACGAGCCGAGCATGATCGAGCGGTGGGAAACGGATTTATCGCCGGGAACCCGGATGGTACCGGTGACCGAGCCACCGGGTTGCAATAAGTAGTCTATTTTTCCTGTCGTCATGGCTGGAACAAACGCCCTCTTGGCCAGAATGTTGGTGAAATGGTCGCGCGCGGTTTTGGCGCGGGTAAAAACGCCCAGCAGGTACTCGCCATCTTCCCGATCAATCGCCGAACGCAAGCGCGTCAGATTGTCGATAAACAAATCCAGGGAGTCGAGCACCGCCGTCCGATTGGCTTTCATGATGTCGTGCCACATGACCGGATCACTGGAGGCAATGCGGGTGAAGTCCCGAAAACCGCCAGCGGCATAGCGGAAAATGTTCGGGTTGCCAATATCTTCGGCCAGGGTGTCCACCAGCGAATAGGCAATGGCGTGAGGCAGGTGACTGGTGGCGCCGAGCACCTGGTCGTGCTCTTCCACCGACATATCCAGTACCTCGGCCCCCACCGCCTGCCACATTCCTCTTACACGCTCCAGGTGGGCCGCCCCGGTGTCTGGTAAGGGGGTGAGGATAACGCGATGTTGCTCGTAGAGGTCCGGGTTGGAGGCGGTAACGCCGCTGCGTTCGGAGCCGGCGATCGGATGTCCCAGCACCACTTGCGGCGGCATTTCACCGTAGACCGACTCGACAGCGGCTTTAATACTGCCCTTCACGCTGGCGCCGTCCGTCACGGTGACGTCACTGGAAACCTGCCGACGAACATCCGATAGAACGCTCTCTACCGCTAGCGTGGGGACGGCGACGAAGATGACATCGCCCTGCCCCAGTTCGGGAGCCACGGCATCAAGAGAGGCGACCACACGATCCACCACGCCCAGCTCCAGCGCCTTGCGGCCCGCTTCCGCGCGGCGGACAATGCCGATGGTTTCCCGACACACACCGCGGCGGCGCAAGCCGGCTGCCAGGCTGCCCCCGATGAGGCCGAGACCGATGACGACCAGTTTGCCAATCAGCGGCCGGCCCTTGTCCGAGTGAGCATCCTCCGTCATGGCGAGCTTCCCGTCATGGCCATTAGAGTACCGCTTTGGGGTAGGACCCCAGCAGTTTGAGATCCGCCGCCCGAGAGGAAACTTCGCCCAGCACCTTGCTGACCTCCGGGTCGTCCGCATGGCCACTGAAGTCGATGAAGAACACGTACGTCCAGGCGCCGGTGCGCGACGGGCGGGACTCGACCCGAGTAAGGTCCAGGTTGAGCCGATGGAAAGGCTCCAACAAATTGTGCAGGGCTCCGGGCTCATTGCGCATGGCCACCACCAGGGAGGTTTTATCATCCCCGCTGGGAGGTACCGACTCGGTGCCAATAATCAGAAACCGGGTGGAGTTATCCGGCTCGTCTTCGATTTTTTCCGCCAGCATGGTCAAACCGTACAGCTCCGCCGCCATGCCGCCGGCGATAGCCGCCGCGTTCCACTCCCCTTTCAGCCGTCGCGCCGCTTCGGCATTGCTGCTGACCGCGACTCGCTCCGCCTTCGGGTAATGGGCGTCCAGCCACTTGCGGCATTGAGCCAGAGACTGGGCGTGGGAATAGATTCGGGTGATGCTGCCGACGTTGGTGACATCCGAAATCAGCAGGTTCTGGTGGATACGCAGCTCCACCTCCCCGCAGATTTTGAGGTTGGAGGTCATGAAATTGTCCAACGTGTGGTTGACCACCCCTTCGGTGGAATTCTCAACCGGCACCACGCCGTAGTTGACCGCCCCGGCTTCCACTTCACGAAAGACTTCATCAATAGCGGGGAATGGCAGCGACACCGCCGAATGGCCGAAATGTTTGAGCGCCGCCTGCTGGGTAAAGGTGCCCTCTGGCCCCAAAAACGCGACCTTAATCGGCTGCTCCAGCGCCAGACAGGCGGACATGATTTCCCGAAACAGGCGGGCCATTTCCTCGTTACTCAAGGGCCCCTGGTTGCGCTCCATGGCCTTGCGCAAAACCTGCGCCTCGCGCTCCGGGCGGTAAAAGCTCTGGTTGGCGTCGGCCTCCGGCACCTCCCCCGCTTTCTTCACATCCGCCACTTCCTGAGCGCAGCTGGCCCGCTCGGAAATCAGCTTCCCGATCTGATCATCAATATGATCAATACGATCACGCAACGCTTTGAGCTTATCGGATTCACTCATACCAATTATTCGTCTCCGCCCTCATCTTCTTCTACCAGAGACTCGCCACTGTCTTCGTCCTCTTCAATGCGCTCAACTCCGCGCAAATGCTCACTTTCTTTCAGTCGAATCAGACGCACGCCCTGGGTGTTACGGCTCAACACCGAGACTTCGTCCACTCGGGTGCGTACTAGGGTGCCTTGGTCGGAAATCAGCATAATTTCTTCACCGTCGAGTACCTGCACGGCACCGACCAGCGCCCCGTTGCGCTCAGTGGTCTGCATGCCGATCACGCCCTGGGCACCGCGACCCTTGGTGGGGAACTCTTCAACCGGGGTGCGTTTACCATAGCCTTGCTCGCTCACGGTAAGCACCTGCCCGCCTTCCTGCGGAATAACCATGCCCACCACTTCGTGCTCATCATCCATGCGGATGCCGCGCACGCCGCGGGATACTCGACCCATGGCGCGGACATTGGACTCTTTAAAACGCACTGCCTTACCGCTGCTGGAGAGCAACATCACGTCGCACTCACCGTTGGTGACCGCGGTAAAAGACAACGAGTCGCCCTCGTCCAGTTCGATGGCTTTCAGGCCGACACTGCGCTGGCGGGAGAACTGATCCAGGGAGGTTTTCTTCACGGTACCGCGACGGGTTGCCATAAAGATAAAGTGGTCGGCGTCGTAGTTCTTCACCGGCAATATTGAGGTGATGCGCTCGCCGTCTTCCAACGGCAGCAGGTTCACCACCGGGCGACCGCGGGACTGACGTCCGGCCACCGGAATCATATAGACCTTGAGCCAGTATACTTTGCCGGCGTTGGTGAAACACAAGATGGTGTCGTGGGTACTGGCAATCAGCAGGTGCTCGACAAAATCCTCATCCTTCACCGAGGTGGCGGATTTGCCCATGCCGCCCCGGCGCTGGGCCTGGTAATCGTCCAGCGGCTGGCTCTTGGCATAACCGTTGTGAGAAATGGTCACCACTCGGTTTTCTTCGGCGATCAGATCTTCGGTGGTCAAGTCCAGTGTCGAGGCGGTAATTTCGGTGCGACGATCATCGCCGTAATCCCGCATTACCTGCTCAAGTTCTTCGCGAATCACTTCCAGCAAGCGCTCGGGGTCGTTGAGAATCTCCAGGAAGCCGGCAATCTGCTCCAGTTTTTCTTCGTACTCGGCCAGCAGCTTGTCATGCTCCATGCCGGTCAAGCGGTGCAGGCGTAAATCCAAAATTGCCTGAGCCTGGGCCGGCGACAGGTAGTAGCGCCCGTCGTGAACACCAAATTGCTCGCCCAGGTCCTCGGGCTTGCAGGCGTCATCACCCGCGCGCTCGAGGAAAGCGCTCATCTCGCTGGTTTCCCAGCCGCGAGTCATCAGCCCCTCTTTGGCTTCCGCCGGCGAGGGGGAGGCCTTGATCAACTCAATGACCGGGTCGATATTGGCGATGGCCATCGCCAGGCCTTCCAGAATATGCCCGCGCTCGCGCGCCTTACGCAGCAAGTAAACAGTGCGGCGGGTGACCACTTCGCGGCGGTGGCGAACAAAGGCTTCCAGCAGTTGCTTCAGATTGAGCAGCTTGGGCTGGCCGTCCACCAGGGCGACCATGTTGATACCAAATACGGTTTGCAGCTGGGTCTGAGCATAGAGGTTGTTCAGCAGCACTTCCGCCGACTCGTTGCGCTTGACCTCGATCACCACGCGCAGGCCGTCCTTGTCCGACTCGTCCCGCAGCTCACTGATACCGTCAATTTTCTTGTCTTTCACCAGCTCGGCGATCTTTTCGATCAACCGGGCCTTGTTCAACTGGTAGGGAATCTCGGAGATGATGATGGTCTCGCGACCGGTCTTGGCATCTTCCTCGACTTCCGCCTGGGCGCGCACATAGATGCGCCCCCGGCCGGTCCGGTAGGCCTGAACAATACCCGCCCGGCCATTAATCATGGCGGCGGTCGGGAAATCCGGCCCTGGAATGTGCTCCATCAACTCATCGATGGTGATCTCTTCATTATCGATCAGGGCCAGGCAGCCGCGCACCACCTCTTTGAGGTTATGTGGCGGAATGTTGGTGGCCATGCCCACCGCAATACCCGAGGAGCCGTTTACCAGCAGGTTGGGGATGCGGGTGGGCAGGACGTCCGGAATACGTTCGGTGCCGTCGTAGTTGTCGACGAAGTCCACCGTCTCTTTGTCCAGGTCGGCCAGCAAGTCGTGAGCGATCTTGGCCATGCGCACTTCGGTGTAACGCATGGCGGCGGCGCTGTCCCCGTCGATCGAACCAAAGTTCCCCTGCCCGTCCACCAGCGTGTAGCGCAGCGAGAAAGGCTGGGCCATACGGACCACGGTGTCATAGACGGCCGAATCACCGTGCGGGTGGTATTTACCGATCACGTCCCCCACCACACGGGCGGACTTGAGGTAAGGCTTATTCCAGTCGTTTTTGAGCTCGCTCATGGCGAAAAGCACGCGCCGGTGCACGGGCTTCAGACCATCGCGGACATCGGGCAGCGCCCGGCCCACAATGACGCTCATGGCATAGTCGAGGTAGGACTGTTTGAGTTCGTCTTCGATATTGACGGGTGAAACTTCTTTCGCTAATTCGCCCATGGACTCGCTGAGTTCCTTATTATCAAACGTCGGAAGAGCGGCCACCACGACGGCGTGGCCTATCTCGGCGGCCGGAGCCCCGGCGGGCCCTGTTAGCGCCCGCCACAGGCCCCTGAGGCCTACCGCACAAAGGGCGGAATATTACCACAAAAACGGGCTAAGGGGGTGATTTCAGGGCGTTTTTCAGGCAAGCTGCGCCTTGCCGCCGGGGCGGAGGCCAGATCCAGGAAGGTGCGGCTTTGACGTTCTGCATGCCGCCGGGCTTGAGGGTATACTGGCCGGCTCGGGGTAAGCCCGGTCTTGGACGAACCCCGGTCTTGGACGAATGATGTACACAGGATTCTCTATGCCAGCTCCCGAAACCGTCAGCTTGATCATCAACGCCCGCTGGATCGCACCAGTCATCCCTGAGGACCGGGTTTTTGAAAACTGCGCGCTGGTCATCCACAAGGGGCTGATCCAGGCACTGGTCCCCCAGGAAGAAGCCGCCAAGCGCTACAGCGCCGAGCAGGAGGTGTACCTGGGGAACCACTTGGTCATCCCCGGCCTGATCAACGCCCACGGGCACGCTGCCATGAGCCTATTGCGTGGCTACGCCGACGACCGCCCCCTAAAAACCTGGCTCGAAGAGCACATTTGGCCCGCCGAGGACCAGTGGCTGAGCGAGGACATGGTGCGCGACGGCGCCGAGCTGGCGATGGCGGAAATGATTCGTTCGGGCACCACCTGCTTTAGCGACATGTACTTTTTCCCCGAGCAAGTCGCCCAGGTAGCTCAGCAGGCCCACATGCGGGCGCAAGTGAACTTTCCGATTTTCGATGCGCCCAGCGCCTGGGGCCAAGGCCCGGAAGATTACTTCCGCAAAGGCCTGGCACTTCACGATGACTTTCGCGCCAGCCAGCTGATTCAAATCGGGTTCGGCCCCCATGCCCCCTACACCCTCTCCGACGAACCGCTCCAGCGGGTGGCCACGCTGGCCCAGGAACTGGACGCCACGGTACAGATTCACCTGCACGAAACGGCTCAGGAAGTTGAGGAGTCCATCCAGCAGCACGGCAAACGCCCCATACAGCGTCTAGCGGACCTGGGGCTGCTCACACCCCTGACCCAGTGCGTACACATGACCCAGGTGGATGACTCCGACCTCGCCCTCCTTAAAGAGAGCGGCGCACAGGTCATTCATTGTCCCGAGTCCAACCTCAAGCTGGCGAGCGGCTTTTGTCCGGTTCAGAAATTGCTGGAGGCCGGAATCAACGTCGCCCTGGGCACCGATGGCGCCGCCAGCAATAATGACCTTGACCTGCTGAGCGAAATGAAAACGGCCGCCCTGCTCGCCAAGGCCGTCTCCGGCTCGCCCGAGGCGGTGAATGCGCACACCGCGCTGCGCATGGCAACACTGAACGGGGCTCGCGCCCTGGGGCTGGAAGATCAAATCGGCAGCCTTGAGGTGGGAAAGTCAGCCGACATTACCGCCATTGAACTGAGCGATCTACCCTCTCAGCCCGTACATCACCCGGTCTCACAATTGGTCTATACCAATTCCGGCCACAAAGTCAGCCACGTATGGGTCACCGGCCGCGCGCTCATGTTGAGCCGGCAGCTACAAACACTCAATGAGCGGGAGCTGATAGGCAAGGCACGCTGGTGGGGCAAACAGATCGGATAGCTACTTTACCGTCGGGAGAAATGAAATGAGCAATGTCGACGCGGCGGAAGTCGCCAAATTCGAAGCCCTGGCCAGCCGCTGGTGGGACCGGGAAAGTGAGTTCAAACCCCTGCACGACATCAATCCGTTGCGCGCCAATTTCATCGACGAACATTCGCCGGTGGCGGGGAAAAAAGTGCTGGATGTGGGCTGCGGCGGAGGCATCCTGGCCGAAGCGCTGGCCCAACGCGGTGCCGAGGTGACCGGTATCGACATGGGCGAGGCCCCGCTGGGCGTGGCCCGCCTGCATGCTCAGGAATCCGGCCTGAGCATTGACTACCGCCAGATCACCGCCGAAGCCATGGCCGAAGAGGCCCCCGGCCAGTTCGACGTGGTGACCTGCCTGGAGATGCTCGAACACGTGCCCGACCCCGCCTCGGTTATCGAGGCCTGCGCCCGACTGGTCAAACCCGGGGGCCACGTCTATTTCTCCACCATCAACCGCAACCCGAAATCCTACGTGTTCGCCATTATCGGCGCGGAGTATGTGCTGCAACTGCTGCCGCGCGGCACCCACGACTATCGCAAATTCATCCGGCCCTCAGAGCTGTCCCGCTGGATGCGCGCGGCCAACCTGGAACTCAAAGTCCTAACCGGTATGACGTATAATCCCTTGACCAAGCGGTACAAACTGGACAAGCATGATGTCAGCGTCAATTACTTGCTCCACGCCCGGCACGTGGGTTAAGCCAGCGTCCATACAACAGAAGTTTTTCAATGACCTTATCCAAAAATATCCGCGCCGTTCTCTTTGACCTGGACGGCACTCTGCTGGACACCGCCCCGGATTTCGTGGTGGTGGTCAACCGGCTCCTGGCGGAATACGACCGCCCACCCCTTCCGGCCGAAACCATCCGGCGCAGTGTCTCCAATGGCGCGCGCGCGCTGGTGTGCCTGGCCTTTAACATCGACCCTGAGCACACCGATTTCGAGCCTTTGCGCGTGCGGTTACTGGAAATTTACAGTGAACATTTGGCCGTACACACGGCATTGTTTCCGGGACTGCAGGAGGTGCTGGACCAGCTGAACGAGTGGAGCATTCCCTGGGGCATTGCGACCAATAAACCGGCGGCGTTTACCATACCGCTGATGGAGCAGTTGGATTTGAAGCCGGCATGCGAGTGTATTATTTGTCCGGATCATGTCGCGGAGCGCAAGCCGCATCCGGAGTCGCTGCTGTTGGCGGCAAAGAATTTGGGCTGTGAGCCGGAGCATATTGTTTACGTTGGAGATCACCGGCGGGATATTGAGTGCGGTCAGCAGGCGGGCTCGGTGACGATTGCGGCGGCCTATGGTTATATCGAAGACGACGATGATGTGGATTCGTGGGGCGCCGATTACCGAGTGGAGCACGGATCGGAGATTCTGGGGATTTTGAGGGGCTTGGTTGAGCCTTTGGTCGAAGCTTAGGGTTTGCTCGTCGGAGTCCGGTCCGGGGTGGTGTGTACCCGTTGGAGACCCGCCGTGGATACATCCCTGTAGGCTTCTCATCGGCATCCATGCCTCAGAGAGTCTCCAACGGGTACACACCACCCCGGACCTCAGTGCCAATAGCGACCGATCAACGAGTCGTCACCCTACAAAAATTAGGTTGTGGCAATGAGGTGCGGAGAGGGGGTATACCGTTCATCGACTCTCTGAGGCATGGATGCCGATGAGAAGCCCCCATGGATGGGTTCACGGCGGGTCGATGAACGGTATACCCCCTCTCCGCACCGGGCTAGACGCAAGCACAAAAGCTGAAACGTATATTGGAAAAGAGTTAACACATGAAAGTACCAGAGAACTACCAACCCGCGCCGAGTTTATTGAAAGACAAAGTTATTGTTGTGACCGGAGCGGGCGATGGCATTGGTCGGGTGGCCGCGAAAACATTCGCTGAATATCGGGCCACCGTCGTACTGCTCGGGCGTACCCTGGCCAAACTTGAGCGCGTTTACGACGAAATCGAAGACGCCGGAGGGCCGCAACCGGCCATCTACCCCATCAACTTCGAAGGCGCCACCGAAAAAGACTACATCGACCTCAGCGACGCCCTCCACAAAGAATTCGGAAAAATCGACGGACTGCTGCACAACGCCAGCGAACTGGGCGAACGCACCCCCCTGGCCAACTACGCCCCCGATACCTGGCAGCGAGTCATGCAAGTGAACGTCAACGCCCCCTTCCTGATGACCCAAGCCCTACTCCCCCTCATGGAAACAGCCGAAAGCGCCAGCATCGTCTTTACCAGCTCCGGGGTGGCACAGCGGGGACGGGCATTCTGGGGGGCCTACGCCGCCTCCAAAGCCGCGCAGGACAACCTCATGCAAACCCTGGCCGACGAGCTGGGCGGGGCGCTGAATGTTCGGGCCAACAGCATTAACCCCGGCGCCACGCGTACCCGGATGCGGGCCGCCGCCTACCCGGCCGAAGACCCCAACACCCTACCGGCGCCGGAAGAGCATATGCCTCTGTACGTCTATTTAATCAGTGAGGATTCAGCGGGGGTGAACGGCGAGATTTTTGCCACCAAGTAAGCCCTAGTGGGCGTTATGCTCCTGCATGGCTTGCAGGAGCGATGCCTCCGCGCGGGACAGACCGCAGCGACGGGCGACTTCGTCCACATCCACTCCCATGCGGAACAGCTGGTTGGCTTCGGTGTAGGGAAGGTCTTGCGAGGAATCCGCGCCCGGTGCCGAGGCCCCACCGCCCTGTGCCACGCGCTTTTCCATGGCTATTAACCGGTTGCCCATGCCAATGGCGGCACTATTGGCCACCGCCAGTTCGTTCTCCAGACGGCGGTGGCTGGCGCGAACCTGTTCCACCCGCTGGCGGCTCGCCCGCAACGCGCTAAACGCGACCGCCAGGGCCAGCACGCTGAGCGTCAGACTGGCGATCACTCCCCATAGCATCCAGCTCATTGAACACTCCCCCAATCAACAACCGAACGCGCCAGGGCCCACACCCCGGCCCACCGGCAAGGCGCGTCGAAGGCGGTTTGTATGTTATTCGCTGGGCGTCTCACCGATTTAGATTTCGTCCAACTCGGCCCACTCTTCATTGGTGAGCAGTTTATTGAGCTCGATCAGAATCAACAACTCATCGTTTTTGTGGCAGACGCCCTGAATAAATTTGGCGCTCTCCTCATTGCCGACGTTGGGAGCCGTTTCGATTTCGGATTGGTTCAGGTACACCACCTCGGCCACACTATCGACCAGAATACCAATCACATGGTTGTCGGTCTCGATAATGACGATGCGGGTATTGTCCGTAATCTCCCCTTCCGGCAAGCCAAACCGATGGCGGGTGTCGATGACGGTAACCACGTTACCCCGCAGGTTGATGATGCCCAGCACGTAGGAAGGCGCTCCGGGGACCGGCGCGATTTCCGAATAGCGCAGCACCTCCTGCACCTGCATGACGTTGATGCCATAGGTCTCGCCATCCAGGCGGAAGGTCACCCACTGCAGGACCTGATCGTCCCCCTCGTTGGAGCTCTTGTTACTGGTTTTTGCACTGGTCTGAGTCGCCATACATCAAGTCCTCAAAATATCTTGCCTGTTCGGGTCGGGTGCCACCGAATTCTATCTGCGCTTTCTATTTGCGCTTTCTACCTGCATGCTCTATTCGCACTATAGTCGATTCGACCCTTCCTTGCCCCGTCCATGTCGTCATTTTCTTCATTCTAAGCGCGCTTGCGGTCTGCTTCCATGAGTAACTGCCCTACCTTGGGAATATCCAATAGCGCGCACATGTAGTCTTTAACGGTGCCCGCGAGCCACGGCCGGCGGCTGCGTTCGGACCGCCATTTCACGTCCTCCGGGTTCAGGCTAATGGGCTGGTTGACCGAGTCCACCGCCAGCCCCCAGGGTACCCCATCAATGGAAATCACGTACTGGGCGGTTTCCAGGAAGCGCTCATCGTAGCGCTCGGGCATCACGAACTTAGCCGTGTTCACCGTGCGGATTTTACCCCCGGGCGTCGGCAACAGCCCCATGAACCAGTCCGCCTGGCCAAACAGAGGAGTCAGTTCGTCAGTCAGCGGCTGAATTTGGCCCAGTGCGATCAAAGGCACCGCCAACGTCAGCCCGGAGACCTTAAACAACAGGACATCGAACCGCTCCTGCGCCCAAGCGGGTCTTCCATTTTCCAGCCACTCAACCTCCTTCATGCCGGTCGGCATAGCCGCCATGGTGGGCTCGGGTTCCGCGGGCGCCTCCGGCGCTGGAACCTCCCGGGGCGCTTCGACTACCTGAGGCGCGGGGGGTTCTGGTGGCGCCACCGGGCGGGGTGGCGTCGGTGTCGCTACCGTGGTTTTAGCCTCGGGGTCCACCACCACCGGGTCGCTGATCCGGGGGGGCGCGGCCTGTTGGGCGCGCGCGCTGTAGAGCAGTTTTTGCAACCGTTGGCGCTGCTCTTCTTGCGGATCCGCGTACTCGATCTCCGGCCCGGTCAAAAGCTCATCCATGTAGGCCTGAAGCACTGCCCGGGGATTTTCCTCGCGAGAACGGCTCATGGTTTCGCTCCCGGCACGTCCGGTTCCTTTCGCATCAGCCATTTGTACAAAGAGCGGTAGGCTTCCACCCCTCGACTGTCGGCGTCGAATAAGTGTGGCGGCACGCCAGCCTTGCTGGCGTCGCGGAACTTGGTGTCCACCGGAATCATTCCGGGCCAAACCTGGGTCGGGTAACTGTTTCGAATACTGAGCAAACTGCTCACCGAGGCTTGCGTGCGACGATCAAACATCACGGGGACCACGTGGTACTCCAAGGGTCGCTTTCGAGACCGTGTCATCATCTCCAGGGTATTGATCATACGCTCCAGCCCCTTCAGCGCCAGAAACTCGGTTTGAACCGGTAGCACCAAGCGCTGGGCCGCCGCCAGGGCGTTAATCATCAGCACGCCGAGCAGCGGCGGGGTATCCACCAGCACCAGGTCGTAGTCATCGTACACCTGAGTCAGCGCTTTGGTCAGCACGAGCCCCATTCCCTCTTGGCCCACCGCATGACGCTCCAGCGTGGCGAGCGCGGTGGCGGCCGGGAGCAGGTGCAGGTTTTCGTAATCCGTCGGCACGATCAACTCGCGTACCCGTTCGGGGGTGAGGTGTTTGCGCTCCTCGAACAGAGTGAAAACACTCTCCCGTGCGGCGTCGGGATCTTGACGAAGGTAGGTGCTGAGAGACCCTTGGGGGTCCAGGTCCAACAACAGAACGCGCCGCCCCTGCTCGGCCGCCAGGCCGCCCAGGGCAACGGTGGTGGTGGTTTTTCCAACCCCACCTTTTTGATTAGCTACACTCCAGACGCGCAACGATTGCGATCCTCAAACGGTAATGAACTGACAGTTTTTTGGCTCCCACCGGGCCGACAACCGTATTTAGCCGATATACGTCGCCATTAACGGTATGGTTCAGCAAGGCATGTGCCAACCTGCTCCCCATCACTCTCGGGGTAAATCCGGGTCACTACTGAACAGCAGGCCCCCGCCATCCAACTGAACCGGTTCAATGGGGGCTGAAGTATCCTCCTGGGCACCCGGCACATCAGGGCCCCGTGAGTTGTTATCGGCACCGTCCCGGCCTTCTTGAGCCGAAGCGCCGCTGTCCGGCTCCCTCGGCGGCAAAAACCCCGGGTCGGTGTCATCCAGAGCGGCGCTGGGGCGTGGTACCGCTTCCCGGGCGATCATCAAGGACACTCGGCGGTTCTTGGCGCGCCCTTCGGGCGTTTCGTTGTCGGCGGCGGGTTGGTGTTCGCCATAGCCGACGGCGGACAGTCGTTGCGGCCCTACTCCCGCGCCGGATAGCAACTTGACGATGGCACTGGCACGGGCGGCGGACAGCTCCCAGTTACTCGGGTACCGTTGGTTGCGAATCGGTTGGTTGTCCGTATGCCCTTCCACCTGCACCGGGTTGTCATACTCGGCCAGCAGCCGCGCCATTTCCGAGAATATATCCCGCGCCCGGGCACTCAACTCCGCGCTGCCGGACTCAAACAGGATGCTGTCCCGCAACTCCACTTGCAGCCAGTATTCGTTGGCATAGACTTCCAGCAGGTCCTCCCCCACCAATTCGGAGAAACGGCTGCTGATCCGCCGGGCCAGCTCCCCTAGCTCCCCCAGTTCACCGTCTTCGGCCGTTCCGCCGGGGTGGCCCAGACGGGGCTGTTCAGTGTCTCCGCGAGCATCCCCCCGGATATCAATCGCTGAGGTTGACGGGGAGAGCGCGGGCTGGCCCACCTGTATCGGGTCAATAGCCCTGGCCGGTTCGAACGCCTCGATGAGAGTGCTGGACAAAACCCGGTACTTACTTTCGTTTACTTGAGAGATGGAGTACATCACCACAAAGAACGCGAACAACAGGGTGATAAAGTCGGCGTAGGAAACCAGCCAGCGCTCGTGGTTGACGTGAAGTTCTGTGGGTCGGCGGCGTGGCATTTAGGGGACCACCTTCTACCGTTGCAGGTAGCCGTTGAGTTTCATCTCAATGGCGCGAGGGTTCTCGCCATCGGCGATGGCGATAATGCCCTCTATCATCAGTTCCCGGTAATGGGAACGCTCATTGATACACATTTTGAGTTTATTGGCGATGGGCAGTAAAAACAGGTTGGCGAGGGCCACGCCGTAAATGGTGGCCACAAAAGCCACGGCGATGCCGGGCCCCAGCTGCTCCGGGTCCGCGAGGTTCCGCATTACATGGATCAAGCCCATCACGGCACCGATAATACCGATGGTGGGTGAATAGCCCCCCATGCTTTCGTAAAAGCGCACCGCATCCTGGTCCCGCTGTTCGCTGAGCACCAGTTCATTTTCCATGACTCGGCGAATCACCTCCGGTTCGCTGCCGTCCACCATCAGTTGCAGACCCTTTCGGGCGAAGGGGTCCCGCTCATTGTCGGCAATCTGCTCCAACCCGAGCAGGCCCTGCTTGCGGGCGGTGACCGACCAGCTCACCAGTTTGTCCATGCCGCCCCGGAACGCATTCACCGGTGGACGAAAAATCCAGGGGAAAATTTGCAGGGCTCGTTTCAGGTGCACCTTGGGAGTCTGCAACATGGCCGCACCCACGGTCCCGCCGACCACAATCAAGGCCGCCGGCCCGTTTAGCAGGGAAGAGAGCGTGCCCCCCTCGATAAAGTTGCCACCCAGCAGCGCGGCAAAGCCAATAATGACACCGAGGATGCTCAGGATGTCCATTTCAGCAAACCTCTCGAGCCAGACGAGGGCCGATGTCATTCAGGCTCAGCACCTTATCGGTTAACCCCGCCTTGGCCACCGCCATGGGCATGCCGTATATCACACAGCTGGCTTCATCCTGGGACCAAATGGTGGCTCCCTGCTGTTTGAGCATGCGGGCCCCTTCCCGGCCATCGGCGCCCATGCCGGTCAGTATTACGCCCAGCGTGCGGTTGCCATAATGTTTGGCGGCGGAGCCGAAGGTGATATCCAAGGAGGGCTTATAAGTCATGCGCTGGTCTTCAACAATCTTCACGCTGCCCCGACCGTCGAGCATCAGCTGTTTGCCTCCGGGGGCGAGCAGCGCCAAGCCGGGCGCCAGACTGTCCCCATCGGCCGCTTCGCGGACGCGAATCTGGCACTGACGATTGAGCCTCTCAGCAAACGCACGGGTGAAGTTTTCCGGCATGTGCTGGACCAGTACGATGGGCACCGGAAAGTTAGCGGGCAGGTTCACCAGCACGTCGGTCAACGCCACCGGGCCGCCGGTGGAGGCACCAATGACTAACAACTTGACGCTGCCGCGCGCCATTCTGGGCGCGGCGCGAACCGGTTCCCGCGGGGCGGGGGCCGGACGCTCTTTGGGAGCCGGGCGCTGCAGTTTTGTTGCCTCTCGAGTAGCCGAAGCCGACGCCTTGGCCTGTCGCCCCAGGGTCAATAGTCGCTCGTGCAACTTGTCACGCAGGACCTGGGCATTGCGCGAGATTTCCCCGAAATCCTTCGGCATAAAGTCCATGGCGCCGGCGGCCAGGGCATCCAGGGTTATGCGAGCGCCTTCATAGGTCAGCGAGGAGAACATCAAAATAGGCACGGGCCGATCGGCCATTATGTGCTTGACGGCGGTGATGCCATCCATCTCCGGCATTTCGAAGTCCATGGTCACCAAGTCCGGACGTAGCGAACGAGCCTGCTCGACCGCTTCACGTCCGTTTGTGGCCGTTCCTGCCACCGTCAAATCCGGGTGCTGATCGATCATCTCCTTCAGCCGCTGGCGAAAGAAATTCGAGTCATCTACCACTAACACCCTCAATGGCATTGTTCAGAACTCCTGACCATGAATAAATAACACTCGGCAACTTCGCCCCGAAGCCACCGCGGGGAAAATTTCGGCGTTATACCCCGCCGGCGTAACGTTTGAGCAGACCGGGAATATCGAGAATCAACGCCATGGTTCCATCGCCGGTGATAGTGGCGCCCGCCATGCCGGGCGTACCCTGCAACATCTTCCCCAACGGCTTGATCACCACCTCTTCCTGACCGATCAGTTGATCCACCACAAAACCGACCAAGCGAGTACCTATGGCCACAATAACCACGTGGGCTTCGCTTTCGCGCTCTTTGCGCCCCCCACTGATCAACCAATCTTTCAGGTAAAACACCGGAATGGCCCGGTCCCGGATGGTCACGCACTCTTGGCCGTCCACCGTATGGGTTTTATTCATGTCCATGTGAAAAATTTCCTGGACGCTGGCCAGGGGCAAGGCAAAGGCCTGCTTCTGCAGCATGACCATCAAGGTGGGCATAATCGCCAGGGTCAGAGGCACCTTGATGTTCAGGCGGGTCCCCACCCCCTTGGTGGATTGAATTTCGATGGTGCCGTTGAGCTGAGTGATTTTGGTTTTTACCACGTCCATGCCGACGCCCCGACCCGAAACGTCGGAAATTTCCGTCTTGGTGGAAAAACCGGGCGCAAAAATCAAGTTGAATGCTTCGGTGTCGGATAGCCGGTCGGCGTTGTCCCGATCCAGTACACCTTTTCCCACCGCGATGTCACGCAATTTGTCGGGATCCATGCCGGCGCCGTCGTCGGTAATGGACAGGAGAATATGGTCCCCTTCCTGCTCCGCCGCCAGAACGACTTTCCCGGCACGGGGCTTGCCACTGGCCTCCCGATCGTCAGGGAGCTCGATGCCGTGGTCCACGGAATTGCGTACCAAGTGAACCAGTGGGTCGGACAGCGCTTCGACCAGGTTTTTGTCCAGGTCGGTGTCTTCCCCCACCAACTCTAGATTGACCTCTTTTTTCAGGTTTCGAGCCAGATCTCGCACCACCCGGGGGAAGCGACCAAAGACTTTTTTGATCGGCTGCATTCGGGTTTTCATCACCGAGCTCTGTAAGTCGGCGGTAACCACATCAAGGTTCGAGACGGCCTTGGCGAGCGACTCGTTCTCAATGTCATCCCCAAGGCGAACCAGGCGGTTGCGCACCAGCACCAGCTCGCCCACCATGTTCATGATTTCATCCAGGCGCTGGGTGTCCACTCGCACGGTGGTTTCCACCGGGGCGGGCCCACCGTCTTTATCCGGCTTTCCGCCGGGTTTCGGGGCCGCCGCTGGCGGTTTGCCACCTTCTCCCGAGCCCCCTTGGGCCGGCTGGGGCGCGGCACTCGGTTTCGATTTTTCCGGCGCTGGCTTCTCCGGTGTTTTAGGCGCCGGGGTGGCACCTGTAGTGGCCGTGGGGCCTTTGCCCTTGCCGTGCAGCTCGTCCAGAAGGGACTCGAACTCATCATCGCTGATCAGCTCTCCACCGCCCTTGGCCTGTTTTTGGTCGCCAGCCGGTGGCGTTGCTTCCGCAGTTTGGGCCTTGGCGCCGGGCCCCTTGCCCTTACCGTGGAGCTCGTCCAACAACGCTTCGAATTCATCCTCGCCGATCTCATCGCCTTTTTTGCCGTCGCTGTCCGAGGCCTTGTCGGAAGCCGGTTCAGAGCCGGGGGCACTGGGGCCTTTGCCCTTACCGTGAAGTTCGTCCAGCAGCGCTTCAAATTCGTCGTCTTCGATCAGATCGTCCTTCTTGGAAGTTCCCGCAGCCGACGAAGCAGGCTTCTCACCGGAAGGGGCTACCGG
This sequence comes from Marinimicrobium locisalis, assembly GCF_039822625.1. NCBI lineage: Bacteria > Pseudomonadati > Pseudomonadota > Gammaproteobacteria > Cellvibrionales > Cellvibrionaceae > Marinimicrobium > Marinimicrobium locisalis. The sequence continues at coordinate 51,122 of NZ_JBDLLG010000004.1, forward strand.
CTTTTCATCGGAGGCGGCGGGCTCGTCGGAAATGGCATCCAGCAATTTCTCAAACTCGTCGTCGGTAATGTCGCCCGTCGGGGTCGGTTTTTCCGGCTCGGGCGCGGAGCCCTCGGGAGCGCCCCCGTCGATGGGTTCGCCATCCACCAGCCGCTGCAGGGTCTGGATCAAGTGCGGGTCCGGCGGGGACATGGCCTCGCCCCGGGAGATTTCGGCGTACTGTTGATTGATGGTGTCCAGGGATTCAAGCACCACATCCATCAGCTCCGAGCTAACCTGGCGCTGGCCGTTGCGCAAGACATCAAACAGGTTCTCAGTGAGGTGGCAACATTCCACCATCGGGTCCAGTTGCAGGAAGCCCGCGCCGCCCTTAACGGTATGAAAGCCACGAAAAATGGCGTTAAGCAGATCGGTGTCCTCGGGGCGCTGCTCCAACTCGACCAGCTGCTCCGAGAGCTTCTCCAGTATTTCGCCCGCTTCGACCAGGAAGTCCTGGAGAATTTCTTCGTCGTCACCGAACCCCATTCAGCGCTCCTATCAAACCTGTATCAACTGTTGTTGTCATCGTGGTGGATGCACTTTTTGCCAACTGGGCCCGACCGCGCGCCCTAAAAGCCCAGGCTCGAGAGCAAATCGTCCACTTCGTCTTGGCCGGACACCACGTCGGCTCTTTCCGTGGCCTTCATTTGCGGGCCTTCCCCGGAGCTTGTGTGGCTCTTCTTGGCCGTCTTCTCTTCACTATCGGCATCCAGAGGCAAACCTGTAATATCTTCTACCTGAGCCGCGATTTTGACCAGGCTAACCAGGTCCTGCTCGACATCGTTAATCAAACCGATCACCCGTTTGAGCACCTGGCCGGTCAGATCCTGGAAGCCCTGCTCCAGCACAATTTCCTGCATGTTTTTGCCAATTTGCTCGGTACCGGTTTCCATTTGCCACAGAAAGTTATCCATACGGTGGTAGAGCTGGCGGAATTCCTCGGGGCTCATTTCACGGCGTTTAAGCCGGGCCCACTCCTCGCGCAGCGAGCCGGCTTCCTGGCCCAGGTTGGTGGCGATGGGGGCGGACTCATCCACCATATCCATGGTGCGGTCCGCCGCCTTCTGGGTGAGCTCTATCACGTAATTCAGGCGATTGGAGGCGTCGCGAATCTCTGACTTTTCGATGTTCGGAGGCTCGGAGCTCAGGTCCCCGTCGACATTGAAATTGACGATGGCGTCATGCAAGCCGCGGGTCAGCCGTCCCACAGATTGGAAGATATGACGGTCTCGCACTTCGGTAATGGCATGAATCAGTTGGGAAGCGTCTTCGTACTGATTCTCCTGCAGGCGGTCAATCAGTAGTTTGGCGCACTCTTTCAGCTCGGTGATGAACGCTTCGTTTTCATGCAACTGGGATGTTGAAGCCATGGATAAGCCTTATTTTTACTATGATCCGGGGCGGGCCGCCGCCGGCAGCGCAGAGTTCACCCTACGCGCTCAAAGATCTTCTCAATTTTTTCCTTGAGAGCCGCGGCCGTAAAGGGCTTGACCACGTAGCCATTGACCCCGGCCTGGGCCGCTTCGATAATCTGGTCGCGCTTGGCTTCCGCCGTGACCATCAGCACCGGCAGGGACTTGAGCTTCTCGTCCTCCCGCACCGCGCGCAAAAGGTCGATGCCCGACATGCCCGGCATATTCCAGTCGGTTACCAGAAAATCAAAGTCGCCGCTGCGCAGCATCGGCAGCGCCGTCACCCCGTCATCAGCCTCGTGGGTATTGCTGAAACCCAGGTCTCTGAGCAGGTTTTTAATAATCCGTCGCATTGTCGAAAAATCGTCGACAATCAGGATTTTCATGTTTTTATCCAATGCAACCTCCGTCTACTCTGGCGGGAGTCAGTTCAAGAAGGGGAGCCGCCGAAAGCCGCCCCGTCTGATGTTCATTCTAGCAGCCTGTTAGCCCGGCGCTCGCCGGGGGAAGGCAAATTACCCACAATCCTCCGGCAGGTCAATCGCCGCCCTACCAGTCCGCCAGGCGGGTGCGCAGGCGCAGCGCGGCCTGGCTGTGAATCTGGCTAACGCGGGATTCACTCACGCCAAGCACTTGGCCGATCTCTTTGAGGTTCAGCTCTTCGTCATAGTAGAGCGCCAGCACGAGCTTTTCTCGTTCCGGTAGCTGGGTTATCGCCTGCGCCAGCGATTGCTTTAGGGCGGATCGTTGAACGCCCTCCAGCGGGCTGGCGTGGTCACTGCCGGGGCCCGCCATGCTAAGGGTAGTATCATCGTCCCCAAAGGTCTCTTCATAGCTGAACAGACGGCTGGCGCTGGCATCGCGCAGCATGGCAAAGTAGTCGTCCAGCTCGACCCCGAGCTCTTCGGCCACTTCGGCGTCCTGAGCGTCTCGGCCGGTGCGGCCTTCGACAATACCAATGGCTTCGCTGATACGCCGGGCGTTGCGGTGTACCGAGCGCGGCGCCCAGTCCCCACGCCGCATTTCATCGACGATGGCACCGCGAATCCGGATTCCGGCATAGGTCTCGAAACTGGCACCGCGGGAGGCGTCATACTTTTGGGCGGCTTCAAGCAGCCCGATCATACCCGCCTGAATCAGGTCTTCCACCTGCACGCTGGCGGGCATGCGCAACATCATATGATGGGCGATGCGCTTTACCAGCACAGCATAATCCTCGACCCGGATTTGGTTGCCAAGTTGTTGCGTTTTATCGTACATGGCTAATCCATTGGCTGTGGCCATTGTTAGCTACCTCGTCACACCCACGTCCGCCGCTGTATTTCAACGGCTGTTAGCCACCTGCAGCAGACGCTCCACAAAAAACTCCAACCGCCCGGTCGGCGCACTGGGAAGCGGCCACTGGTCCACCTCCCGTGCCAAATCCCGAATGGCCTGAGAAGCTTTCGCGTGGGGAGCGAACTCCAGCAGGGACTTCTGCTTCTGAACGGATCGGCGAACATTTTCATCAAAAGGGATATGCCCGACGTACTGCAGGGTGACATCCAGAAAGCGCTCGCACACACTATTGAGTTTGTTATACATGGATTGGCCCTCACGCGGCGTGCGAGTCATGTTAGCCACGACCCGAAACCGCTGAAGGCCGTGATCGCGGTTGAGAACCTTAATCAGAGCGTAGGCGTCGGTAATGGAGGAGGGTTCGTCACAGACCACCACCAGTACCTCGTTGGCGGCGCGGACAAAGCTAATGACGGTATCGGAAATGCCGGCGGCGGTATCCACCACCAGGATGTCCACCTGATCACTGAGTTCGCTGAACGCATTAATCAGGCCGGCGTGCTCTTTGGGCCCGAGCATGGTCATGCGCTGCACGCCGGACGCGGCGGGAACGATTTTAAGTCCCGAGGGGCCGTTGACCAGCACGTCCCGAAGGCTCATTTTACCGTCGAGCACATCGGACAGGGTGTGCTTGGCTTTGAGCCCAAGCAACACGTCCACGTTCGCCAGCCCAAGGTCGGCGTCTAGGAGCACGACGCGGCGGCGCAACTCCGCCAAGGCAATACTCAGGTTGACGGAAATATTGCTTTTGCCCACCCCGCCTTTACCGCCGGAAACCGCGATGACTTGAACCGGACGCATTTGACTCATCTGCCAATAAACTCCTCAAAATCCGCTGTAACCCCGGTACGGGGTTGGTATTTCGGCGGTGTTACGACACCGCCCGGGCGGCACCCTCGCCGGTGGTGGACCTAGACCCCCGGCCCGTCGTGGACGCATCCCTCCGACCGATCAAGCTCGCGGCCCGAGTCACCAGCTGGTGAGCGCGAGCCACTTCAATATCTCTCGGAATATCCTGGCCGTGAGTAGTATAGACGATTGGCACACCACCCTGCATAACCACACCCAGGGATTCACCCAGGCTGGCGCTTTCGTCCAGCTTACTCAGAATACACCCCTCCAGTCCGGCTTCACCATAGGCGTGAAGGGACGCCTTGAGCAGCGCGGGCTGGCTATTGCTGGGCAACATCAACAGGGATTTCACCTGAGGTTGAGCACTGAGGCTCGCCATCTGTTCTGTCAGCCGTGGGTCGCCCTGGCGGAAGCCGGCGGTATCGATCAGCACCAGCGAGTGCCGGCGCAGGCCATATAACACGGAATTCAGTGCTTGTTGGTCATCCACCACCCGAAGGGTAACTCCTAGAATGCGGGCGAGGGAGCGCAGTTGGTCGTGCCCGCCAATGCGGTGGGTGTCCAACGTTACCAGGGCCACTTCGCGCGGCCCGTGCTCCATGACGTAGCGGGCCGCCAGCTTACCAATGGTGGTGGTTTTGCCCGCACCGGTGGGGCCGACCAGCGCAAACACGCCGCCCTGGGCGACCGGATCACTGGCGTCGGCAGGCAACTGGCGAGCCAGGCTGGCCAGGGTGCCGCTCCAGGCTTGGGAAAGGTCTCTGGTCGGGCGGCTGCGCTCAAGCAGCGGCGCGACCACCTCCTCGGGCAAGCCCATCCGCTCCAGGCGGCGACCAACGCTGGCCTGAGCCGGTGTTCTGGAGGGCTGGCCCTTATGGCCATCACCCAGCATTTTGGACAGCTGCTCTTCCAGCAGAAAGCGCATTTCCGCCAGCTCGCTCTGCAACGTATCCAGCCGGTCATCCTGCTCGCCGGCGCTCGCCTGGGGAGCGGTCTGGACCTCGGACCTCGATTTTGGCGCGGCGACTGGTTGGCTCGGTTCATCTCGCAGCGGGTAACGCTCCGCCGCGCTCATGGGCCGTGCGCCGGAGAGTTGCTCTTCGGCACCTTCCAGCAGGGACCGTTTAATACGAATACCCGCGTTCACTCGCTGGTTGGGCTGCAAGTACTCCCGGGCTGAGGCCTCAAGGTCCCGCTCGACATTCTTTTGAGCCGCTTGGCGTTGAAGCGCCCGCTCGATGGCATCGGCGCGCTGCCGCCCGGTTTCCGCCGCGGTCGCTGTCTCGTCCACCGGCTCGTCGCTCCAGGGCGTACTCCCCTGGACGGGCGGCGCCTCGGGCGTACTGGGCGCGGCACGGGTGGTCAGCAGCTCCACACCGTCTTTAGTGCGGTTGCTGGAGAGGATGACCGCGTCAGGGCCCAGCTCCTGGCGGACCATTTCCAGGGCGCGTCTCATATCCGCCGCGAGAAATCGTTTCACCTGCATTGTCGTACTCCTCATTCAGCCGCTATTGCCGATTGTTGGGTTTGCCGGCACCCACGCTGGCATCAATGGAAATCTGTTTGTTGTCCGGGATCTCGTTGTATGCCAGGACGTTCATATCGGGCACGCTGTTGCGAGCGAATCGGGCCAACATATTGCGCAAAGGCCCTGCCACCAGAAGTACCAGCGGCTTGCCTGCCACCTCCTGCCTCTGAGCCGCTTCCATAAGAGACTGCTGTAAACGCTCGGCCAGGCTCGGCTCGATAAAGGCGCTGTCATCGGCGCCGGATTTTTGTGCCTGCTGAAGGGTATTCAGCAATAACTGTTCCAACTCGGGCTCAAGGGTGATTACCGGTAGCTCAGGCTCCTGCCCCACTATGTTTTGGACAATTTGGCGGGAAAGCGCCACGCGCGCCACCGCGGTCAAAGTGGCGGGATCTTGACTCTTGCCACCGTTGGCCGCCAAGGCTTCGGCGATGGAGCGCATATCCCGGATCGGTACCCGTTCACGCAACAGGTTCTGAAGCACCTTCAGCAACACATTGAGGCTGACCGTGTTGGGCACCAGTTCTTCAACCAGCTTGGGCGAGCTCTTCGACAACATATCCAGCAGTTTCTGAACATCTTCGTGCCCCAGTAGCTCCCAGGTGTGGTTCTGCAAAATTTGATTCAAATGGGTGGCCACTACCGTGCTGGCATCCACAACGGTATAACCCAAAGTCTGGGCCTTCTCTTTTTGGCCGGCATCAATCCAAACGGCGTCCAGACCAAAAGCTGGGTCTTTGGTTTTGGTGCCGTCCAGTTCGCCGAAGACCTGGCCGGGGTTAATCGCCATTTCCCGGTCCGGATAGACCTCCGCCTCCGCCAGCGCCACACCCATCAAGCTGATGCGATAACCATTGGGCAGCAAATCCAGGTTGTCGCGAATATGAACGGAGGGAATCAAAAAACCCATCTCCTGAGACAGCTTGCGCCGTACGCCCTTAATCCGCCCCAGCAACTCGCCGCCCTGCCCTCGGTCCACCAGGGGTATCAAGCGATAGCCGACCTCCAGCCCGATAATATCCACCGGCTGAACATCATCCCAATCCAACTCCGCGGACTCTTTCGAGGGCGGCAACGAGGCCTGCTGGCCACCACCGGGCGCGGACGGGGTAACCGAGGGCCCTCTCTCCACGGTTCCGCCCCCGGAGCCACCGCCCCGGGAGGACGGAAATTCTCGATCATCCTCCACCGGCTGAGGTTGTTGGCTGCGCCAATAAATAAAGTACGCCAACGCGCCACAGACCAACCCCAGCCCGAGAAACGCCACGTGGGGCATACCGGGAATCGAGCCCATAAGCAGCAACACCCCGGAGGCAATCGCCAGTGCCTTCGGGGTAGCAAACATCTGCCCCATAATCTGCTCGCGCATATCCTGGGAGCTGTTAACCCGAGTCACCAGAATCGCCGCCGAGGTAGAGAGCAACAGCGACGGAATCTGGGCCACCAGCCCGTCCCCAATGGTCAGCAGAATGTAATTCTGCAGCGCCGTGGCAAAGTCCAGATTGTGCTGAATCATGCCAATGCCGAGGCCGCCGATGATGTTGATCACCAGAATCAAAATACCGGCAATGGCATCACCCCGAACAAACTTGCTGGCACCGTCCATCGCCCCGTAGAAGTCCGCCTCACTGGCGACATCCTGACGTCGGGTACGGGCTTCTTCCTGATCGATCAACCCGGCATTCATATCGGCGTCGATCGCCATTTGCTTGCCCGGCATGGCGTCCAAGGTAAATCGGGCGCTCACCTCGGAAATACGCCCGGCACCCTTGGTCACCACGACGAAGTTGATAATCATCAAGATCAGGAACACCACCAGCCCCACGGCATAGTTACCACCGATCACCACTTCCCCGAAGGCCTGGATCACCTTACCGGCGGCGTCCCCGCCCTCGTGACCGTTGAGCAACACGACGCGAGTAGAGGCGACGTTAAGCGCGAGCCGCAAGAGCGTGGCGATGAGGAGGATGGTGGGGAACACCGCGAAGTCGAGCGGGCGCATGGCGTAGACGCCGACGAGCAGGACGACGATGGAGAGGGCGATGTTGAAGGAGAAGAAGGCGTCCAACAAAATCGGCGGCACGGGCAGAATCATCATGCCCAGCAGCATCAGCAGCAGCACGGGAATACCGATGTTGCCATGGCCGAGCCCACGTAGGTGGCGGAAGGCGGCCCGGCGGTCGATGTTGTTGAGCTGGCTAAAGCTGGGTAGTGCCATGGAGGTCGCTTTTTTGACGGTTTGTCGTATGTAAGCGACCTATCGCAAGAAGTGTACCAGTTGCCCCTTCCCCTTTACCTAATCTCTTAGTGGCAACCGGATTGTTTTACGCTCGGAGGCGGATGCGGTGTATACCCATGGGAGACTCTCTGAGGCATGGATGCCGATGAGAAGCCTACAGGGATGTATTCACGGCGGGTCTCCCATGGGTATACACCGTAGCCGCCGGAGGTTGATTCGGAGCTCCCCTACCTTGAATGTTCTTTTCTAGGTACGGCGGCTACGGGGTGTGGACTGTTCGGAGACCCGCCGTAAACCCATCCATGGGGGCTTCTCATCGGCATCCATGCCTCAGAGAGTCTCCGAACAGTCCACACCCCGCATCCGCCTCCGAGCGTAATTCGAGCTTTCTGCTTCGTTAGCCTTAAGTCTGTTTGGGTCAAAATAGTCAGTCATACCGCATATTTCTCGGGACCGGAATATTCCTTGGGTACTGGGGGCGGTCCCCCCTGCCCTTGCGGTAATTTCTCAGCTGGAACACATACGCCAACACCTGCGCCACCGCCATATACAAATCCGCCGGAATCTCCTCATCCAACTCCGTCGTATAATAAATCGCCCGCGCCAACACCGGCGACTCCATAATATCAATACCGTGAGCCCGCGCGATCTCCCGAATCTTCAACGCCGTCTGATCACCCCCCTTCGCCAACAACACCGGCGTCGACATCCCCTCCGGATCATACCGTAGAGCCACCGAATAATGCGTCGGGTTCGTAATCACTACATCCGCCTTCGGCACCTCCGACATCATCCGGCGCTGAGCCATCTCCCGCTGCAACTGGCGAATGCGGCTCTTCACCTCCGGCTTACCCTCCGTATCCTTCATCTCATCCTTTATTTCCTGCCGGGACATCTTCAGCTTCTGGCTGTTGTCCCAGATCTGAAACGGAATATCGATCGCCGCAATAGCAATCGTCACCGCCGCCAGGGCAATAGCGCCAACAATACTCAGCCAAACGGAGTTCTTAATGGCCGTCACCGCCTCCTGGTCCGACAACCGGATCATATCCTGTTGCTGGATGGCCAATAGCGCCACGGCAACGGCCATAATTAATATGACTTTGCCCAACGCCTTGGCCAGCTCCATCAGGGCCTTGAGGGAGAACATGCGCTTCAAACCCGCGAGGGGGTTCATGCGGCTGGGTTTGGGCGCCATGGATTTGGAACTGAAGAGCCAGCCGCCCAGCCCAATGGGCCCGGCGATGGAAGCGACCAGAAGCAGGGCCAGCACCGGCATCATGCTCAGAGTACCGTGGTAGAGGGAGGCGGCGAGGTGTTCGACCATTATTTCGGTATTGAAGACCGCTTCCCGCTCCAGGTCGAAGTTAAACTGAACGACTCCCGCCAGCTTGTGAGCCATGTAGGGGCCGAAGATCAGCAGGCCCAAGGTGCCGGCCAGCAGGATGAAGGTGGTGGTCAGTTCCCGCGAACGCGGGATCTGCCCTTCTTCGCGCGCTTTTTCCTGTTTTCGCGCCGTGGGGTCTTCTGTTTTTTCCTGACCGTTGTCGTTTTCTTCAGCCATCAGGGTAGACCTATCACTTGACGAACAATAAGGAACGCTTCTCGGCTGAACACTTCAAACGCGGGCAGGAAGGCGGGCAGGACCAGCCACATGACCAGTAGCCCGAAGATGAGTGTCATGGGGAAGCCGACGGTGAAGACGTTCATTTGCGGGGCGGAGCGGTTCATGGCGCCGAAGGCCATGTTGATGACCATGATGGCGGTGAACACGGGCAGTGCAATGACGAGTCCGGCGCTGAATAGCCAGGTTCCCATGCCGGCGATGCTGGCGAAGGCGCCGGGGCCGAGGCCGTCTCCGCCAATGGGGAGGGTTCGGAAGCTTTCGATCAGCAGCCCTATAAGGATTAGGTGGCCGTTGAAGTAGAGGAACAGGAGTGTGGCCAGCAGTAGGTAGAATTGGGACAGTACGCTGGTGGAGACGCCGGTGGATGGGTCGTTCATGGCGGCGAAGCCGAGGCCCATTTTCATGGCCATGAGTTCGCCGGCGAGGATGAATATTTGCAGGAAGACTTGGAGCATGAAGCCCATGGCGATGCCGATGAGGAGTTCTTTGGCGACGATGACCATGGCTTGCAGGGAGACGAAGTCGATGGCCGGGGGCGGCGGCAGCATGGGGACGACGAGTATGGTGGTGAAGAAGGTGAGTACGACGCGAATTCTGGCGGTGACGGTTTGGGCGCCGATGACGGGCATGGCGAGGAATAGGCCACCAATGCGCAGCATCGGCCAGATGTACTGTCCGATGAATTGCATCAGTTGTTGTTCGCTCAGTACCAGTTCGTTCACTTTCGCTCTTTGTATCTCTTAGAGGTTTTGCTTTGTAGAGAGTCCGGCTTTTAGAAAATCGAGCCTCTTAGAAAGCCCGGCTTCGCCATCGGGTGTATGGGTCCCGGACACGCCGTAAACCCGTCCCTGGGGGCTCGAATCGCGAGTCCCGCGCCCCACGGTCCGGGACCCATACACCCGATGGCGAAGCCTCATTTGAGGCTTTACGTTTGCTGGGTTCTTACCCGATTAAATTTGGGACGTTCGTGTACAGCCTGGTAAATAAATCCATAAATTCCGTCAGCAGCCAGGGGCCGGCGATCATGACGGAGGTGAGGGTCACAAGGAGCCTGGGTAGAAAGCTCAGGGTTTGTTCGTTGATCTGGGTGGCGGCCTGGAACATGCTGACCACCAGGCCGACGATTAGGCCGGGGCCGACGATGACGATGAGCATTAGCACGATCAGGAAGAGCGCGTCGGCGAAGATGTCCATGACGACTTCGGGGGTCATTGGTGCCTCCTATACGCCAAAGCTGGCCGCGAGTGTGCCGATGAGCATGGCCCAGCCGTCCACGAGGACGAAAAGCATGATTTTGAACGGCAGTGAGATGATCAGGGGCGATAGCATCATCATGCCCATGGCCATGAGGACGCTGGCGACGACGATGTCGATGACCAGGAATGGGATGAAGATGATGAATCCGATTTGGAAGGCGGTTTTCAGCTCGCTGGTGATGAAGGCCGGTACCAGGATGCTGAAGGGGGTATCTTCCGGGGTTTGGATTTCGGGGTTGCCGGCGATGCCGACGAACAGTGCAATGTCGGATTCGCGCGTCTGGGCCAGCATGAATGAGTGGAACGGTTCGGCGGTTCGGGACAGCGCGGTTTGGGCGTTGATGTTTTCGTTGATGTAGGGCTGTAGGGCTTCTTCGTTAACGTGCTCGAGCACCGGTTGCATGATGAACAAGGTTAGGAATAGGGAGAGCCCGATCAGGATTTGGTTGGACGGCGACTGTTGCAGCCCGAGTGCCTGGCGCAGTATGGCAAAGACGATGATGATGCGGGTGAAGGAGGTCATCATCAGCAGGATGGCCGGCAGGAAGGTGAGCGCGGTCATGATCGCGAGGATCTGCAGCGTCACGGTGTATTCTTCGGAGCCGTCGGGTTGGGTGGTGACGGTCAGTGCCGGGAGGCCGGGTATGGCGGGCAGGGATCCGCCGATGACCTCGTTCGGGTTTTGTTGTTGGGGTTCTTCCGGCTCTTGCGGGCCTTCCTGCCCCATGACCGCCATGGCACCTAAGCCCAGCAATAGCATCAGCAGTAACCGGACGAGGCGTAGGGTCATTGTGTGGTGGCGTGGCATCATTGGGGTTTTCTGTCCGGCTCGGGCGCGTTATCAGGCTCAGAGGGTGTCGGCGCTGGCGTGGTGGAGCCAGGCTTTCTGTTCATCAGGGCCGTAAGCCGCTTTTTGAATTCGGTGGAAGTACCGCCGCTGGGGTCGACCACCGGCTCGTCGAATACGTGCAGGGTGGTGATTTGGTGAGCGGTTACGCCCAACAGGAGTTGCTGACCGCCAATCTCAACCACCATTAGTCGCTCGCGGGTGCCCAGGGGCATGCTGGCCACGACTTTCATGGACTGCTGGTTGTGAAAATTGCCCTGGCCAAAACGCCGCAGTAGCCAGGCCAGGGCCAGGATCAAGCCGACAATCAGCAGCAGGCTGAAGGCCACATTGAGTAGCTGCGTGGCCGCGCTTGCGCCTGTCTCGCCCATTAAAACGCTCCCATTTCAGAAAAGGCGCCTATCAACGCAACTTTTTAATCCGCTCGGACGGACTGATGACGTCGGTCATGCGGATGCCGAATTTTTCGTTCACCACGACCACTTCACCATGAGCAATCAAGGTGCCGTTCACCAGCACGTCGAGCGGCTCGCCGGCCAGGCGGTCCAGTTCGATCACGGAACCCTGGTTCAATTGCAGCAGGTTGCGAATGGAGATGGAGGTTCGCCCCACTTCCATGGCAATCGACACCGGGATATCCAGAATGACGTCCAAGTCCGGATTGGTATTGGGCTCTTCGTCTTCGCTGAGTTCGTCCAGCGACACTGGGTCCACCCCTTGCTCGGGCTTGGCGGAGGCCTTGGGCTCGGGCTCTGGTTTAGATTCGGGTTTCGGCTCGGGCTTGGACTCGGCTTCCGGCTCGACCTCGTCATCCTGCTCCATCATTGCTGCTTCCCACTCGGCCGCCATGGCGTCCTGATCTTTGTCATCATCGTGGGTATCATTTTCGTTTGCCACTGGAGCCCCCTTCGTTTGCCGTGATGTTATAGGCCGTACTATGGTCAATGAGACCATTAATTTTCAACGCCAGATTGCCACGAATCTGGCCCAGGCGGGTGCGAAACATCGGAACGCCGTTGGCGGTCACGACGTGGTATTCCGGAAAGTCCACCGGAATCACATCCCCCTCTTTCAAATTGATGATATCCCGCAGCGTAATTTCTCGGCGGACGATGTCGCACTCAAGTTCGACTTGGGCGGCGAGCACATCCTCTCGCAGCGCCTTGACCCAGCGCTCGTCCTGCTCCTCGCTGTCGCTTTGCAGCCCCGAGTCCAGCACCTCGCGGATCGGTTCAATCATGGAGTATGGGACGGTGATGTGCATATCCCCGCCACCACCATCAAGTTCCACATGAAAAGTGCTGACCACGACCACCTCGCTCGGGCTAACGATGTTGGCCAGCGAGGGGTTAACTTCTGAGTTCATATACTCGAAGGTGATGGGCATCACCGCCTTCCAGGCCTCGCCCAAGTCTACAAACACCTGGTCGAGCACCATCTGTACCACGCGCAACTCGGTGGGGGTAAATTCCCGCCCTTCGATTTTGGCATGTCGGCCGTCGCCACCGAAAAAATTATCCACGAGCTTGAAGACCAGCCGCGCGTCCAAAATAATCAGGGCGTTGCCCCGCAGCGGCCGGAATTTCACCATGTTCAGGCTGGTGGGCACGTAAAGTGTATGAACGTACTCGCCAAACTTCTGAATCTGGATGCCACCCACAGACACGTCGGCGGTCCGGCGCAACATATTGAACATGCTGATGCGGGTGTACCGGGCAAAGCGTTCATTGATCATTTCCAGCGTGGGCATGCGCCCACGAACAATCCGGTCCTGGGTGGTTAGGTCATAGGCTTTGATCGAATCGACATCGAGCTCGTCATCGGTCTCAACGTCACCCTCGTCCACACCGTGGAGAAGCGCATCGATCTCGTCTTGTGAGAGTAAGTCTTGCACGAGCGGACCCTTATGGTGTTACTGCCACTGGTATTACTGCATCACGAAACTGGTAAACAGCACTTGCTCAACGCCCGGCTGCCCAATCTCTTCCTGCAAAATGTCCTGGATGGAGCGAAGCGCATCTTGTCGCAACAGCTCCCGCCCTTCGGGCGTTTGCAAATCTTCAAACTCCTGGCCGCTCAACAGCATGATCAAGTCATTGCGAATACGCGGCATATGTCGCTCCAGTACGTCGGCCACCTTGTTGTCCCGAAACATGAGGGTGATTTCAGTCTGTAAAAAACGTTGGCGCCCACGGACATTGTAGTTGACCACCAACTTTTCATTGAGTGGATAGTATATGGCCTCCTGGCTCGCGGGCTCGGGGGGCTCTTCTTCCACAGCCGCGGGCTCACCCTCGCTGGGTTCCGGGTCCTCGGGGCCCAAAAAGTGCAGCAGCCCCATGGTGACCCCCACGGACAGCAACACCAGAAGCACCGCCAGACCAATCAGTTTGATCCGTTGATTGCGCTTCGCTTTGCGATCGACTTCCGCCTGTTCTTCTTCGGTCAGTTCCCGTTCTTCGTCTTCTTCGGCCATGCCAAAATTCCGTCGCTTTGGTGACTAATGGGGTTGGAGCAAGGGCCGTGCCAAGTAAGGCAGCACCCTTTAGGATACTTTGGCACAGGGCGGGAAGCGGAGCAAGGAAAGTAAAGAGTGTTAGAGAGGTTGCCTGGAAACGAGCATTCCATTGGGTTGAAATTAAGAAGGAAAAGCCACCGCAGTGGCTCTTCGGAGGGTAAGAAAACAACGCGCTCAATCAGGCGTAGTGGTCCACCAGGCGGTCACCGAGAATCCGCGGAGCCGACTGCACATCGCCATCGTCCTCCGCGCCGCCTTGGCGAGCACCGCCGCGCTGCCCGTCGCCCTCACCGGCCATGGACTCTCCACCGGACTGGTCCGACACATTCACGTCCACCAGGTCCAGCCCCTGTTCGGTGAACATCTCCCGCAGACGGGCGGCGCTCTGGTCCAGCGCTTCCCGAACCGCGGGCTGGGCGCTGGTAAAGGTCACGCTAATTTGGTCCTGATGGCTACTGACTCGAACTTGCACCGGCCCCAGATCGGGTGGATCCAACCGTAGTTCCGCGCTGGAAATTTTCTGGGAGGCCATCCACAAAACCCGCTGGCTCACGGCCTCTCCCCACTGCCCCTGCCCGACTGGCACTCGCACGTCGGATTGCACGGTAAACTGTCGGTCAGCCGGGGCCACCGGCTGAGCCCGGGCGCCATTTTCCAATTGCGCCAAGGCGCTGGCCGAGGTGCCGGAGGCACTCAGGTCCACGGGTTTGGCTTGTTCCCCCTGACCCCGGGCCAGGGACTGGAGTAGTAGCCCGAACTCTTCGCGGCTGCTGCGCATGCCGGTTTTGCCCGCCTCCAGCAATGCGGTCAAATCCAGTCCCTCCGTTTCGCTCGAGCCGCCGGGATTCAACAGCGTTGCGGCGCCCCCGGTTTGCTTGCCTGCACTGGGTTCGCCCCGGGCGATCGCGCTCAGTTGGGAGAGGTAAGCCGCGCCCCGCTTGCCGAGCACATCGCGGAGGTTTTGGGCGTCGGGAAACTGGGCGGCCAGCGCGGGCAAAGCGTCTAGGGGGATAGCCTCAAGCTGCTCGGCAATGGCATCCAGTGGGGCGCCATTTTCCAGGCTGCTCAACAGTTGCTGCAGTGCCTCTTCCAGTGCCGGGTCCAAGGCGCCGGCATCCACCTGCGCCTTGAGCTCCGCCAGCACGGTCTTGGCGTCCTCGGATAGTTGCGCCCATTCTTTATCCGACAAGCGTTCAAGCAGCGCTTCGGCCTCCTCCAGGGAGATTTCCTCGGCCTGTTCTTTTTCCGACACTGGGCCGGAAGGCTCGTTGGTTGATTTAGAGTCCGTGCGCCCCCGGTCAGTCGTTCTGGTGTCGGCTCTGGAGCCCACGTGGTCGTCTTTCCGGGAGTGGTTGGCATCCGACCTCGCAGTAGATTCTCTTTGGGTTGAAGGCTCTCTTTGGGCTGAAGGCTCTGACCTCCCTGGAGGCTCTCTTCGCCCGGAAGGTTCTGGCCGGTTCGAGTGCCGATCGGCCTGGGCCGCGTTCAGTGCAGTGGCGTCGCGTTCGCGAGCGGCATCAGCAGCGCGCGACCGCTGGGCTTGAGCCGCCGCGGAGGGCTGTTCCAGTAGACGGCGAAAGCTGTCATCGTTGCCGCGGGACTGCGGCTTCCCCGGCTGAGCGCTCGGGCTCAGGGACAACAGGCTGGAAATGGACGATTGAGCAGGCATGGGCAAGCACTCCGGCAAGGTTGGCGGCAACTTCTTGCCGCCAACCGGTAAACACAGTGGGAAAACCCCACGTTAACCAATGATTTACCGAAGCTTTTGCAAGGAAGGTGCCAACGCCCGAAAAAGCTCTGCAGCCGTTTACCCGGCAAAGCTTTTCAGGGTGCCCTTGAGCTTGGAAAACTCCTGCTGGATCTCCACAAGCTGCTGCTCCACGCCTTCCAGTTCACCGGCGCGACCGGCCGCTTCCATTTTTTCGCACAGGGAAGCCAGGCATTCGGCGCCAATATTGTTGCAGCTGCCTTTGAAGCTATGGGCCTGGCGGCGAACTGTATCACTATCGCGGGCCGCCAGCGCTTTTTGAATGTGGCGGATCCGCTCTTCCGAGTCGGTGAGGAAGGTGTTGATCAGTACGGGGAACTGATCGTCCATAACCTCCTGGAGGGTGGTGAGCACTTCGCGGTTCAAGTGGTTATTCGAACTCATAGTCGCGCGCCTCGTGTAAGCGGAGTTCCGCCTTTATTTAGCAGCCTTTGTCAGGCGTCACTGCTCCAGGAAAAAACGGCCTCGACTTCGTTGCCATCACCCAGGTAATGAACAGCATCGCACAGTTTTTCAACCAGCGCGAGCCCACGCCCACAGTAGGCATGGCTGTCATTGCTGAGCGCAGGCGCCCGGGCTCCGCCGGCAAAGCCGGGGCCGCTGTCTTCCACTCGCAGCCGAAGAATACCGCCTTCATCCGTGGTGCTGTGCTGCAGGTGGATACGAATTAATCCCTCACTGATCGCCGACAGCCGCTGTTGCCTTAATTCATAGTACTGCGTAAAGCCTTCGGCGCTGGATTTCAGGTCAGAGTCCAGCTGCAATATGCCGTGTTCGAGAGCGTTGGAGTAGAGCTCGGCGAGTAGGGTATAGAGATCACCGCTGTGCTGACGCAAACCGGGCACCTCCACCAGAATAGTGAGAAGCAACGGCATGGGGTCAAAATGACGAAAACTACCCGGGAGGACATCAAAGCTCATAGTCCATTCAGAGAGCGTAGAGCGGCTGCGTCGCTCGGCTTCTGCGGCCACCGCATTGACGTTTTCCGGCCGGTCCATCCGAAGTTCCACCAGGGATAGGTCGTCATCCCGGCGGCCTTCGCCGACAAAGGCCTGAACCCTCCCGAGAATTCGATCAAACAACGTGCTGTTATCCGCATCCTCCACAAACACGGCTTTTAACCGGTCCTCACCGAACATATCCCCGTCCGCATTGCGCGCCTCGTGGATACCGTCGGACCAGAGGTAAAGGCTATCACCCCAGGCGAGGTCGTAAAGCTGCATATCGTCCTTGAACCGCTGGTTGCTCAACACGCCCAAGGGCAAGTGGGTGGAGGTAATCGGCTCGGGTTCGCCGCCCGAAGCCCGGCGGATGTAGCCTGGAGGCAGCCCACCGTTCCAAACTCGAATTTGTTGGCGGCGGAAGTTGATATCCACCATGGTGGCACAGCAGAAAATTCCCACCGGAAGAATGGTTTTCAGTTTGTGGTTAATTTCCCGGAGAATGTCGCTTACGGCGAAGCCTTTGTTCACCATCCCATAGAAGGTGGAGGCCAGGGGGATCGCACCGACGGCCGCGGGCAGGCCGTGCCCGGTGAAGTCCCCCAGCAGTACCATCATGCTGCCGGAGGGCCGCATGCCCGCAACCAGAATATCGCCGTTAAACATCGCCAGGGAGGAGAGGAAGTACTTGACGTTATTGGAGTCCAGGCAGCCGCTGTGGGCGATATTGTCGAACACTTGCTTCGCCACTGTCTGCTCCTGCAGCAGGTGCTCATGATGGCGGCTGATCTGGTCCCGCTGGTCCAGGATGGTGGAGTGCATGGCCCGCATGCGGTTGAACGACTTAATTTTGGCCTGGAGGATAACCCGGTTATAGGGCTTGGAGAGGAAGTCGTCGCCGCCAGCATCGAGACATTGCACCAATGACTCGGTATCGGTCAATGACGTCAGGAAGATGATCGGGACGAGGGATTCGCCAGCCAGCGCCTTGATCCGGCGAGCGGCGCCGAAACCATCCAGGTTGGGCATAAGTGCATCGAGCAGCACCAGGTCCGGCTGCTCCTCCTCGAACACGGACACCGCCTCGCGACCGTCCCGCGCGCTGAGCACCCGGTGCCCATCCCGCGCCACGATCGTCTCCAGAATATGACGGTCGGTGTCCGAATCATCGGCGACCAGGATCGTTAACGGTGTGTCGTCGCTCATACGCAGCCTCTGCACTGTTGCCACTGGGAATCAGGGCGCAACATCCTTCTAACTCAGGGGCGAGGAGTCACCGGATATCAAACAACTGCTCAAAGTTGGAAATTGTCAGAATTTTCTTCACATCCGGGCTGCAGTTGCGGATCTCAATAGTGGCCTTGTCGCCACCAGCGTGGTCGCGCAGCAACAACAGCATACCCAGCGCGGAGCTGTCGAGATAGGAGGTTTCCTGCATATCGACCCGATAGCGCTCGGGCTTTTTCTCCAGGCCCTCGTAGGAGGCCCGGAAGTCCTGGTGAGAGCTGAAGTCGAAACGCCCCTGAATGTAGATGGTCAGGAGTGAGCCATCGGACGACAAAGTCGAAGTGATTGCCATAGCAGTTTTACGTCCTTTTTCACGCGGTAATTCTGAGCCTGGACTTTCGTTCTGGGGTTAAGGATAGCTTATAAACCCGCCTGCCGTCATGATTTTCGAGAGCGGCCCGGGCGGGTCAACCTCTGGGCCGCCAGATCGTCCACTTCGCGCTGTTGGCGCTGCTCAAAAGCGGCTTCTTCCTCCCGCTCCAGGCGGGAAATCATATCTTCCAGCGACCGACGGCGGTGGTACTTTTCCTCCCACTCCCGCCGGCAGTGCTCGCGGCTTTGCTGGACCATTGCCAGCTTTTGCTGTTGGCCATCCACGGCCTCGCCCAGACGCTGAAGAAAGCCACTATAGCTCATTAAGGCCTCGGCGCTCACCCCGCTGCGCTGGCGAGCATAATCATTCATGTATTGCTGGCGGTACTCCTGCAACTGACCCAATTGGGCCTGCTCGTGCTTGAGCGCCTCCTGTTGTTCGCCCAATTTGGCAGCGGCGGCCTGCTCTTCTCGCTCCGCCACCTGTAAGACCACTCTCATCCGTTGGGAGCGACGTTCCGCCATGGCTTAGCGCCTCCCCGGCCCGTGCTGCGCTGCCAGCGGGCCCCGCCGGTTGTTGCCCGCCGCGCCCTGGGGCGCTCTCTGGCCGGCGCCGTTTTGAGGGGAACCCTGGGGGCCCGCGCCTCCCGCCGGTTGTAGCGTTTTTTGCAGATAGGTCACACTTTCGGCGAAGTGCACAGGCTGGTTCAACCCCTGTTGAATAAACGCCCGCAAGTGCGGAAAGCGCTCAATCGCCAGGTCGGTCTCCGGGTCCGCGCCCGGTGTGTAAGCGCCAATATTGATCAAATCCCGATTCTGCTGGTACCGGGACAACAACTGCTTAAACCGCTGCATGGATTTGAGGTGAGACTCATCCACGATATTCGGCATGGCCCGGCTGATGGAGGCCTCCACATCAATGGCCGGGTATACGCCTTCCTCCGCCAGGCGGCGGGACAATACGATGTGGCCATCCAAAATCGCCCGGGCCGCGTCGGCGATCGGGTCCTGAAGGTCATCCCCTTCGGACAGTACCGTATAGAAAGCGGTAATCGACCCCTCCCCTTCGGCGGCATTGCCCGCCCGCTCCACCAACTGGGGAATTTTGGCAAACACCGAGGGCGGGTAGCCTTTGGTGGCGGGCGGTTCCCCGATGGCCAGGGAAATCTCCCGCTGAGCCTGGGCAAACCGGGTCAGGGAATCCATCAACAGAAGCACATTGCGCCCTTGGTCCCGATAGTACTCGGCGATACGACTACACAGCTGAGCCGCTCGCAGGCGCATTAGGGGGGCGTCGTCCGCCGGGGAAGCGACCACCACCGAGCGGGCCATGCCTTCTGGGCCGAGAATATGGTCAATAAACTCCTTCACCTCACGACCACGTTCCCCCACCAGGCCCACCACCACAATATCCGCCGTAGTGTATTTGGTCATCATGCCCATCAGCACACTTTTACCCACACCGCTACCGGCAAAAAGCCCCAGACGTTGGCCCCGGCCCACGGTAATCAAGGCGTTGATCGCTCGAATACCCACATCGAGCGGCTCGCTGATGGGGTGACGTTTTAGGGGGTTAATGTCGTGGGGGGCAAAGTCCAGAAAGTCCTCGCCGCGCAGCGGCCCGGCATCATCGAGGGGTTGGCCCAGCCCATTGACCACCCGACCGAGTAACCGTGGGCCCACGCGCATGCCCTGATGGCTGGACAGCGGAATCACGCGGGCGCCGGGCTGAAGGCCTTCCACCCGTTTGACCGGCATCAGATAGACGATTTCGTCGTCGAAGCCCACCACTTCCGCTTCAATACAGCGCCCGTCGCGGTTGATAACCTGGCACTGCCGACCGACAGACACGTTCAACCCGACGGCTTCTAGCGTCATCCCGACCGAACGGGTCAGCCGCCCCTCCGCCTCCGGACGGGGAGCCGGGGCCGCCTCGGTCGGACCATAGGCGCTCAGTCGGTCCAGCAGACCGGCACGGCGCGTTGGTTCTTCCCCTTCGGACTGACTCATTCGGGCCCCTCATCACTACCCTCGGGATTGCTGTCGGGGCGGCCCGGGCTCGCGTGGTCCGCCGCATCGCCCTGCGAGAGCTCGGCGGCGTTTTCTGTTCCCAGCTGTCGATTGACAAAGGCTTCGAGCTGCTGTGCCAACCGATGTTCCACCGAAAAATCAACCTGACTTTCGCGGGTTTCCACCCGGCAGCCCCCCGGCAACAATTGCTCATCAGTGTGAAACTGCCAGTCGAGCTGGTGCTCTTCGACGTAGGCTTCCACCAGAACCCGATCATCGGGATTCAAATAGATACGCAGGTGCTCGGCGCCCGCCGGCAAAGCGTCGACGGCGGCCTTGACCTGCTCGATAATGTGGGAGGAGTCTGTCAGTAGTTCCCGCTGAACCAAGCTTCGGGTCAGCACGCACACCGTTTGGAGAATCCATTGCTCCAGGGCATCTTCCTGCTCGGCGAGCGGCTCGCGCAGCGCCTGGATCATATGCTGAAAGCGCTGACGCTCCGCCACCAACTTTTGGCGCATTTCCTCCAGGCCCTTTTTTTCTCCGACGTCGTAACCTTCCGCCAACCCCTGGTCGTAACCGGCCTCATAGCCCCGCTCCCGACCCTCGGTTTCCGCCTCGTCCACTAACCGTTGCATTTCCTCCGCGCTCAGGCCGGAGCCTTCGCCTTCGTAGTCGACATCTTCAATTTTTTCGCCCTCACGCCTAGCTGCTTCCTCCATACGCTGGCGTTCCTCTCGTTGAGCGCTGGGCAAGGCACTATCCCGCTCGCCGTGAATCGGCGGCAGGACCCAGGGCTGGTAGTTCTCCAGCTCTTCGGCAGGAATGCGATTGGCGAGTTTCTTGGTACTCATGGGACCCATATTTCCAATAGGAAAGGCAGCTGCCTTGAGAGAAGCGCGGCCGGGACCCTGAGGCCCACAGCCGCTTCTTTAACAGAAGCTTACACCATTTTCTCGCCGCTGCTTCCCAACACAATTTCCCCGGCGTCGGCCATGCGTCTGGCAATGGTAAGAATTTCCTTCTGCGCGCTTTCCACTTCGGACAGGCGCACCGGTCCTTTGACTTCCAGGTCATCCCGCAGCAGTTCCGCCGCGCGCTTGGACATGTTGCTGAATATCTTTTCCTGAAGTTCGTTGTCGGCCCCTTTAAGGGCGACAATCAGTACATCGGAAGATACTTCGCGCAGTAGCATCTGAATACCGCGATCGTCCACGTCTTTGAGGTTGTCGAATACGAACATCAGGTCCTGAATCTGGTTGCCCATATCCTCGTCCAGCTCTTTGATGGCGTCCATCAAGTCGGCTTCGACGGTACCTTCCAGGTGGTTCATAATCTCCGCCGCGGTCTTGTAGCCGCCCACGGCTTTGGTCTGGGAGGAGGCGTTGCCAGTGAACTGCTTCTCCAGGATGTCATTCAACTCCTGCAAGGCGCTGGGCTGAACAGTATCGAGCGAAGCCACTCGCATCATGATGTCAATGCGCATTTTTTCGCTCAGGTAGCTGAGCACCTCGGCCGCCTGATCCGGATCCAGATAGGAGACCACAATGGCCTGAATCTGCGGGTGCTCGTTGCGGATCACATCGGCCACGGAGCGGGGCTCCATCCACTTGAGGGTGTCCAGGCCGGTGGTATTGCCCCCGAGCAAAATACGGTCGATCAAGCCGCTGGCCTTGTCCTCGCCCAGGGCGGTGACCAGCATGTTGCGAATATAAGCGTCGGAATCGGTCCCGAGCCCGGTCAGGGTCCGAACCTCGTCCAGAAAGTTGGACAGTACGGCTTGCACTTCGCTCTGCTGCACGTTTTTCATTTGCGCCATGGCGCCACCAATGCGCTGAACTTCCTTGGGGCCCATGTGCCGCAGCACCTCGGCCGCATCCGCCTCACCGAGCGACATCAATAGCACGGCGGCCTGATCCACATGATTGAGTTTGGAAGTGGGTTTGGCCGCTGCTGTATTGTCCCCTGCGGGCGCTTTTTTACCCGCTGCGGGCGTTTTCTCTGCCACGAATATCTGCCTCAGTCGTCTCGATTAATCCAGCTTTTGACCACCTGGGCGACTCGGCCCGGGTCATCCGCGACCAATCCTTTCACCGCATTGAGTTGTTGCTCGTAGCCTTCTTGCGGCCCGGGGAGTCCCAGAGCGCCGCCGGTGAGGGTAACCGCCTCATCGGACAAATCATCATACCCCCCGAGTCCGGACTCTTCCAGCGCCGCAAGCTCGCGCGCTTCTTCTTCGTCGGAGGCCTTTCCACCGGTGCGGGCCAGGCTTTTAAGGACCGGGCGCAGCAAGCCGAAAATCAGCAGTAGTATGACCAACACACCGGCCCCTTGCTTAATATAGGACAGTAACCAGTCCTGCTGCCACCAGGGTACCTCGGGCACCGTGAAATCCTGCCCCTCCCGCCCCCGGAAGGGGGAGTTCAATACATTGACGCTGTCGCCCCGGGCCGCGGAGTAGCCCACCGCGTCCCGGACCAGCATCTCCAGACGCTGAAGTTCGGCATCGGTCCAGGGCACTCGGGTTTCATTGCCGGCACCGTCGGCTTCCATCTTATCGTCCACAACCACCGCCACGGACAGACGGTCGACCCGGCCCTGCTGAAAGCGGGTATAGCTGACCGTACGGTCCAGCTCATAGTTGCGCGTGGCGCGCTCGCGGGTTTCCACCGGCTCGGCCTCGCCCATTGGCTCGCCGGTTTCGGGGTCAATCTGCTCGGGCGCTTCGGCATTGGTGCCCGGCGGCTGATTGGTCAGAGCACCGGGAATACCGCCGCTTTCGGAACCCGTGCGGGACTCGTTCATCAGTTGTTCGCTGCGAAGCGCGGGCACGTCGGGATTAAAGGTTTCCGCGGCCTGCTCCGTTGCGGTGAAGTCCACATTGGCGCTGACTTCCGCTTGATAATTGCCATTACCAACGACCGGCGCCAGAATGCGATTCACGCGCTGTTCAATGCCCTCTTCCACCCGCCGGGTGTATTCCCGTTGGCGATCGGCCAGGAGCAGTTCGGTATTTTCTTCCTTCGCCGACAGCAATTGGCCACGCTGGTCCACGATAGTGACATTGTCCTCATTGAGCTCGGAAATACTGGAGGAAACCAGGTTGGTAATCGCCTTTACCTGGGCGGCATCCATGGAGCGCCCCGGGTAAACATCCACAAACACCGAGGCCCGCGGCTCGCGTACATCCCGCACAAACACCGAGCGTTTGGGGATGGCCAGATGCACGCGAGCGCTACGCACGCTGTTCATGCTGGAGATGGTGCGGGCCAGTTCGCCCTCAATGGCGCGATGATACCGGGTGCTCTCCACAAACTGGCTGGTGCCGAGCGGCTGCTCCTGGTCCATAATTTCAAACCCGGTGGTGTCGTCCCGGGGAATACCGGCTTGGGCCAGTTTGATTCGAGCCATTTGCATATCATCGCTCGCCACCAACAGGCCACCGGTGCCCGGATCGATACGAAACGGAATTTGGTTCTGTTCAAGAATGGTAACCACATCGGGGGACTGGCGTGGGTCGAGGTCCGGCAACAACGGCCGGTACTCTTCGCCCTGGGTCCATAACACCACGGCAAACCCGATTGCGACGCTCGCCGCCAAGCCGACCATCAAGCCCGCCTGACGCACCAGGTTCAGATTACTGAACCCCTCGATCAGATCATTGCCGGAGCGCTTGCGCCCCCCGCTATCGTTGTCGGAAAAGTTATCGCCGGTTGCGGCGGAATCCGGTGCTGCCATGACGGTGACTCTCGTGTCGTGGTTCGGGCATTGTTGTCAGTACGTTTCTCGTTTGCACGAGGCGCCGATTAAATCGGCATGTTCATAATGTCGCGATAGGCTTCCACTAGCTTGTTACGTACTTGCAGGGTGGCTTGAAACGCGACACTGGACTTTTGCGAGGCCACCATTACATCGGTGATATCCACGTCGGGATCGCCTCTCTCATAGGCTTGTTGCAGGGCGCCGGAGGCCTTCTGGGTCTCGTTGACCTTATTCAGCGCCTGGGCCATGACATCCCCGAACTCGGGCACCTCGCGATTGCCTTCCGGTCGCAACGCATCGCCACGATTAACCTCGGACGGCGCGATGCCCTGGGGCTTCTGAAAGGCCTGGGTCTGGGCTTTGAGGGAGCGCATTTCCACCAGCAGGCGGTTGATGTCAACGCGATCGGTCATGAGTGGTCCCCTACGACAAGAATTTGGCGAATTGCCGCTTTTTCGGCATCCGGAGCATTCTCTGCACAAAATGGGCCAATTTCGAAGAAAAGCGGCAATGTCTTACCGCCATTGCTCTTGAGAAAAGCGCTGACGGCTGGCGGGGCTTATTGTAAGGAGGGGGCCGGGTGGGGGACGGCGCTCAGTCGGGCTGCATGGTTTTTCGAATCCGCTCTATCAGCGTCTCCCGACTGTAGGGTTTTACCATGAAGCTAGAGGCGCCAGCTTCCATGCTGTCCCGCACGACAGTCTTGGTATTGACGCCGGAAATCACCAACACAGGTATTCGGGCAAACGCTTCCTGGCCGCGCAGCCGACGCAACAGCTCCAGGCCGCTCATTCCCGGCATCTCTATGTCGATGAGAAGCAGCGATGGTCGAAGTTTTCTGAGGATATCCAGTGCTTGCTGGCCATTGGCGGCCATATGAGGCTCAAACCCTTCATCCCGCAAGATTCGAGCCTGCACTTTACGCTGAAAGTCGTTGTCTTCCACGACTAAAGCCGGCCCCTGAGAGCCGGGGCTCGGCCCGGCACCCGAGGAGGTTTTCGGCGCACTGACGGTTAAGTCGGGAAACAGGGGTTTACGGGTCACCTCCCGCCACTGGGTCAACCAGGGGCCCACCTTATCCGCTGCCATGGGGCGAGCAATAAAAAAACCTTGGGCCTTGTGGCAGTCGTCGCGGCGAAGAAATTCCCAGTCTTCCTCATTTTCCACGCCTTCAGCGGTAATCTCCAGGCCCAGTTCCTTCGCCAGCCCCAGGGCGGAGTCAAACATAACCCGAATAGCCCGGTTTTGCGCCGCCCCGTGGACAAAACTTCGATCCAGCTTAAACTGGTCAAACGGAATGTCCCGAACCTGCGCTAACGAGGCATGGCCCGTGCCAAAGTCATCCACCGCAAGCTTAAAGCCCTTCAGACGCAGGCGGGTCAGGTTGTCGAGCACAATCTCGGGGCGGCGCATGGGCCGGCTTTCGGTAATTTCCAGGATCAGGTCCCAGGGCTGTAGTCCCTCCTCCTCAAGCAGTTTGGTTAACCAGTCGGTAAATTCGAGTCGGTCCAGGTTGTCCATGGATAAATTGATCGACAAGGGGCACTGAATTTCCTCCGCGCGCCACCGTTTACATTGACTCACGGCCTCCCCGATGACCCAGTGGGTAAGGTCATCGATTAACCCTTCTTCCTCGGCCAGCCCGATGAACTTATCCGGCATCACCCGCCCCTTGGTCGGATGATGCCAGCGCACCAGCACTTCGAGGCTGGCGAGCTCACCGTCCCCCAGGGTCACCACTGGCTGGTATTCATTGAACAACTCGTTACGGGCTATCGCCTGGGCAATCTCATCGGTGCTGAACCGCTCGTCAGTGTGCTCAGGCACAGACTGACTTTGCTGCAGCAGCCGTTCCATCAGTTGGTCGAGTATTCGGTCATCGACGGGTTTTAGCAGATAACCCAAAACCGGGATGTGATGGGCTTCGACCAGGTTTCGCGCGGCCCGCAAAAGGCGCTCGTCTTCACCGCTCAACAGGATTAACTGGCCGGGAAACTTCAGCTCCACCAAATGCCGCACCACTTCAATGCCATCCATTTCCGGCATCTTTAAATCGAGGATAATAACGTCGGGGGGCGTTTTCAGCTTTTTCAATAATCCGACGGCTTCGACCCCACCGCCGACTTCCTTAATCATAACGTAGCCGAGCTTACGTAATTGCTGACTGATCAAACGACGAGTAAACGCTTCGTCATCCACAGTCATTATTTTGACGTTTCCTTTATTCATTCCGCCGCCTCACTCCTGCTCGGATAAATGATGTTGCACTTGCCGTAGAGCCAGTTGGACTCGCCGCCACTCGTTTTCAAAGTTGCTTAACAGCTCCCCCACCTGCGCGCTGTCAGTGCTCGTTGTTCGCCCCCAGCGCTCCAGCGCCAAGCAGCAGTCGGCCAACCCGTTTGCCCCGACCGAACGCGCGGAAGACTTCAAAGAGTGAGCGGCGTCCCCCACCCCCTGCCACTGTCGTCGTTCGGCCGCTTCACGCAACCGTAACACCAACCCTTCGGAGCTCGCACGAAAACTTTCCACAAACTCTGCCAACAGCGCTTCGTCCCCCCCGATGAGGTTCTGTAATACCCGCAAATCCAACGTATCGGAGACCGGCTCCGCCTGCGCTTCTTCCTCTGCCCAGTCAACCCCCTCGGGCTCGCTATCCGGCGGCTCTGTCCACCGGCTCAGTGACTCTCGCAGCGCTTCCAGCAATACCGGCTTAACCAGGTATTCGTTAAAACCCAAGCCTTGAGAGCGCTCTTCCTCCTCTACCGAGACATTCGCCGTCAGGGCAATAATCGGTACCGGCCTGGGTTCCTCCCGTTCGGCTTCCTCCCGGCGAATCGCGGCGGTTAACGCATAACCGTCAAAATCCGGCATATGCAAGTCGGTGAGCACCACCGCGTAATCCGCCCCCTGTTGCTGCCAATGCTCCAGCGCCTCTCGCCCATTGAGACACACATCGGCGGCGTAGCCAAGCATCTCCAGTTGGCGCTTGATAACCTGCTGGTTGGTTTCGTTATCTTCCGCGACCAAAACCAGCCGACGGGAGCTTAAGGCCTGCTCCCGCGTCACGGCCTCCCCGTTCGCTTTCCTTGGTACCGTCGCTGCCTTGTTAGCCTCCGGGGTTTCCCGCCCGAGGGCCACCAAGGCCGCGTGCAAAAACGCCGATTGTGTCAAGCTGTTGCTATCGATGCCAAAGATACCGGTACTCTCTTCACGGACTCGGCGCCGCTGGCCCCGCCCGAGCATTAACCAACGGTAATGGACCGGCCAGGTAGGCAGGGTGGCGTGCTCCAGAGTTTGGACACCTTCCTGGCTATTAAACCCGGTGTCGCGCACCAACAACCACAGTGAGTCGTCCCGGGCGGCCGACTCCGGCACCTCCTGCGGGGCATATACCTGGGCATTGCAGGCGCGCAAGTAATCCTCCCAGTCCGCTCCCTGGTACTCGGGCCAAACAACACAACGAGTACCGTTTAAGTCCGGCAGAGGATAGTCCGTGTCTTTGGTCTCTCCCAGAGGCAGTCGCAACGCCATGCGAAATTCAGTGCCCCTATGCGGCTGACTAGAGACTTTAATATCTCCACCCATCAAGTCCACCAAACTTGAACTGATGCTCAAACCCAAACCTGTGCCCCCGTATAGACGGGTAGTAGACGCATCGGCTTGAGTAAAGGGATTAAACAACCGCGCTTGCGTTTCCGGGGTCATTCCTATTCCGTTGTCAATTACGTGAAAGGCCAAGTCCACGTGAGATTCAGAATGCCCCGTCTCATATAAACGCACAGCCACCCGGCCGGGCCGATCCAGCCTCGAAGAGAACTTGATGGCGTTGTTCACCAAGTTCAGCAGGACCTGGCGAACCCGTAACTCGTCCCCCACCACCTGAGCCGGCATAGAGGGACTAACATAAAGGGTCAGCTCCACGCTATGGTTTAACGCCATGCGGTCCAAAAGGAGGCAAACACTACGCACGACCGCTGAAGGGGAGAATGGAGCTGAGGCCAAATCAAGCTTGCCAGCTTCAATTTTGGAGAAGTCCAGAATATCATCCACAATGACCAACAGCGACTGCGCCGATTCCCGAATAATATCCACCATCTCCACTTGTTCGCCCCTCAAACTGGTTTGGTGAAGTACATCCACCATACCGACGATGCCGTTAATCGGGGTGCGAACTTCATGGCTCATGGAGGCCAGAAACTGCGACTTAGTCTCACTGGCCAACTCGGCCAACTCCCGGGATGCCTCCAGCTCCCGAATGCGTTCTCGCTCCTCTTCGGCGCGATGCTTCTCTGTCACATCTTGGAAATACACCGCGAGGCCGTCGGTAGAAGGGTAAACGTTTACCGCCGACCACAGCTTCAAGGGTTCAAAATAGGCTTCGAACGACACCTTGAGACCAGTGTTCATTGCTTGGCGATAGACCCGTTCAAATTCGGTTCCCACCACCTCGGGAAAGGCCTCCCACAGGCTATGCCCCAACAACTCCTCACGCGGACGTCTCAGCAAACGCTCCGCTTCACGGTTAACATAAGTAAAGACCCACTCGAAATTGAGCGTAAAGAAGGCATCGGTAATGCTCTCCAGAGTGGTGGTCAGCCGTTCCGCCAACTGTTTGGAACGCTCTTCACTCTCTCGCCGTTCGTGCACATCGATGCCGCTGCCGTACCATTTGATGATCCGGCCTTTAGCGTCTTTTACCGGAATGGCCTGGAGCGAGTGCCATCGCCATTGCCCATCAAAGCGACGCAGACGCACTTCCAACTCCAACCGTGCCCCCTCATCCATGGCCATATCCCAGTTTAACTTGTAACGATCCTGATCTTCCTCCGCTATGGAGGCGCGCCAGAGCTCATCCAACCGCGCATCTTCGTGTTCACACCCTAGGTATTCCCCCAATAGCCGGTTACCGTAGTCTACCCGCCCCGACGGGTCGGCACTCCAAACCAAGTGCGGCATGGCATTGGCAAACTCACGAAAACGCAGAACGCCCTGACTTAAGAGCGAGGTGGCATGTTTGCGTTCGGTCAAATCCTGAACGGCCCCTTCCAGGCGCACGACTTCGTTACTGTCATTGACGATTGGCTCTCCCTGAACGCGGACCCAAACGTACCGCCCGAGCGCGGTGACCAACTGGGCCTCGAGATCCATCGGTATGTGCTCGGTAGCCGCGTGTTTGAAGGCGTCGGAAACCTGCTGTCTGAATTGAGGGGCATAAAAGCTAACGGCTTGCTCAAGCGTCAACACGGTGGCGGGCGGCAAGTCAAACAGGACACACGCTTCGTCATTGAGTGTCACTTGCTCTGAGACCATATCCGCTGACCAACCGCCCAGGCGCGCCATTTGAGTGGCGATATTCAGCAAGCGCTCGCGCTGAGTCAGCTGCTCCGACATTTGCCGCCGTTCCGTAATATCCGAAGCGAACCCGACAATTCGGACCACCTTCCCCCTGTTATTCTTTACCGGAAAGGCTCGGTCGTGTATCCAGCGACGGGTCCCCTCGGGCCGCTCGATTTCGTACTCCACCTCATAGCCGCCGGCCGCCTGTTTCGAGCATTCGCCTTTCACCCACTCACGATGTTCAGGCACAATGGCCTCAAGCCACTGGTCCGGGTGTCGGCTCAAAGAACGCCGCGCACGACCCCAAACCCGCTCGTACGCGGGAGAGACGTAGACCAGCTCCCCCGAACGCGACTCCTTCATCCAGAAGACCTCACCCACATGGTCGGCAAGCTGGCGAAACAAGACAACTTCGCCTTCAAGAGCCCGCTCCAGGCTCAACCGATCACGGTCATGGCGAGCGCTAAATAGAACCGCCGCCAAAATGACGGTGAGCAGTAGCGCCTCTCCCATAAAGCGCCACCAGGTTTCCGTGTCCCAGGCGGTGAGTCCCGAGGTGGACGACAATTCTTGAAAACGAAGACCGAGCACCAGAATGCCCAAAGACAAAATCGCCCAGCGAAAAACTGAGGCAAAGACCCGGTGACGGGCCAAGCGCTCGACTATACTTTTTGACTGTGCTTTCATTCTCGAAGAACTCACACGCTTCCATACCGGGCGATAGATTATGAATACCAGTGTAAACCAAAGTGACGAAAGCGACACTCACTACTCGGCGCCAATTTTTCGACGAGTGTGTGTGGTTTTATTGGTTTTGGTGTTTGCTTCCGATATTTTGACGCCACTTGGGTTTGCCCATGGTATTTTGTATTCAGTCGTCATCGCCCTGGCCAACTTAACGGGCGAGCGGCAATGGGTCTTTCGACTGGGCGTAGGGTCGCTGTTGCTCTGTAGTCTCGGAGTATTACTGAGCGAACTTCCCGCGGGTTTTTCGCTGAATGTTGTCATCGCCAATCGACTTCTCAGTCTGGTGGCCATCGGCATAACCATGACCCTTAGTCTGCAATGGCTTTCAACGCTCTCCAGCCTCGATGAGGCTCGCGATCACACCCTGCGGGAGCAAGAACAGCTGAGGCGCCTCCAAACCACGCTGGATATGCTCAGTGCCCAGGCCGATACCGGTTACTGGTGCTATGACCTAAACAGTCAGACCTTTCAATGGTCGGAAATTATCAGCCGCATCGTCGGTCAGCCTGCCGGCCAGCCGGTCCCCCCCGACGGCGGCTTGGAGTTTTTTCCCGAACCTGGTTACAGCCAAATACGACGGGCGTTCGAGCAATGCTTGGCAACCGGCAAGCCCTACTCGGAACAGTTGCCGATGACCACCCGGAGCGGACAAAAGCGGCTGATTAAAACCGCCGGGCGCCCCTTGTTCAACGCACAGGGGGAACAGATCGGCCTGGTTGGCACGCTTCAGGATATGACCGACCTCAGCCGCGCGAGCGAGCAGGTCGCGGAAAACGCCCGGGCGCTGCAACAACAACTGGATGCTTTACCCATTGTGGTTTGGAGTGCCCTACCTGATGGCTCTATCAACTACTTTAATCAAGCCTTGAGCGATTTTTCCGGGGTTCCAAGAGAAACCCTTTCGGTGCCGGGCGAATGGCTGACGCTCCTGCACCCGGACGACCAGGAGCGGGGCACTCAAACCTGGCTGCGATGCATCCAACGCGGAGAACCTTACGAGATTCAACTCCGTATTCGCCGCCATGACGGCCAGTACCGCTGGCATCAAATACAGGCGACACCGGTTCGGGATCTTTCGGGCACTATTAGCAAATGGTACGGCAGCGCCGTAGAAATTCCGCAGTCCGCCGTCACGGTATAGGGCTCCTTATGCCAGACCATCCACGGGAAAGCCCGCATCACGCAAACGCGCCATTTTGTAGCGCAGGGTTCGCGGGCTGATACCGAGCCGCTCCGCGGTTCGCTTTTTGCTGCCACGCTCGCTATTCAACGTATTCACAATAATTTCAAACTCACGGCGCTTTAAGTCGTTTCCCAGCACCGGAGAGGTTGGCGGCTCGGGAGGGGCTGAATTGGCGGCCGGTGCTCCCGCCTGGCTGACCGGCGCCGGCGCAAAGACTTCCGGCTCTTTGGGCGCCTCGGCGTAAGCAAAATCGGCATCCAGGGCGAGGTCCTCGGCCTGGATCAACTCCCCCGGCTGCAGAATCAGCGCCCGTTGCATGACGTTGTCCAGCTCCCGAACATTGCCCGGCCAGCGGTGCCGCGCTAGTGCCGCACGCGCCGACTCCGCCAGTTTTACCCAGCCCCGGCGCTGCTTCTGGGCGTGCTTAGCCAGCAATTGTTCGGCCATGGGCACAATGTCTTCGGTTCTCTCGCGCAGCGGCAACCACTGCAAAGGCAGCACGCTCAAACGATAATAGAGATCTTCGCGGAACTGCCCTTGGGCGACCTGCTCGCGCATGTCCCGGTTAGAGGTTGCGATGACACGAACATCCAAAGCAATGGTCTTTCGTCCCCCAAGACGCTCCACTTCTCTTTCCTGCAATACTCGCAGCAACTTCGCCTGCAAGGCCACATCCATTTCGGAAATTTCATCCAGCAGCAGGGTGCCCCCGTTGGCCTGTTCGAACTTTCCCGGGGCGCTGCTGTGCGCACCGGTGTAGGCCCCCTTCTCGTGGCCAAACAGCACGGCTTCAAGCATGTTCTCGGGAATGGCGGCACAGTTAATGGCGACAAAGGGCCGGCGGTGGCGGGGCGAATGGGTGTGAATATAGCGCGCCAACACCTCTTTGCCGGTTCCGGACTCACCCAGAATCAGCACGGTGGACTCGGACTGGGCAACGCGCTGCGCGAGCTGCAACAGGCGCTGACTTGAAGGGGCGCTGGCCACCGGCTCATCCCCCGCCTGACCGCTACCGTCGAGATGACGGGCCAGGGTTTCCACCAAAAGCTTCGGTTCAAACGGCTTGACCAAGTAATCCACCGCGCCCTGTTTGATGGCATCCACCGACTGGCTGACGCTGGCATAGGCGGTAATCAGCATCATGGGAATTTGCGGGTATTGCTGGCGCACGGTCTGCAACAACTGCTGCCCGCTGATGCCCGGCATATTCACATCCGAGACGATCATGTGGCAGTCACTGTCTTCGCTCAAGCGAGCCAGTGCCTGTTCGCCGCTGTCGGCTTCCCAGACTTCGTAATTCGCCAGCTGCAGTGTGTCGCACAACGCCTCGCGCAAAGCGGCGTCATCTTCCACAACCAAAACACGCGGTTGGCTTGGCGTTGATGCCATTTGCCGTGCTGCCTGAGCCATAACCTCTCTCCAATGGTAATCGGTTTATTCGGTAAACGGTTGCGCCAGGGGAAGCAGGAGCGTCGCCTGGGTACCCATGCCCGGCTGTGACTGAAGGTCAAACGCACCGCCGTGGGCGCGGACCACCGCCTGAACAACAGCCAGGCCGAGCCCGGTGCCCTGGGCTTTGGTGGTCACGAAAAGCTCGCGCACTTTTGGCAGTAACTCAGCATCAATGCCGGGCCCTTTGTCGGTCATCTGCACCGCCAGCCAATGCTGCCCTTTCAGTACTTCATAATTGAATGCCACCAGAATCTCGGCGCCTTGGCCTGAAGCCTGAATACTGTTGTTTGCCAGATTGAGCAGTGCCCCAATCAACGCCTCCCGGTTGCAGCGCAACCGTACTCGAGTGCAGTGGTTCAGATATTGGCAATGACTGTTTGAGGTGCTCAGCGGCACTTCAAGCGCTTCCCCCAAGCTCTGCTCCAGCTCACTAACGGTGATGTAGTCGTTCAGCGGCAGATCGCCTTTGACGAACAACAGCATGTCCTGCACCTGCCGTTCGATATGGTTCAGCCGGTTCGATAGCTTGCCGGCAAACTCCCGCCGGCGACCCTCTTCGAGTTCGCCATCTCGCAGGTGACCGGCATAGAGCATCGCAGTGGACAAAGGGGTACGAATCTGGTGAGCCAGCGCCGACATCATTTTGCCCAGCGCCGAGAGGCGTTCGTGACGGCTTAGCTCACTCTGCAGCCGGCGCGTTTCGGTCAAATCCGTCAACAGAATGATCTGGCCATCGACGCCCAGGTTGCGGGTGGCGATGCGAATGCGACGGCCGTCTTGCAAAGAAACTTCGTGTCCGTCATCACTGCGCGGCTTAAACGCCCGGGCGATGATGTCTCGCCACGGCATGCCTTCCAGGGGTTCACCGAGCAAGTCCAGGGCCACCGGGTTGCATTCCGATACCCGCCCGGAGGAGTCCAGCACCACTACCCCGCCCGGGAGAAAGTTGATTAGGTTTTCCAAACGGTTGGCGAGCTGCTCTTTTTCCGCCAGCTCCTCGCCCCGTTGGTGGCTGACCGAGGATAACTCGCGGTTCAATGACTCCACGCGGTCTTCCAACAATTCGTAAGAGCTCACCAATTGTTGGGACAAGTCACCGAAGACATCAAAGGCTTGATTCGCCCCTTCTACGGGTTCGGGCTCGAACGACGGGCGTAAACTGACGACATCGGCAAGGTCGCGTTTCTTCTTTTGTGTGAGTGTTGACGCACCCTCTGACATGGGAGCACTCCTGCGGTGTTGGGTTCGATTTTCCGGCGCGAAAGCCGTGTATGTTTTGGTTTCTGCAAGGAGGGTGCCAACCTGAAAAACCTTTGTTTTTCAGAAGGTTAATGAATCAACGCTCGATACCACAGTCAATATCCCGTCATTTTCGAGAACCGACCAGCCGTCGTCTAAAGGGTATATTCAGCGCCAAGGCGGTAGCTCGGAGGGCGACCATGCCAGCCAATCTACCTAAGAAAGGTGGTGCCCTTATGCGTAAGCTGGTACACTCCGCCCCCTCGGCGTCCCTCGGTCGGCGTCGCATGCCTTATTTGACCTCTTACGCAGGCTCTCCCAGACCGTACCCCCTAGCGGGGAGTGGTATGAGCCGCAGGAAACCTTCATGACATTTGCTGAACTCGGCCTGCGAGCCGAACTTTTGCGCGCGCTCGATGACGCGGGCTACTCCGAACCTACTCCTATTCAAGCCAAAGCCATCCCCACTGTAATGCAGGGGAAAGATTTAATGGCAGCGGCGCAAACCGGCACGGGTAAAACCGCCGGTTTCACTCTGCCTCTATTGGAAAACATGAGCCGCAAAGCGGTGGCCGGACAAAAGTTCCGTCCGGTGCGGGCGCTGATCCTGACCCCAACCCGCGAGTTGGCGGCGCAAGTACACGAGAGTGTGCGCACCTACGGCAAGCACCTACCTTTGCGCTCCACCGTGGTTTTTGGCGGGGTGAGCATCAACCCGCAAATGATGACCTTGCGCAAGGGCGTCGATATTCTGGTCGCCACCCCGGGGCGCCTGTTGGACTTGGTCCAGCAAAACGCCTTGCAGCTCGACCGGGTCGAGACGCTGATTCTGGATGAAGCCGATCGCATGCTGGACATGGGCTTCATTCACGACATTAAGAAAGTCTTGAAGCTGGTGCCCAAGCAGAAGCAGACGCTGCTGTTCTCCGCCACCTTCTCGGAAGAGATCAAGCAACTGGCGGACAAACTGCTGAACCGGCCAGAGCTGATTGAAGTGGCGCCGCGCAACACCACCGCTGAGCGCATTACCCAGCGCATCCATCCGGTGGACCGGGATCGCAAGCGTGAGCTGCTGTCTTATTTAATTGGCGATGGCGACTGGCGTCAGGTACTGGTGTTCACTCGAACCAAACACGGCGCCAACCGTTTGACCGAGCAACTCCAGAAAGACGGCATTACCGCCGCGGCCATTCATGGCAACAAAAGCCAAGGCGCCCGTACCCGCGCGTTGAGCGATTTCAAAAGCGGCAAGGTTCGCACCCTAGTGGCCACCGATATCGCCGCGCGCGGCATCGACATCGACCAGCTTCCCTACGTGGTGAACTACGAGCTGCCCAACGTGCCGGAAGATTACGTGCACCGCATTGGTCGGACCGGCCGGGCAGAACGCGAAGGTGTGGCCGTTTCGTTGGTGTGTGTGGATGAGAACAGCTTCATGCGCAACATCGAGCGGCTGATCAAAAGTCAGGTGGAAAAGGTGGTGGTCCCCGGTTTCGAGCCGGACCCAAACATTAAGCCCGAACCGATTCAACTGGGCCAAAAAAGGCCGGGGGGCCAAAACCGCCCGGCCAAGCCCAGAGGTGGCAGTGGCAACCCCAGGGCCCGCCAGAATGAGGGCGGCCGCTCGAATAGGAGCCGTCGTCAAAGACGTGCCTAAGAGGTAGCTTGCCATTGAAAAACGGCTTGCATAGAAAAGGGGGTTGCTTCGGCAACCCCCTTTTTTTGTTACAGCGATTCGAGAAAACGAATCAGGTTTCGCTTCTCCGTGCCGGACAAGGCTTGGTAGCTGTTCTTCGCCGCCAGGCCTTCTCCACCGTGCCAAAGAATCGCCTCTTCAATGGTGCGGGCGCGGCCATCGTGTAAATAGCTCCCTTCGGGGGTGCAAACTTCGTCGCCCTGTTGCCCCGTCGGGTTAGTCACACCGCCGGTCACACAGGCGGACAGCCCCAACCCCCACAGCGGCGCGGTTCGCCACTCGGCGCCGGAAGCCTGGCCCTCACCGAGGTTATCGGCAAGCCCCGGCCCCATATCGTGCAGCAGCATATCCGTGTAGGGATGAATGGTTTGATCACGCAACTCCGCCAGGGGGTAGTGCTGACTGGTCTGGTGAGTCGGTGTGTGGCAGCCGGCGCAACCCACGTTATCGAACAAGGCCTCCCCCTGCTGAACGCCCGGGTCGTTGTAGTCACGCTGAGGCCGAACCCCCAACAGCGAGGTGTACTTCACCAAATCGGCGAGGTGATTGTCCGCGAGTTCCGCGCCACTGCTGCCACAGTCACTCTGGTTGGCCCCGCAGTCGGGTTGAGGCAGCACAGAGGTCATCACCCCGATATCTTTGTTCAGGGCGCTAGCCAACTGGTGTTCTACGCTGACGGTACCCGCTTTCCAGCCGAAGCGGCCCAGCCGGGTGTCACCGGATTGAGGGTCGAGAATACGATTGGCGCGACCGGAGATGCCATTCCCGTCGGCGTCGTTGGGGTCGGCTTGGGCCAGAATGGCGGACTCGGGAATCGCTTCTAGCAGCCCTATGCCCACCAGGTTGGGGGCGATACGCGCAGAAAAGCGCTCGGGCGTGACCCCTGCAAACTGAAAGTTGGGCGAGCGCAGGCCGTTCTGCTCGCTCCAGCTACCGATCTTGACCTCGCCTTCACTCTGAGCGCCGTTACGGGCAAGAGGCTGCAGTACACGGCCCAGAGCCGGGTGCGGGTTACCGGCGGCATCGGCCACCAGGAAGGACCATTTGTCCAACGGCTCCCCCACTGCGGCTGGTGCGGCGCGACCATTGCGGTTATGACAACTGGCACAGCTGTCATTGGTGTAATGCGGCCCGGCCAAGCCCGACAGTTCATTGAAGACCGGGTTTTCGATGGGTTTTTCGTCGTGGCGACCGTCCACGAAAGAGGTGTGCAGGACCCGCCGCCCCAACATGAAAGGCTGGCCGTTATCGTAGCTCAGGTTGGTGGCCATCTGCATAAAGTGATTGTCGGTTTCCCCGGAGGTAGCGGCGTGGATAGTGGTTTCACCCCCGAGCCAGGCACTTTGGGGAATTTTTACCGAGTCCTTGACGCCACCCGCGGGTGTGGAACCGCCCACATCCCAAGGAACCAGACCTTCCCCGACAATGTACAGGTAGGTCGTTCCGTAATAGTTTGCCCGGCCGTTAGGCACGCTGGCATCCAGAAACTGGCTGATTTCAAACTCCAGTTTGTCACCGATTTGAATCGGCCGCCCTTCGCGGCAGTTATAGCGGCGCTCCTTGTGGTAGTTCAGGTTATTCTCCACCACCATGGTGCCGTTGTCGCAGTACTCCGCCACTGTTCCGACGCCACGATAGAACCAACGGTTTTCCGCTTCGGTATCGCTCAATTTGAATTGCGTGCGAACGTTCATGCGAACCGTGTCCCCGCCTTTGGCGACCTCATCGATAATCTCGATGCCAGCGGTGCGATCTTCCCAATAAAAACTCAGGTAGTGATCGTACGCCTGGAAGTGGTCCTCCTTGGCGTGCCGATCCCGGGCCCGGTCGGCAAAGCGAGTAATCAAGGCGGTATCCGTCTCATACTGCACCACCGGTTCCTGGGTTGTGGAGTCATCATACAGCGGCACGATTTCGCCCAGATTGGCAGAACTGCTCGAATGGCTACTCTGCTGTGAGCTGGATTGGCTGGAGGAGCTCTCACTGCTTGAACGGCTGGAGCCGTTGGCGGCAAAAATGTGACTTTGCTCTCCAGTGCTCTGCCCCACCCCGCCGGTGATAATGGTGAAATGGTAGGTCAACACATCGCCCATGCTCAGGCCGTTGATATCGTAGTACCACCCGGAGCCATTCTGCCCCATACGCACATTTTGCTGAGCCCCACCGTTAACACGGTAGTGGATGTCCACCACGTCGCCCTCAGTCACTCGAGCCCGGGCCGTGTCACCGTCCAGCTCCTGGATGCAACCGGTACCGCAGTCGGTATTTTGTGTCGGCTCGGAACCGAAGACCCGGAACTCCCAGATGGAGTAGCCCCAGTAGTTACCGGCGCTTCGGCTGATACCGAACATACGCACGTAGCGGTAGGTACCATTCACACTGAGCGTGTCCGTGCGCTCACCAAAGGCGCCTCCACTGCGACTGGCGAGTGTGTCCCACTGGCTACCGTCGTTGGAGGCACGAATTTCGTAGGTATCGGCATTGGCCGCTTCCCAGTCGATGACCACTTGGGATAGCTCGTAAGCTTGCCCGAGATCCACGGTCAGAGAGGAAGGGTCGGTCTGGGCCGCCGAGGCCCAGCGGGTATTAGCGTCGCCATCGATCGCGTTGTTGGCGGATAAATCCGCTGTACTGGCGGAGGCCGACTGGTTCAGCGCAACATTGGTGGTTTGCGCCACGGCGGGCACGGAGAAAATACACAGAAGCAGTGCGCCAAGCACACTTTGACGTCTAAATAAACGCATTCGCGGTTCCTCGCAAGTCACTGTTATTTATTGATTATCGGGGTTGGGTACCAATACGGGACACCCAAGCTGCGAGCTTTCTTGCTAATACCTTGGATAGGTCTTCCTTCACCACGGTTGCTGACCCACTGGCCGCAATCGCCAGGTTGTTGAACACTACCTGCTGACCCGGAGCCTAGGGATGCGGTCCGGCAGCGTCGTCCCACTTTGGGAAACGGGGTAAAGTGAACCGCGGACACCGCGAGGATGCCGATTCATTCGAGGGGGAATTGGGAAGTGGGCCCCGCCGGATGCCAGGGCCGCTGTCGTCTAACGTTGCAAATCGTACTTGCGCATTTTCTCTACCAAGGTGGTACGACGCACACTCAAGCGGTCGGCCGCCCGGGCCACCACGCCACCACAGTCGTTTAACGCCTGCTGGATCAAGTCCTTTTCCAGGCTGCTGATGTACTCGCGCAGATCGATGCCTTGTTCGGGTAACAAGGGAGTGTCGCTCATGCTGACATAACCGGCTTGAGGAGTAGCCTCGGCTTCCTTCTCGGCACCAAAGTCCTCTTCAGCGACATCCACATGGCGATACTTCGCGGGTAAGTCTTGCACGCCCACTACACCATAGGGATGCATGATCGCCATTCGCTCCACCAGGTTGGCGAGCTCCCGCACATTGCCGCTCCAGGGGTGACGGCACAGTGACAGTATCGCGGCGGAGTTAAACCGAATGGAACCGCGATCCTCGCTTTCGAGACGGGAAATCAGCTCATTGATCAGCAACGGTATGTCTTCGGACCGCTCCTTCAGCGCCGGCAACTCGATCGGGAAGACGTTCAGACGATAGAACAAGTCCTCACGGAACCGGTCCTCGGAGATCATGCCTTCCAAGTCCCGGTGAGTGGCGGCAATGACCCGGACATCCACCGTGGTGGTCTTATTGCTGCCCACCCGTTCAAAACTCCGCTCCTGCAACACCCGAAGAATTTTCACCTGCATATTAAGCGGCATGTCCCCGATTTCATCGAGAAAAAGGGTGCCGCCTTCCGCCAACTCAAAGCGCCCCGCCCGCGAGCTTATAGCACCGGTAAAGGCGCCCTTCTCGTGGCCGAACAGCTCGCTCTCCAGCAACTCCGCCGGAATGGCACCACAGTTGACCGGAACGAAGGGTTTTTCGCGACGGGGGGAGCTGTAATGAAGGTTACGAGCCACCACTTCCTTCCCGGTGCCGGACTCACCGGTAATGAGTACCGAGACGTCTTTATCCGCCACTTGGGCCATCATATCGCGGACTTGCTGAATTTCCCGGCTGGTGCCCACCAGGCTGCGGAACAAGTGTACCGGCCGACGGGTGGGTTGGCGGCGATTCGCTTGCTGAGCCTGGCGGTATAGCTGGGCCCGATGGAGGGTATCCAGCAGCTGATTATAGGCCGGTGGCATGCTTATGGTGGCGATGACCATCCGCGACAGTTCTGCGGGGGCCCCTTCGGGCAAGGCTCTCTCCTCCAACAGGATGACCGGGACGTCCTCCTGGCGCTGGCGAATGTCCTTAAGTTGCGCCTCCAACTCAGAGGGCTTGGGGGTCTGTCCAAGAAATAGGGCGGTCACCCCACGCTCGCCCTCCTCCCCTTCGTTGTCGTGGACGTCATGCCAACCATCCCAGCCGGCTTCCAGCGCCATATTACCCAAAAACTCCAGGATAATCGCCAATTCCCTGCGTCGCTTCTCGTTATCGTCCACCACCAAAACACGTGTGTTTCGCCACATTCGACTAGGCCCTTCTGTACTTTCTTGTCATCGACACCGAGAGCCCCCCGCTCACGAGCCGGACCTGTTAACAACTAATAGTCGACCAGGCCACACCAGTCAAATAACCGTCGGTTTTGACACCGACGCCGATATTTTGAAAGGGCGGATTTTGACGACTTGCAATTTATGTGACTTGTATCACAAAAGAAGAGATTCTGGCAGGGTTTTCCATCATGGGCAATCCCGACTGACGGAAAAGTGACGAGTTTAATGTCAAATTTTTGGGTGTCGCGACTCGAGGGGGAAGGTGAAGCGCGCCCTATCGCCCCGTGGGGCTACAGAGCCAGCGACAACACCTCCTGGTGGCAACGGTCTATCAGGTTGGCGTAAACGCCCTTGAGCTCGCTCAGTACCCGTACCAGGGCAGAACGGTCTTCGCGGTTGGCCGCAATCACTCGCTCAACCAGGCCGGCACAGGCCCTATCCAGCTCGCGCACTCGCGGCCAATCTTCGGCGCGCAGCGCCTTGACCAGCTCACGCCGCAGCTCGGCGATCTGGCCAAGGCCGGCGTCGCCTTGGTAATCGGGGGTAGGCACCGCCTGCAAAGCCATGATCAGCGAACCTCCTCGGCAATGGCGTCCCAGCCGCTTTTCAGCTCGCCCAGCAGGCGGGCACACTCGTCCAGGCGCTCGACGCTGTTCTTGTAGTTCGCCTCAGTCAAGGCGCGGATGATGTAGTCGTACAGCTCGTTGAGCTCATCGGCCAGTTCGCCCTCTTCTTTCTTTTCTTTCAGGCTGCCCTGCAAGCCGTCGACAATATTGATGGCCTTTTGGATTCGCTCGCCCTTGCGCGCGATCTGGCCCTGCTGCATGGCGCCCTTGGCCTGAGCGATGCGTTCAAGCGCCCCTTCAAACAGCATTTGAATCAGTCGATGGGGGGAGGCGTCGAGGACGCTGGATTGAACCTTGACGGAAGAGTAATTCTGAGCAGCGCGAGCGTAGGCGTTCATTCCGGATCTCCGCGAAGTTAAGTGAATAGGCTGTATCGCCATTTTCGTTGTGTCTAACTTTATAGCGGCGGCCCCGGCAGAAGCTTTAAGGGTTAGGGTGAAAAAATTTATCGGCTCCAAGAGCTATCGATACCCCTGCGCTTATAACGACTAGCCATTTGCAGTTGGCCTTGCCGTGCGCCCTCCCCGCCCCCTTCTCCCCCTGAAGCCGATTTACCTGTAGTAAACTCTTACCAGTCAACAAAAATACCGCAAACCAGGGGCTCTGTCCCCAGCTCTGCCAACTCTGCCAACTCTGCCAACTCTGAAAGGTACCGTATGGCCCCCGTTCGAGTAATCCTACAAGCCAGAACCGACTCGACCCGGCTTCCCGCCAAGGCGCTCTTACCGATTGCGGGTGTACCTAGCGCCGTACTCGCCGCAAAACGCGCCGCCAACCGGGGGCACGAGGTCCTTCTAGCCACCACATCCCGACCCGTGGACGACGAGCTGGCCGAAATGGCTTCTCGCGAGGGCATCAACACTTTCCGAGGGCCCGCGGAGAACGTGAGGTTACGGTTCATTGAAGCTTGCTCAGACATGAATAATGACTCCACCATAGTCAGGCTCACGGCCGACAACTTACTGCCCGACGGCGACCTGATTGAACAGTGCATCACGTTTTTACACCAGCATAACCTGGACTACGTCAATACGGAGGCACTCTTTGGGGCTTGCCCCTACGGGCTGTCGGTCGAAGCCTTCCGGCTAGGCGCCCTAAAACGATCTGTCGCGTCTTCCCATAGTTCATTCGATCAGGAACACGTCACGCCTCCATTGCGCAGCATGGCAGCCGCCGACTTCCCCACCCCGCACTCGTTCCCCGAAACGCTGGCGAGTTTGCGTTGCACCATGGACACTTTTGAAGACTACCTCAATGTGTCGGCCGCCTTTCGTGGCGCCCCCAACCCGGTCGCCATGGGCTGGAAAGAGCTTCTGTTTTGGTTTCCACACCCGGATGGCTCTCCGACAGCACCCTATGGGAAACCCCGCTTGGTGCTGGGAACGGCTCAGCTAGCGGCTCCTTATGGAACCATCCGACAAACCGCTCCCCCCTCCCCTTCAGAAGCCGTTGATCTCGTTCGCGCGGCGATTGACCACGGCGTGCGTACCATCGACACCGCTAGCGCTTACTCCGGCTCTGAGCGATTAGTCGGCCGGGCCACCGAAGGCGCTTACCGTTTAAAAAGCCACATCGTTACCAAGCTATCCCCACTCTCAACGGTCCCTCCCGAGGCCTCTTCCGAGCTCGCGAGCAGTGCGGCGGAGAACAGCATTCTTCGCTCACTGGTGGCGCTCGGCGGCGAAAAGAAACCTTCCATTTTGTTACACCGCTTTCAACACAAAAAGGCATGGAATGGCGCGGTTTGGCAAACTCTTCTACGCTTTAAAGAAGAAGGTCTCGTCGAGGCGGTGGGCGTTTCGGTTCAAACCCCAAAAGAAGCGCTGGAAGCCCTTGAGGACCGCCAGGTCAGGCTCATCCAAATACCCTACAATTTACTGGACTGGCGGTGGGAGGGGTTTGCTGAGACATTAAAGACGAAGGAAAATCCGCCAGAGGTCCACGCCAGGAGCCTTTTCTTGCAAGGGATATTGTTAGGCGAGCTCGATAGATGGCCGGTGATTGACGGAGCAGACCCAAAGGACATCCTGAGCCAACTTAATCACTTCGTAGCGGAATTTCACAGAGAGTCTTTGGCTGACTTGTGCGTGGCCTGGGCGAGATCAAAGTCCTGGCTTGACGGCCTGGTCATCGGTATGGAAAACCATTCCCAGCTATACAGCAATCTTCGTTTGTTCAAGACCCAACCCCTGACACCCGCACAGGCCGACAAACTCTCGGCGCAGGTCGGCAGGGTTCCGGAGAGGCTTCTAAACCCCGCCCTTTGGGTGTAGCCTTGTAACAATCGGTAAGGTGATGGCTGTCGCACTATGTTTCGTTTGGACGGAAAAGTAGCTCTGGTGACGGGGGGGAGCGGTTGGCTCGGAGCCCCCATGGTAAGCAGTCTTTGCCAGGCTGGAGCCCACGTTGTGTTTTTGGGACGACAATTGGCTCCTCTGGTACAGCTAAAAGAAGACCTTGATCATCAAGCGCTCTCGTCAGAATATTTTCAAGCGGACATTACCAACGCCAGCGACATAGCAGAACTCGCTCAGTACCTCACGCAGAAGTTTGGATACCTCGACATAATAGTCAACAATGCCCACTCCAGCGTCACTTCCAAAACCGGGCTCGACGCTTCGCCAGAGTCGTTCTCTGAGGCCGTCAATGGGTCCGTCTCCCCCATCTGGAGAATTGTCACCGAGCTGATGGAGCTTCTTAAAAAAGCGGTCGCCATCAATGGCGATGCGTCGGTAATCAACATCGCCTCCATGTACGGATCGGTCAGCCCGGATCCGGCCCTCTACGAATCAACGTCCGAACCCTACAACCCGCCCTACTACGGAAGCGCCAAGAGTGGCATTATTCAACTTACACGGTGGCTGGCGGCGCATTTGGGGCGTGAACACATTCGAGTAAACGCCATAAGCCCCGGCCCCTTCCCTCAATGGGATAAGACCGAGCGGGCCCCCGACTTCACCCGTGCGCTGAGCATGAAAACAGCGCTGGGCCGGGTGGGCTCACGTCAGGAAATTGGCGGGGCCGTGGTTTTTCTGGCCAGCGCCCAGGCCAGCTTCATTACCGGCATTGATCTCCCGGTGGACGGCGGCTGGACGGCGTTCAGATGAGCACTCGTGCTATGGGGCCCAACGTTTTGGCCTTTTACATGCCGCCGTTACCACGGATCTTGCTTCCGGTCAGTCACTTCACGGTGTCGACTTAAGGTGGCATGCGCCTTGCTTAAGGTTAACGTGACATATGCCTTGGCCATTGGTAGCGGCAAGCATACCTGGCCAGGTAACCTTCTCTGATGCATGTATTATTTCAAACGGAAAAAGCGG
This sequence comes from Marinimicrobium locisalis, assembly GCF_039822625.1. Lineage (NCBI taxonomy): Bacteria > Pseudomonadati > Pseudomonadota > Gammaproteobacteria > Cellvibrionales > Cellvibrionaceae > Marinimicrobium > Marinimicrobium locisalis. The sequence goes on from NZ_JBDLLG010000004.1 coordinate 94,984, forward strand.
CATACTATGAGCAACGACCTCAACCAGCTAATCCGCCAGACCGAGCTCCACCAACAGCAGCTCATGCTTTCACAGCGTTTCGAAAAGAACCTTCGGTTTCTTTCGTCAGCGGCTCCCGATCTTTACGATGAATACAAGAACTATGCCCCTCAGTCCCTCAAGCTGAGTTTCACGGAATCCGGGCACTTGGACTTAATAAACCTAGGGACGGGAAAGTTCGTTTATGGGGCGCCTCCAGAGGAACTCCACCAGAAAGCCGTCGAGGACTTTTTAAAAAGCCCCAGACGCTACGCCACCGGCTTTTCAACGATCAAAAAAAGCTTGCTGGAACTGGAACCTTTTATTCGTAGAAGCAATACAGCGATTGAGTATTTCAACAGCCAACTGCCCAGGTTCAACTCCGCCGAAAACCCTGAGCGAATAAAGCTGCTGGTCGTCGCCGGCGTAGGCATGGGGCAGCACATCCCCCTGCTACTGGAAAAAGTAGACGTTCGCCACCTGTTCATAATAGAGCCGGACAAAGACCTCTTCTTCTGCTCCTTGCATACATTGGACTGGGAAGAGACTGCCCAGCACTTTGCAAAAGAAGGCTATTCCCTGAACCTCCAGGTGGGGCAGGAGCCAAGCGCGGCCATCAACGCCCTGCAAGTACACCTGGAGAATATCGGCCCCTACAATGCGGTCACCACCTACCTGTTCGACTTCCTCCAAACCGAGCGGACGTCTGAAAGCACTCGCCTTCTTCTGAAACAGCTAAGTCGGTCACTGGCCGTTCAGGGCTATTTCGACGACGAACGGGTGGGGCTCGCCCATACCATTAACAATGTAAAGAACAATATTCCATGCCTGACTCAGCACTCAAAAATTTCGGGCAAGAAAGAGCCCCTGCCCGCCTTCGTGATAGGCAACGGCCCGTCGTTGGATGCGGCCGAGTCATTTTTGAGAGAAAATAAAGACAAGGCGATACTTATCTCCTGCGGCACCACCTTGGGCTCCCTTGCTCACATGGGCATTACCCCCGACTTCCACATAGAGCAAGAAAGGCTATTGATGATTAGCGAGTTTCTTTCCAGCTCTACGACAGAGGAGTTCCGAAAAGACATTCGGCTAGTGGGCCTAAACACCGTTCATCCAGAGGTGTTTCGCCTGTTTGACCAGAAAGTTATGTTCATGAAGCCAAACGATTTGGGCTCCACTTATAGCCAGAAGTTGATCAAACGGGGGCACAGCGTCGTTCAGCTACCCAACTGTAACCCGACTGTGACAAATGCGGGGGCTGCCTTAGCCATCGCACTGGGCTTTAAAGAGGTTTATTTAGTGGGCGTGGATTATGGCTCGCCGGATACCCAATCACACCACTCCAAGCGTTCGACGTATTATCGGTTTAAAAAGCAATACAATGAAACGCTGAGTAAGACCCTGCACAGCCAAAGCAACACGCCGGTACAGGGTAACTTCGGGGGAGAGGTGCTGACGAGCCGGACGTTGAATCTTTCGAGAGTCAACATGGAAGAGCTCATCGAAAAGAGCCCCGGCCATCATTTTTACAACACCAGCAACGGTGCCCTGATTCATGGGGCCACCCCCCTGCGTTACAACGACGCCTCTATCGACGCCCCCACTACCCCCACGCCTCAGGTGGCCGACAGACTGCTTCAAGACTGCTTCAGCACCGAGCCGTTTGAGAGCGCTGCCTTATCAAAGCGAATTGAAGCGGACTTCAAACCCGCCGAGAAGATTCTCACCAAGATCATCACCGTTCTTGACCGTAAGCCGGAGTCTCATTCGGCAGCCAACGACATTGTCGACCGGATTCACAATGTTATGCAAAGTGCTGCGAAGAACACCGTCGAGGACAGAGCCAATCAGATGCTCTTAAAGGGGAGCATTAATACCTTCAATCTACTTCTTCAGGCGACGCTGGACAAAGGCGGTAACTCTGCTAAGGCTATGACAGTGTTCGAAGTCGTCGCCTCGGAGTACAAGTCCTACCTGTACGAGGCACTGGAGCAACTGCGGAAAGGGTTTCTGGACAACGATCAACGACGAGCCAATATTGGGGAGGCTTTGGAGGGCTGATCCTCCAGCCGGAGCGAAAAAAGTAACGCTCTTTCCGCTCCGGCCTTTACAGGAGGCCTTACTCTCCGGCGGTAAACGGCAGGCGATCGTTCAGGCCTTCCAGGAAGTCTCCCGTGCTGTTTAAGCTTCTAACGATTTGCTCCATCGACCGAAATCTGGCCTCTTGAATGGCCCGGAACGACTCACTCCGCCGATCCAAGTCCTCTCGGTCTTCGGCCACTTCGCTCAAGTCATCTTTCAGGTTGCTCTCACGTTCAGCTATGAGACCGGAGCTTCTTAGGTAAGTATCCAGACTTCCCATCAAGGTGGAACCTACGCCCCGCGAAAAGCCGATGGTTGCCGAGGTTGCGCCCGGCAACACTTCCATGGCGAGCCCCTCCGCTGGATCTCCCAGCGCTGGGCGCAAGATGTTTCCAAAGCCAAATGCCTCTCGGCCATCAATAGTGCCTGCGACGTTTTGGCCCCCCGTTCCCGCTCCGGCGGTCACACCCAGTTCCGCGGTATCCGCTCCAACACTGACGAACTCCACCGTGCTGGATGCGCCATAACGGTCGGATTCGAAACTTAGACTGTTTGTCCCTGAATCATAAACGACGGACACCTCGGCAAACCCTTCCTTTAGGCTGGCGTCACTGTTAATCAGGGTTTGAAAGTCCGCCGCCAACTCGTCTCCGTTACTATACGTCTTTCCGTCAGGCAGACTGATCTGAGCCGACTCTCGCCCATCCACCGCAATGGTAAAGCTGTAATCCTTGCCGGTGGTATCCAGGGGGAACGCCACGGTTATAGGGCTGGCTTGGTATACCCCCTTGGTGGCCTCCTGGGTAATATTCACGTCGTATTCGCCGGCCTGGCTCTTTGCGCTGTAATCAATGACATTGACTTTGCTGGATGAAGACCGCGTATCGGGAACAAATAGGTTTTTTACCGCTTCAAAATGGTTACTCATGGCCGCTTGGAAGTCTGTTTTGCTCCCATCTTCGACAATTTGCAGAGTACCGTCCAGCTTTGTGCGGATACCGATAGTGGATAAGGCACTAAAACCTCCTTCCACACCGGCCACTTGCGAACCCAAGGTGGAACGGATGTTCTGAAGCAGGTTGTCCGCCAGTGTGTCATTACGCAGACTTCCTTGACCGTCCTCGCCTTCGGAGTTACTCGTGAGAAACTGAACTTCCTCATAAAATGCGTTGTAACTCTCGACAAAGTCACGAATGGCCTGCTCGGACTGGCTACGGTCTTCCTTTACGTTAATGCTGATCTCTTCGGTGGTGCTGCTGTTGAAAATGTCAAACTCCATACCATCAATCACATCGTCAATGGTATTGGTGGTCCGGGTGACTTGGAGGCCATTGACGCGCAAGATCGCGTCTTTCCCCTCCTGCTGCTGAGTCAGATTTTGCTGAGTTTCATTGTAATTAAAGTTTGCCAACCCCGCGACAGCCCCTTCAGTGGCTGTAATTTCCAATTCTCGTTCCGCCCCCGTGGGGCCGGTTAATAACAGCTGGTAGCTGCCCTCATTGCCGACAATACTGGCTTGAACCCCAGTGCCCGCATCATTGATGGCATCCCGCAGCCCTCGCAAGCTATTATTGCTGTCATCAATTTCAATGGTGGCCCCTTGAGCCTCTGCATCCACAGTAAAAGCCCCGCTGACCCAGTCACCAAAGCGCAATGTCAGCGATCCGGTACCTACCTCGGAGTCCAGGCTCGCGTAGGCCCCCGAGCTGAGGGACTGCGACTGGGCTACCTGGTCAATTTTTACCCGGTAGTTCCCCGGCACTGCATCCGGTTCCAGCGAGTTGACCGCCATCAAAGTCGTGTCTGAAATGGAGGCGGACTTGGCGTTGAACGTGTCGGGATTCGCCAAAGCCTCAAGAGAGCCTTCGAACTCATCGACCGCCTGACGCAACATGCCCAGACCAGAGATCTGAGCGTCAAGACGCTGCTCTCGTCGGTCAAGCCGTTGCTCTTGCGGGGCCCGCTCCAGTTCCACCAACTGATTGACCAGCGAACGGGTATCAATGCCGGAGCCGCCGCCCAACTGGCTGATAATATTGCTTGTGATCTCGTTGGCCATACTAACCTCTATGATCGGAACTACCGATAGTCGGCTCGGGAAGCGCCTATACATAACTTTGGCGTCAAACGCCGCCGTTTTTCGCAGCTTGTGGGCAGCGATTGGCTATTACCCTCATTACTTACTGTTTCGGCCGGTTTTGATTAAACTTTAGGCAGAGCTACCAACCAATGGCTTATTTATCGTCACCTCAACATCCATCGCTGTTTTAATGCAAAAAGGGTGCCCTGAGGCACCCTATTGCGTTGGTCCATAGATTCAGACTCTGTCGTTAGGCCTGTTCATTGAAAAAGTGGAGTGGCTCCATACTGTCTTGTAGCCTCCGGGCGAGCTCCAAGAACACCTCGTCCGGAATTTGGCGAATAACTTCGTCCGTTTGCCGGTCCACCACTTTCACAATAGTCTCGCCCAATTCCTCATCGATACTGAAGCGCAAATCACGCTGGGTCGATTGGATATACTCGTTCATCTGGGTAACGGCTTCCTCGACTTCAGGCAGCTGTTGTGTTTCAGAAGATCGACTATTTTGCTGGGGTATAGACGAAACGGAGGGCGGCAATACCTTGCCGCCCTCTTCTGCCGCTTGACGGGTTGAATCCGGTGAAGCCGGGCGCAGGCGCTTGGGGTCCGGAGACTCATAGCTAGCGCTGCTTTGGAGAAAACTCACTTCACTCATTTCATTGCCCTCTCAAGAGAACCACCGGGTTACCCCGGTGGTTCTGACCAGACCTCTTACTGCAGCAGCTGGAGAGCCTGCTGGGGCCGGGCGTTAGCCTGGGCCAGCATGGCCTGAGCCGCCTGTTGCAGTACCTGCGACTTACTCAGGTTGGCCGTTTCCGCCGCGAAGTCAGCGTCCATGATTCGAGAGCGTGCCGCGGAGGTTTTCTCACTGATGTTGGTCAGGTTCGCAACCGTAAAGTCCAGCCGGTTGTTCACCGCACCCAAATCCGCGCGAGTCTGGCCTACCTGGTCAATGGCGTTGTCCAGGATACCAATGGCCTTTTGGGCACCGGCGGCCGTGCTAATGTCCAGGCTGGCGACAGAGCCCAAGCCTTCAGTGGCGTTACGCTCTTGCAGACCGGTTAGCGCGAAGACATCAGCGTCTGTAGCGCCTTCACCGTACTCGACCGAGATCTCATCGCCGCTGCTGGAGCGCAGGCTCACTTCGTTGTTAGTCCCAACCGTCGCAACAACACCGGTTTCAGACGAAATATCGTTGATTTTCTCAGCGATCAGCGAGGCGTTATCAGCGGCTGTGTCAGCGGCTACTACGGAAATTGCCCCGACCGCGACGCCGTTAATAAGCAGGTCACCTTTGGCCAAGTCAACGGCAGAGCCTGTGCCCACAGCCGCCCCGACAAGGTTGCCGTCATCGTCATTAAAGTCGACGCCCAGGTCGTCGGCCACAGCCGTGCCGCCGGTACCGGCCTGAATGGTAACGCCGTTCTGGTTGCTGCTGGTGTCGTTGACGACCAGAGAGAACTCATTGGCCGTGTTCGAGCCCAAGCCCGCGGTACCACCGACGTCAGATAACCCCACCGCACTTAAAGCATCGGCACTGCTACCGTTCACTTCAATACTCTCGGCGCCTTCAGCAGAGAGGACAAGTGCTCCGTCCTGATCCAGGGAAGCCTGTATGGAGCTTCCGGCGTTGATCTTATCCACCACCTCTTGCATGCTGTTGGTGCCGGTAAGGGTGATGTCCTGGTTCTGGCCATCGCCGTCCACCAAACGGATGGAAATGGTGTCGGTATCGCGCAGAATACCGGAACCGCCACCGTTACCTTCTACCTGAACCAGTGTAGAGACCTCGGCCCCTTTACCTTCCAGGTCAGCGTTGATAGTGGTCAATGCTTCATTGACGTTAGTCGCGGCTGTCAGTGAGCTGATGGTGGTGTCATTGATGATCAGACCATCGTCGGAGATAGCCGTGAGCGACGCCAGGCCAGTAGACTCTTCACCAACGATATCGGCGGCGGCCCCGCCCAATGCGTTGGTGGTGAACGAGCCAATGGTGATGTCGATGGTCTGGAACTGCTCGGAACCTACCTGCAGTTGCGCGCCTTCAAGGCTACCGTCCAACAGCGCCTGGCCGTTAAAGGTGGTTTGCTCGGAGATACGGTTCAACTCTACTTTGAGCTGCTGAACTTCTGAGTCCAGACGTCCACGGTCAGTATCAGAGTAAATGCCGTTAGCGGACTGAACGGAGAGTTCGCGCATGCGCTGCAGAATGTTGGTACCTTCCTGCAGGGCGCCTTCGGCGGTCTGGATCATTGAGATACCGTCGTTAGCGTTACGCACCGCTTGGTCCAGGCCTCGAACTTGAGAGGTCATACGGTTGGCAATGGCCAGGCCGGCGGCGTCGTCTTTGGCAGAGTTAATACGCTGACCGGAAGACAGGCGCTCAGTAGCCTGGTCCAGTGCGTTACCGGATTGCATCAGCTGACGCTGAGCGTTCAAAGAGGCAACGTTGGTGTTAATGACGAGAGACATAGTCTTTCTCCTAATTTAGTTTTCCGGTTCACAGGCTTTACCAGCCGTGGATCTTTAGTCGGACAGTGAAGCCTGGGAACACGCGCACCAGGTCTTCTATAAAGGTTTTCGACTTAACCGGCAATACCTTTAGGAGTTTTACCAGAAATTTATTAGGCGACAGGATGTCAGGATAAATTCCTTTATTTTCAATGGGTTATAAATACCGAAGAGGCTCAAAGGCTACCGTTCAACCCCTTGTTCTTCCAACTGTTCTGGCAAGACGGGGCTGCACGCCTCTACTGAAACCCGAAGCCGGCGACCCACCACCGAGGGCAACATGGCCGGAGGTAAGCCATAACCAGGGCGTACACTTCGCACCGCGTCCTCTGTAATCACCTCCCCTTTCGTCAAACTTTTGACAAAGTAGAGGGACCGGCGGAACTTCACATTACCCAGCTCACTGGATTTACGCCCGTAGTCCACCTGCCCCAAGGCTTCCCAGGCGGTGCGGGCTTGCCGACAGAGGTCCGCCAGGCCCTCGGGCTCCAGCGAAAAGCTATCGTCGGGGCCACCTCCCTGGCGGTCCAGGGTAATATGCTTTTCGACAATGCATGCCCCGAGAGCGACTGCGGCGATGGCGGTGGTGTTTTCCGTGGTGTGATCCGAAAGCCCTACGGGCACCCCAAACTCCTCCCGCATCGCAACAAGAGTGCGCAAATTATAATCACTGGCGGGCGCGGGGTAGCCACTGACGCAATGTAACAGTGCCAGCTCTCGACATCCCGCGCTCTTCGCCGTGTCGACCGCCGCCGCGATCTCCTCCCGACAAGCCATTCCCGTTGAAATAATCAGAGGCTTGCCGGTAGCGGCCACGTATTCAATCAGCGGCAGGTCAATCACCTCAAAAGAGGCTATTTTATAGGCGGGTGCATTGAGCTCTTCCAGTAAGTCCACAGCCGTCGGGTCAAAGGGCGAACTGAAAATCGTGATCCCCTGGCGCCTGGCGTGCTCGAACAAGGGCTTGTGCCATTCCCAGGGCGTATGGGCCCACTCATAAAGCTCATACAGAGTGCGCCCCTGCCATAACCCACCGGTAATTTGGAAGTCCGGCAAACCAGAGTCCAGCGTAATGGTATCCGGGCGATAGGTTTGCAGTTTGACGGCATCCGCCCCGGCCGACTTGGCGACATCTATCAACCGAAGCGCCCTTTCCAGGCTGCCGTTATGATTGCCGGAGAGCTCAGCCACAATATAGGGAGCCTGCTCGGCGGAAATAGTTCGCTTGGCAATTTCAAACATCATTTTCGTCCCGCTTTTGCAGCGTAATTGTGTATGTATGACCGTGCATGCGAAAAAACGCTGGGTACCGATCCGGATCCATCACCCGGATTCGGTTGAACAACTCTCTCAGGGGGAGTTCTGGATCGACTTCACTGTCCGCCGGTCGGCGTCGAGGATGATAAGTAGGCTCTGCATCCCTCGGCTGAGGAGTTGGCGAAGCGCCCCGTTGGATCTGGTGGAGTACCTGCTCCATCAAATCCAACTCCGCCTCAAAGAGACGCCTATGTATTTCGTTCCATAGGGCATGAGGGGGGACCTCAAACGTCTTTTTTGCCCATACCGCCCCAGAATCAACGGGGTCGCTGGCGTCTATCGCGGAAACAGTAATAGCCTCCGCACCGTTCAGCAAATCCCATACGTGGGGGCTCCACCCTCGCCCCTTGGGTAGATCACTGGCGTGCAGCACAATGACATGGTCGAACCGGGATCTCGTGATCTCGTCAACCCATTCACTACACGACACCAGAAAAAGCACCCGGGCCGCGGGAGCGTCCTTCAGTTGTTGGACCAAGATTCCGGGGTGATCGCTCTCCCTTTCTTGTAGCCAACCTCGCAGCCACGGCACCACCGGGTGTTCTACATCAGAGCAAACAATAGCCACATCCACCGCGAGACTCTCCCCCTACTTTATGAAACCAGAGACCACTTCACAGCGTCTGCCACTCTTGTCACCCCAGCGCCATCAAATACCTGTTTGCAGGCTTCGGTCATCGCGCGCATTTGTTGCGCAAGCGCCGCAGGAGCGTTGAGCTGCTGTATCAACGAATGATAGCCTTCCTTCTCCGGTTCAAGTGTTTGAGCGATACCTGACTTTTGCAGCGCCTGTGCAATAGGACGCTGGTTGTCGGCCAATACAACGACCCAGGATGGGACACCCAGGCAGCATCGTTCCCAGGCGCTGCTGCCCGCAGCGCCAATACACAAGTCCGTTTCGGCAAGCCGCTGAGCCATATCCTCCACATTGACGGACAGACGGTGCGCTACCGGCAGCTCATCCAGTTGCGCCTGGATTGATTCCACCCAGGGGCTTGTTTCACCGAGGACAACGTCTACTTCCATGCCTGTTGGTATTCCGCCGTCCGCCAGCGCAGAGAGCAGTTTCCCGGTGGCATTGTCTCGATCCACACCGCCCATGGTAATCAATAGCTTTTTGGGGCGGAACACACGCTCACGCCGGGCAAAAGACTTGTCTCGCCAATGCCGGAATTCCGGTCGCAATAGTGCATAGTCGGGACCGATCAGACAAGTACAGGGGTCGGGTACCAGAGCGCGATAGTCGCCAAGCTCCCGACCCAAATTCTGATCCAACAGCCAGTGGCACTCATGGGGCCGATCAGCCAAGTCATCGATCACACCTACTTTCAGGCCCGGTCGGTGAACGGCCCTTTGCCATCGCCGGTCAAGCGCATAGTGGTCAACCACCAGCATTCGAGCTCGGTATTGTTCAAGCACCTGTCGAGTTTGCTCGGCGTCTTCACGCCAACCTGCCTCCAGCCAATGTCCATGGGCTGTGCCATTGCCCGTAGTCGACGTGCTTCCCGGCGGCAACAGGTGGCAGTCAAACCCCTGTTGCTCCACCCTTGCCGCGATATTCCCCGTGAGAGGCCGCAGCACAAATACACAGTAGCAGCCTCGCTCACGCAGTTCATGAGCCAGCGTCAGGCAGCGCATCACATGGCCACTACCGATGGTCACAGACGCATCAGCCCGAAAGACCACGACTTGACCCGCACGAGAAATACTCACGCCCTAGAGGTGACTCGCCAAACGATGTAAAACATCGACTACGTGCTCCTGTTCTGTATTGTTCAGCCAAGGGTAAAGCGGCAAACTAATCGCTTCTCGGTAATAGGCCTCCGCGCCCATCCAGCGGAGGGACATTTTCGACTCACACTCACGATAGTAGGGCTGTCGATAGAGAGGTATATAGTGGACTTGAACGCCTACACCCTCGCTGTGAAGCAAGTGAACACAGCGGCGCTTCTCTTCCAGAGACGCCACCCAAGGAAGCCGGATAACGTAAAGGTGGCAGGAGGATTCGCGGTTCTCTCTCTGTACCAAAGGCTGAATGGCCAGGTCGGCCAAGGCTGTGCGGTAGTTCTCGGCGAGTTCTCGGCGTCGTTCGACGAAGTCGTCCAAGCGTTTAAGCTGGCTCAAACCCAAGGCCGCCTGTAGGTCCGTCATCCGATAGTTGAAACCCAACGCCTGCTGTTCGTAATACCAGGGGCCGTCGGCTTGAAAGGCCATTCGCTCGGGTTCTCTCACAATACCGTGACTTCTAAGTTCCGCCATTCGCTGCGCCAATTCCGAATGGTTCGTACAGGCCATGCCTCCCTCGCCGGTGGTAATCATCTTGACGGGGTGGAAGCTGAAGACGGTAATATCACTATAGCGCCCATTCCCGACCGGCTCGCCCTGATACGTTGCCCCCAGGGCATGCGCGGCATCTTCGATAAGGCGAACGCCGTATTGCTGGGCCAATTCATGAATTTCCCGCATATCACAGGGCTGGCCGCACAGGTGCACGGGGATGATCACTTTGGGTAGCTCACCGCGGGCGTTGGCACTTTCCAGGCGCGAGGCCAACTCCGATACCGACATATTTCCCGTTTCCAGGTCAATATCCACGAAGTCGACCTCCGCCCCACACATTCGCGCGCAGTTCGCACTGGCCACAAAGGTGATGGGGCTTGTCCACACGCGGTCCCCCGATCCGACACCCAATGCCAGGCATGCCAAATGAAGCGCAGAGGTTGCACTGTTGACCGCAATCGCGTGGCGGGAGTTAACCCGGTCAGAGATAGCTTGTTCAAAGGCCGGGACACAGGGGCCTTGCGTCAGAAAGTCCGACTGCAATGTTTCGACCACGGCCTCGATATCCTTATCATCAATGTGCTGCCGACCGTAAGGAATCATGGCGTCAACGATTCGTTCAAGTTGCGAATTTCATCCACCGTCATAAAGTCCGGGTTAGTGCCGGAATCATAGCAAAACCCCTTCTGTACCGGGGACCCGAGCTCACCCAGACGGTTTTTATCAAATCGGACATCGGTATCCATGAACTTGATGGTGGGCATAATCACATAATGATCCTTAAATTCGAGGGTTCGATAAGCATCGTCGATGGGAATCATCTGCTCGTGAAGTTTTTCGCCCGGCCTGATGCCGATGATTCGGTGCGGGACCCCCGGAGCCATCGCCTCGGCCAGTTCGGTAATTCGAATCGATGGGATTTTGGGTACAAATATCTCACCACCGTACATTCGGGCAAAACCATTCATGACCAGATCCACGCCTTGCTGCAGCGTAATCCAGAACCTCGTCATTTCCGGATCAGTAATGGGAATCTCCGTTGCGCCCTCATCAACCAACTTCTTGAAAAAGGGAACAACCGACCCTCGAGAGCCGACCACATTGCCATAACGAACCACGGAAAAGCGTGGAAACTCGGCGCCCACCATGTTGTTGGCCGCCACAAATAACTTATCCGAGGCCAGTTTGGTCGCCCCATACAGATTGATGGGAGTAGCCGCCTTGTCGGTAGAGAGGGCCACCACTTTTTTGACTTCGTTATCAATGGCCGCTCGAATGACGTTCTCCGCCCCATTAATATTGGTGCGAATGCATTCCGTGGGATTATATTCGGCCGCCGGCACTTGCTTCAAAGCAGCGGCATGAATGACATAGTCCACCCCCCGAAAGGCTTGCATAAGGCGCTCCTTATCTCGGACATCGCCGATAAAGTAACGCATGCAAGGGGCATTGAATTCCTGATGCATTTCATACTGCTTGAGCTCATCCCGAGAGAAGACAATCAGTCGCTTGGGACGATAATGGGCCAGGATGGTTTTAACGAACAGTCTCCCGAAAGAGCCCGTGCCGCCGGTAATGAGTACGGATGCATTATCAAACAAGGTGGTTTCCTCTGCCCGTCAATGTGCGTCATTTTTCTGGCTGTTAACCATCATTCACAAAAGGCTGAGCAAAGTTTAGACCAACTTCGGGGGTATGTGCCACGCAATAGCCGCCAGGGGGGGGGGTTGCCGGCACAGCTTTCTTAACGTCATTCTTGTTTATGTAAGCGACAGCACCCAGAGAGGCTACGGCTTATAGGCTTTCACGGCCTTTTCCTGGTGATTCTGCTCTTTGAGTTGGGCGGCGATATCGGCTTTGGTGGTCTCGGCCAGGACGGTGATTCGATCATTCAGCGCTTGGATATCGGCCACTTTCTCCCGAAAGGGCTGCTCCAACCCCGCCTTGGCGACCTCGACCAAAAAATCGCCCTCGTTCACCTGCGCGAGCAACGCCTCGCGCTGAGCGGAGAGGGCCTCAAACTCGTCCCAACGGCTCGCTTCGGCGAGCTTGAGCAGCTTCTGGGTGTGACTTTGGAGCTGGTTCAGGGGTGCCAAAAGCTCGTCCGATGTCATGAATAATGCCTTTACAAATAGTTGAACAGACTTAACCCGCTGACTTTCACGAAGGCCTGTTGCGCCGCGCTTAGCACCATGCTTTCCATTTGCAAACGGGTGGAAGCCTCAGCGTAATCAAGAGACTCTATATCCGCAAGAAACTCTTCATTATGGATTTTGGTCTCCGACAGCAACTCCTGGGTGGATTCGAGGGTATTCTGCCTTGCACCCAGCTCCCCTTGGGCTGCGGTCAGGTGGGTCATGGAATTTTCAAGGTTGGTTAACGTCTGCCCCACGACGTCACTCAACTCGGCCTTGCTCTCGGGGTTACCCTTTACGTTCTTCATGGCCTCGCTAAATCGAGAAAGAGTTGTCAATAGCCCCTGATTATTGCTGGCATTCACCTGAAAAGTGTCTCCGGGCTCGGCCAGAGCTCCATCGTTGGAGGTGCTGCCGTCGTTTTGAGTGGCAAAACCGAAAACGGCATCGGTATTGGCCGTGCCGCTACCCACTGTGAGGTTTTGGCCAGTCGGGACACTCAAACCCGTGGCATCAACGGTAACACCCAAGTTTGCCAAACGTTCAGCGTTGCGGTCCGCTCCGCTACCGGCTGTGGTTTCGGTGCTACTACTCAACGCCGCCGCCAAATCAGCGGCGTTGCTGACCGGACGATCCAGCACCAGTGTCTCGGAGCGGCCTCCCACGGTGAGGGTCACCGTCTCCGGTGACCCGGTAAAGTCCGTGGCCGCAACGGCCCCAAAGTCCAATGTGCCGGGCACCGCCGGCTCCCCCCCGAGCGGCTGGCCGGTAATGTAAAACCGCGCCCCTTTAATTTCTATGGGTTCTCCCTGGCTATAAGGGGCTTTGTCCATAAGGACTCGACCGCGGTCATCCGTGATAGTGTAGTTCGGCTTCGGGGGCGAGAGCGCTTCCGGGGCGTTGAACGTGACGGTCATGTCTCGTGGGTAAAACTCATCATAGGCTTCCTGGTCGACCACCTCTCCAATGCTGATTTCCGCCGGAGGCACGCCTTTGTTGGCGGGGCTGGCGCTGGTATTGAAGGTATTGTGGCCACTGGGCACGTCCACAAACAGGTCTTTCCCCGAGTCGCTGACCGCTACCGACACACTTTCGGACACCTGAATGCGTTGCTGTCCTTCATCGCCATGGTAGCTAAACTTCCCGCCCCCATCGCTTACAAAGGGCTTGGTATCACCCTGATACCCCGCAAAAATATACTGCCCGGCCGAGTCCCGTGTATTCTGAAGGTCCAACAGTTCGCTGAGGCGACTGTCCACTTCCGCAGCCATGGACTGGTAGTCGGTGGGGGTCATTACCCCGGTATTGCCCGCGTTTACCGCCAGTTCCTTCATCCGTTGGAGCAAACTGACGATGGAGTCCAGCGCCACCTCTTCCTGATCCAGCTTGCTCTGGGCCTCGTCAACATTCTTCTGGTACTGCTCCAGGCGCCCCAGATTTTGATTCAGGCGCAAAATGCTCACCGCAGCGACCGGGTCGTCCGCCGGGCTGAGCACACGCTTGCCCGTGCTGATCTGCTCACTGGTTTTGTTGATCGCCGCCTGAGCATTGCGCATGCCGACGTCGGCGATATTGTAGATTTGTGATGTAGAAACACGCATGGCAGTGCCTCGGTTAAATCGAGTTCAACAAGGTGTCGAACATATCTCGGGCCACCGATATGACCCTCGAATTGGCATTGTAGGCCTGCTCGAATTTAATCAGGTTGGCGGCCTCTTCATCCAGGTTTACGCCACTAATGCTGTCCCGGGTGGCCTGGGTCTGCTCCACCAAGCTCCGCGCGGCTTCGGTATTGGTACGCGCGGAGGCACTTTCAGTGCCCACTTGTTCCACAAGCTGCCCATAGGCATCGCTCAAGCCCAACTGGCCCTCACCCATAATGTTGGCGGTCTCCAGCGCCGCCATCGCCAAGGCGTTGCGGTTATCATTGGTGGCGTCCGAATTGAAGTCTATAGTGAAGTTATCGCCCGCTTTGGGCTGACCTTTAATAGTCGCCTGATATCCAAGGTAGGATGACTGAGCAAAGTCGGAGGCGTCACTATCGCCAAAAAGCTGGCTGTTCGAAGGCGCCGTATCCATAGTCACACCGTCGGCGAGCGTCAGGTCAACCCGACCACCCACGGTGACGGTTGACTCGTTGCCGGCGCCCTGGCCGGTCAAGCGCACATAGGGGTTATCGGTGCTGTCGTTAACGCTGAACTCGTTTTGAGTGGCGTTATCGGCTTGGAGCCGGATATCCATGTCAGCGCCGGAAGAGGCTACCATGTTCAATTCCAGCTCTCCGGTGATCGGGTTAGCCCCACTCTGGGCTCGGAATCCGAGCGTTTGTAAATTTTCATTGCTGTTGATTCGCTCGGCCAGATATTCCTGGAAGGCCACGGGCTCGGCTTGAGCATCGGGCACGTTGGGCGCGATGGCACCGCTCTGGTACTCCACCAGCGCCTCGCCGTTAACGGTAATCTGCACCGGGGAGCTGAAGTCTTCAAAACTCATATCGGTGATGGTAGCGCTGGTAAAGGCGTTGGCCGAGACCCCCGGCACGCGGCTGAGCTGGTCGGCAAGCGCGGCGGCGGAGCCGTTTGGCCGGCTGACCACCGTCTGGGTGCTTGTCGCGCCGGTCTCGGGGTCAACGCTTTGAAAGCGCATCTGCTCGACGGGATAACCATTGGCCTGCGCCGGGCCGCCCGCCGCTATAACCTGCGGGTTGCGCCCCTCCGGCAGGCCGAGACGGGCCCCCTCCCCGGTGATGCGGGTTTCCCCCGGGTCGGTAGGGAACAGCGCGTTTTCCTGGCCCGGAATAAAAATCTGCTCACGGATGGGCGGCTCCAGCGGTTGGGGATCCGCCGGATTGGAGTTATCCAGAATTTCGTAGGTCGTCTCCGAGGTAAAACGAACAATAAGCGGTGGCGAGAGTTGACCTTCTTGCGAGAAAGCGGGAAGCACCTCGCCGTTGGCGTCCACTTTGCTCAAGACCTCTCCCTGGCTGATGAGACCTCCCCCTTCATTGCCACTGTCGCTTCCAGTACGAATCGGAAAGGCGAATGCCAGGTCTTCGGGTCGGCTCAATGTGGTTTCTATATAGCGGGCCGCGTCCGTGGTCGGCTTCAGGGTAAAAGAATCCCCTCCCTGAAACGAACCGCCTTCCAAGGTCAGAGACAAACCATCAAATTCAAGAGTCTGGGGGTATCCCCCCGTAATCAGCCCCTGTTGGACCACTTCGTTATCGCTCTGGCGGGTGATCACGTAGTTGTTGGAGTTATCGAGAATCTGAAACCGGTAGTCGCTGGTGGTTAGTTGATTTACGTCATCAATCCGCAGGGAAAGTTGCCGATCATCCGGGGCGGCATTTGCCCCGGAGACCACCCGCTGGGCAATCAGCTCTTCGGAATTAATATCATTAAACAGGCGTTGGCCATAGTCACCATCAAGGTCCAACCCACGCAGCTGCTGGTCATTGAACGTGCTCGCCAGCGCCAATGATATCCGGCCCAGCTCGTTCTTGGCCGTTTTCAGAATACCGCTATTGAAATCCACCAGGGCGCCCAACTGCCCTCCATTCAACTGCTCAGTCACATTGTAGGAACGAGTGTCCTGCCCAATAATAACCTCGCCCCGGTTGGTAATATTAAAGCGATTGGAGTCGGTGCCTACCACAATCGCCTGACCCTGACCCATAAAGACATTGACACTGCCATTGCCTTGGTTCACCACACTGATGCCCACCAGTTCGGAGAGCTCCTTGAGCTTCTGATCCCGCCGGTCCAAGAGGTCATTGGGCTGGTTGCCCGTGCCCGGAACCGTTTTATCGACAATAGCCTTATTCAGCTCGGCAATGTTGCGAGCCAGACCATTCGCCTGTTCGGCAATCGAGTTCATTTCCTGGCGATTATTGTCCTCAATCGACACCAGTCGGTCGTATAGGGTATTCATGCGGTTGCTCAGGCTCTCGGCCTCGGTCACGATCAGTTGCCGAGCCGGAGAGGAGGAGGGGTTGTCCGCCCCGTTCTGTACCGCTGCAAAAAATTGCTTAAGCCCCCCACTCAGGCCAGTCGATTCATCAGCAAACAGCTTGTCAATTTTCTCCAAGTTGGATTTATACTTCTCCAACGCGTGAAAGTTGGTGGTGTCAGTTCGAAGCTGGCCGACGACGAACTGATCCACAATGCGAGTAATAGACTCGGTTTGGGCACCGCTGCCCACGTAACCCGCACTGCCGAGTTTCTGCTCCGGCCGGGTAATATTGTCCGTACGCTGGCGGCTGTAGCCCTCAGTGTTGGCATTGCTGATATTGTGCCCGGTAACGCGCATCGCATTTTGGCTGACGCGCAAACCCGAGATGGCATTTGACAGTAATCCGGACATGGGTATTTACCTATCAGGCATCGTTAGGGAGCGTGGAGTTAGTGGCACCGCCGAGCGAAGCCAAGGGCTCAGAGCGCATCAGGGCTTTCAGCTTATCGGCGTAAGCCGGATCGGTGGCATAACCGGCCGCCTGAAGTTCCTCCACATACTGCTTGGCATCGGTTCCAGACATGAGCGCGTCATGGTAGCGCGGGTTCTCCTGAAGGAACTTCACATAATCCGAAAAGCTCTCCTCATAGCTGCCGTACTGACGGAAGTTCGCATGTTCCACCCCGGGCATGCCGTCACGGTATTCAATGGTGGAGACATTGATCCGCGCCCCCTCCCAACGGGAATCCGCTTTGATATTAAAGAGGTTGTGACTGTTTTCACCCTCGCGGGTGTGGATGACGTGCCGCCCCCACCCCGTTTCCAACGCGGCTTGAGCCACCAAGGCCTGAGGAGAAACGCCCAGTGCCTGAGCCGCCTTCTGGGCCTGCGGACGGACCTGCTCAACAAAAGCGGCCGGGTCCATTGTCATGGCGGCCTTGCCACCCAGTGTTTGCACAGGCTCGGCGCTCGAGACATCAGGGGCACCCTCAATACTTCCCTGATCTAGATTCTGCCCAGCTTCAGGTCTCAAGTGGTCCCCGTAAGCCTTCTGCATTTGCTGATACATCATTTCCGCCAGTCCCAAACCTCGACCTTGGGTCAGCTCAAGAGACATTTGCTGGTCCAGCATTTCCTGATGAAACTTGGTCTCTTCACTGCTGAAAAGGTTGTCCTTACCAAACACATCATTGGTAGAGCGCATTTGTTTGAGCATTTGATGCACGAACATCGACTCAAACTGACGGGCCACTTCCCGCAACGCTTGCGGGTCGCCGTTGCGCCCCTGCTCGCGCAGCTTTTGCAAACCGTCCCCGTTCAGGTGGCTGTCCTGAACCTGTTGGCGCGCCATTGACGTATCGACAGGAATCATCAGATCACCATAATTTGTGCGTTGAGAGCGCCGGATTGCTTCAGCGCTTCCAGAATGGCCATCAGGTCACCGGGAGAGGCCCCCACGTTATTCACCGAGCGAACAATGTCCTCAAGGGTGTTGCCCGGGGCAAACTTGAACATCGGGTTGGTTTCTTCGGTAATTTCCACATCACTGCCTGGCACCACAACGGTTTCTCCCTCACCCAAGGGGTTCGGCTGTACGGCGGTATAGTCCTCGGAAATCGACACCGTCAGGTTGCCGTGGGTAACCGCCACCGGAGAGACCCGGACGTGCTGCCCCACCACGATGGTGCCGGTGCGGGAATTGATTACCACTTTCGCGGCCGCCTCACCGGGTTCAACTTCAATGTTTTCCAGCAAAGAAATAAAATCCACCCGCTGAGACGGATCCTGCGGGGCGCTGACGGCCACCGTGACCGCGTCCTGGGCCTGCGCGACCTGAGGGCCGAGCATTTCGTTGATACTTTCAGCCACACGGTTGGCGGTGGTGAAGTCCGCCCGGTTTAAGTTGAGCATAATGGGCTGACCCGAGGCAAAATTGGTTTTGACTTCGCGCTCGACACTTCCACCGTCGGGAATGCGCCCGACGCTCGGGACATTGACGGTAATACTGGAACCGTCGCGCCCCTCGGCGCCGAAGCCGCCGACCACCAGGTTGCCCTGCGCCAGAGCGTATACCTGGCCATCGGGCCCCTTCAATTGAGTCATCAGCAGGCTGCCCCCGCGCAGGCTGGTGGCGTTACTCACGGAGGAGACGGTGACATCCAGCGTCTGGCCCGGCTTGGCAAAGGCGGGAAGTTCCGCCTGAACCATGACCGCCGCCACGTTTTTTGTCTGAACGCGGGTGCCCGGCGGTACGGTAATGCCAAACTGCTGCAACATATTGTTGAACGACTGGACGGTAAACGGGGACTGGTTGGTCTGGTCGCCGGTGCCGTCCAGGCCCACCACCAGGCCATAACCCACCAGTTTGTTGGAGCGGACACCGCCCACCGAGGCGATATCCTTGATCCGCTCCGCCGCGGCGAATGTGCTGCTTAACAACAGGGTCAATGCCAGAAAAAGTCGAAAGCTCATCGGGTGTACCTCAATGCGCCGCATTAAAGCGGCCAATAACCACTGTTAAAGAAGCGAGACAGCCAGCCCATAGTCTGAGAGTCGGCCAGAGTGCCGGTGCCACTGTAGGAGATCTGGGCATTGGCCAGCCGGGTTGACGGTACCGTGTTGTTCGGAGACACATCATCGGGGCGAACGATGCCACTGATACGAATAAATTCGTCACCCCGGTTGATGGTGATCCATTTTTCACCGCGAACCACCAGCGCCCCGTTGGGCAACACGTCCGCAACGGTTACCGTAATGTTGCCTTCCAGGCTGTTACTCTGATCGGCCCCGGCGTCGCCGTTAAACCCACGGTTTTGCTCCAGGTTGGTTTCGAGCGTATTGCCACGAAAGCTGGGAACGTTACCCAGTAGCGGGCCGGCGTTAAAGTCCATTTCACTTTCTTTTTCCACGGACACGCCTGAGCTTTTGCTTGAGACCGTTCGTTCCGCGAGCGTAACCGTAATAATGTCACCCACGTTCAACGCCTTGCGGTCAGTATACAACGCCATGCCGTAGTTGCCCTGGTACAGAGAGCCTTCCGTACGTGTCGGTTGACTGGCGGCCGGAGAGACCGTGGGCGCGTAGTAGGGATCGCCGGGCACTGGGCGTTCATAGGTCACGCAGGCGGACAGCGCCATGGCACTCACCACTGGCAGCCACCTCGACGCCCCGCGCAACAACTTTCCCATTTGACTTATCATGGCCACGGCCTCACTCATTGGCTTACAAGGTTTGGTTAATGTACTGCAGCATCTGGTCGGCACTGGATACCACTTTGGAGTTCAGCTCGTAGGCCCGCTGGGTGGATATCATATCCACCATTTCCTGAACGATGTCGACGTTGGAGCTTTCCAACATGCCCTGCTCCAGGCTCCCCATGCCCTGCTGAGAAGGCGCGCCCACTACGGGATTACCGCTCGCAACGGTTTCCACATACAAGTTGCCACCGACCGACTGAAGGCCGGATGGATTAATAAAATCCGCCAACTGAATCTGACCGATTTCCTGAGGCTGAGGGTCACCGTCAAAGTGGGCACTGATAATGCCATCTTCACTAATGTTGATTTGATTGGTGTTCTCGGGAATGACAATGCCGGGCTCAATCAACAGGCCGTCATTGGTCACCAGCTCCCCTTCCCCGTTGACCTGAAGCTGGCCATTGCGGGTATAGGCCAAGTTACCGTCGGGCTGAAGCACCTGAAGAAAACCACGCCCGTCGATGGCCACATCCAACGCCTGATCCGTCACCTCCAAGCTACCGGTGGTGAACTCTTTCTGGGTCGCGACCACCCGCACGCCGGTCCCGATCTGCAAACCGGAGGGCAGCTCGTTGTTCTGATTGGCCAAACCACCGGGTTGGCGCTGGGTTTGATACAGCAAATCCTCAAACACCGCACGGTCGCGCTTAAAGCCCACGGTGCCGACGTTGGACAGGTTGTTGGCGATGGTGGTCAGCTGCTTGTCCTGAGCGCCCAGACCGGTCTTACTGACATAGAGTGCTGCGTGCATGGTCGTTCTCTCTTAATAATCAATACTGAATCGTCGGTGTCGGTGCTTGCCGCTTTGCGGCAAGCTTTTACCGCTTACCCCGCTACCTTGAGCGGGAGTCGCTCGCTATTATGAGTTTTGCAATAGCCGTGCCGAGGTTTCGGAATTTTGCTTGGCGGTTTGCATTAGCTTGAGCTGCATCTCGTACTGACGAGAGAGGCTCAGTATCTGGGTGAACTCGTTGACGGCATTCACGTTGCTCCCTTCCAGAAAGCCGGTAACCACCGATACATTGGCATCAGCGTCGGCGGGCACACCGCCCTCCTGGCGAAACAGCCCGTCCTCCCCTTTATTCACTTGCTGCAGGTCGGGATTCACCAGCTTGATTCGGTCAATCTCCACCATCGCTTCCGGACCTAGGCCCTGAGCCACCACGGAAAGAGTGCCGTCGGCGCCAATTTCCAGCTTATCCAGCGGCGGCAAGGCGATGGGGCCCTCATTGCCGATAACCGGCAAGCCACTGCCATTGCGCAAGATGCCCAAGGGGTCAATGTGCAAACCACCGGCCCGGGTATAGGCCTCGGTGCCGTCCGGCGCCTGAACCGCGATAAAACCGTCGCCTTCAATAGCGATATCGAGATCTCGGCCGGTCTCATCCAATGGGCCGGGCTCGAAATTGGTGGCCGGCTGCTCGGTCAGGGCATAGGCTCGGGTGGGATGGCCATCGCCGTAGTACACCGGCATGCTGCGCGCCTGGGCGAAGTCCGCCCGAAACCCCGTGGTGTTGAGGTTGGCCATGTTGTTGGAGTGATTGGTCTGCGCCAGCATATTGTGCTTGGCGCCGGTCATGGCAATGTAGAGCGCTTTGTCCATGGGGCCTCCCGAAAGAACGGAAAAATGTCGCTTTGGGGAGGTACTGCAAGAGTGGTGCCAAGGTGGGATTAAAGGAGGGTGAGTTACCAGCAGGGGTCCGCAGCGGGGTAACCCTTGCAAGACACGCCGTCACCCCATGACGTGAAAGGATTCACTAATGCCGCGATGGCATGGATGCCATGGAGCGGCCCCTGGGGGCTCGAATCGCGGGTCCCCCGCTCCACGGTCTTGCAAGGGGTTACCCCGCTCCGGCCCGAGCGTAACGCTAATTCATCACGTTTGCTCGAACCACGCTCCTCATTTAGCGGAGGTTGATGATGGTCTGGGTAATCTGATTGGCGGTCTCAATGGTTTTCGAGCTTGCCTGGAAATTGCGCTGGGCAATAATCAAATTCACCAACTGCGTGGACAGATCCACATTCGACTCCTCCAGCGCCCCGGCATTAATCACCCCGAGAGACGCCGAACCCGGCGCGCCGATTACCGGCTCACCAGAATCCGACGACTGCACCCAACTGGTATCACCCACCGGCTTCAACCCCTCAACGTTGTTGAAATCGGCCATCGCGACCTGCCCCAACACCTGGGCCTCGCCGTTGGTAAAACGGGCGAAAATGGTCCCGTCATCACCAATGTCGACGCCCGAGAGCCGACCGGTCGTGAAGCCGTTCTGGTCCTGACTTTCCACCCCGAAGTTCGCGCCAAATTGAGTCGTGCCATCCAGCTCAATTTCAAAGTTCGAGCTGGTGGGTGGATCCGTCACCGGCAGCTGTCCGCCCTGCAGGACGTTCAGGGGTGGCAAGGCACCGGCAGCCGAACCATCATCGTTACGAGGCGTCCAGTTGGAAACCAACATTTCCTCAGTCAACTCTTCATTCAGCGAGCCGTCGCTATTGAAGTGCACGTTGAACGAGGCCACGTTCGGCTCAGTATTCTGGGGCGGCGGCAAGGTCGGATCCGGATCCCCCACATTCTGACCATCCACCTGGACATACATCATCCAGTGGTTGGGAGACGTTGAGGGATCGTTCGGGTCATAGGGCTGACGCACAAAGTACTGCTCCAGTGTATGGGAGTTACCCAAGCTGTCATACACCACAGAGGTTGTGGAATGGTTGAAGGTGCCCTGGTCATCCGGGTCAAAGGCATTGATGGAGACTTCGTCGAAGCTATCCTCCGTCAACGGAGACAGCAGGTTGCCGACGCTCGGGGTGGCTGTTTCCAGGCTATACCCCTCTTCCATCAAGATCGTTAATCCGCCCCCGACAACGGTGTCCTCGGTGTTGGTGTTCACGGTTTGCACACCCGTGCCCGTGCGGCCGGTCATGTCAAAAGTACCCGGCGGTTGTCCACCGGCAAAACCGAAGCGAAGGTCTGCGCCCACGGCGGAGGTAATTTCCAAGTCGCCGGTGCTGTTGATCTCGGCACGAATACCCGCCAACTGAGAGGAGCTGAGACTGTTGATCTCATCCTCCAGGCCATCCAGAGTCGTCGCATTGAGTTGGACGCCGTTCAACGTCATGTTGTTGTTACTATTGTCAAAACTGCCGGCAAGAATACGAGCGTTTGTGGTTGCCGAGGCCGTCACTCCCGCCAGAGCATTGAGCTCGGATGCAGTTTTTGCCGCTGAGGCACCGCTCTCGCTGGTGAAGTTAAACACGTCGCCATCCGGCCCCTGAAACTCCAGGTTCTGAGCCACGTAACCATTATCGACGGCGGGAATACCCGCAACGGAAGCGGGCGCTCCGTTCAATGCCGTGGACAAGTCATTAGCCCCGGTAACGGCACCCAAGGTAATGGTGGAGCTGACCCCTTCGGTCAGATCCTGAAAACGCAACTGACCACCGCTGGCGACCGCCTGCACGTTAATGGGAGACGGCGCGCCAAAAATTTCACTATTGATCAGGTTGGCAATATCCTGCACAGAGTTTGCCGTAGAACCATCCAGAGTGACCGAAACCGTCCCGTTGCCCGAAGCCGGATTTGAGCCGGTCAGTTGAATATCAAAGGTGGTGGGGTTAGCCGCAAAGTTGATGGGCGTGGCGATGGCACCCAGATCCATCGTAGTGGAAGTTGCGTCCTTCAACCCCTGCTGGGCAACACCCACGGCAGCACCGTCGGTCTCAAACTCGGTACCCACGGTTTCAAGAACCGGCTGGTTGGAGTCCAGGTTGAAGCGCCCTTCCACCAAGGTAGTCTGCCGGGGCGGCTGCACGCTGACGTCCACCTGCAAATCTCCCAGGCTGCCGTTGATGTTGCCGTTCTCATCGGCCGCAAAGCCCTGCAAACGGGCGCCGGTATTGCCGACGATAAAACCTTCGTCACTCAGGCCAAACGCCCCGGCTCGAGTGTACTGACGGTCACCGCCATTGCTGGTCACAAAAAAGCCGGCACCATTGATCGCCAGATCCAGGGAGTTATCGGTAAAGTTTCGGTTACCCTGACTGAACTGTTGGCGAATGTTCTGTAGGCTCACACCGCTACCCGGAGTGTTGGCGGTAGTACCCAGAATGCTGCCGGCGTATATATCACCGAACTCCACCCGGGACGATTTGAAACCAGTGGTGCTGGCGTTGGCAATGTTATTACCGGTAACGTCCAGGTCAGCGCTGGCGGCGCGAATGCCGCTAAGAGCAGTATTAAAAGGCATGTGATTCTCCTCGATTCAACGCAGTGGAGCGATTAATTAAACTGTTTGACGTCGCCGATGTTCACGGCACCCATGCCCGCCAGATTCAGGGTCAACTGCCCGTCGTCCCCCAGCGTGACGCTGTTTACGTTGGCACTGAGCGCGGTGTCGAGCTGAACGCTTTCACCATTTTGTTTGGAGAGCACCTCAAAGCGGTACTCACCGGCCGGCAAAGGTGCTTCCCCACCCTGCCAGTCCATTAACTCACCGTTAACCTCCATGCTCTGGCCATCCCAGCGGAAGGCGAGCTGACCGGCCGGCCGAGACCCCATGGGGATGTTCGAAACCAGCTCCCCGGCCTGATTGTAGACATTGAGCTTCATATCCGAAGCCGACTGCTCAAGGTCAACGGTGCCGTTGATAATGCCGTTCTCATACAGTTGGCTGGTTTCCGACGGAACCGTCACTGAACGCCCCACTAAAGAGGACGCCTGCAGAGCCTGGTTGGACATGAACGAGCCACTGAAATCTTCGAAGTTACTGTTCAGACGCTCGAGCCCTTCGACGGAACTGAACTGAGCCAACTGCGCAATAAACTCGGTGTTATCCTGGGGCTTTAGGGGGTCCTGGTTGTTCATCTGAGTAATCATCAATTCCAGAAAGGCCGACTGCCCCAGCTCATTGCTTTTCTCTTCGTCCTTATCCTTGTTTTTGTTGGCAATATTCAGATTACTCAGAATACTGTTGGCCGCGTCGTTGTTAACCTGAGTCATGGCTCAATCTCCTTTACGGCTCGGGCTTACTGACCGAGGGTCAGCGCGCGCTGGACCATTTGTTTAGCCGAATTCATCACTTCCACGTTCATTTGAAAGGCGCGGGAAGCGGAAATCATATTCGTCATTTCCTCCACGGGGTTAACGTTGGGGTAAAACACGTAACCCTCTTCGTCCGCTTCCGGATGGTTCGGTTCGAAACGACGCTGCAGCGGGGCGTCGCTTTCCACAATACCCATGACCTGAACGCCCCGGCCCGCCGGCCCCTCGCCCTCAAAGCCCATGCCTTCACTGCCCTGCATTCTGAGCATGGCATCGCGCTGCATTTCGGCAAACACCGGTTGGCGGTTGCGGTAAACTTGATCCGCACTTGAGCTGGCGGTCTGGGCGTTCGCCAGGTTACTCGCCGTGGTGTTCAGGCGAACGGTCTGGGCGTTCATCCCAGAGCCGGCGACATCGAAAACATTGACCAGTGACATTCTCTTACTCCCGCGCCGTAGCGTTTACATTAATCTATGTGACAGAAACCCGACTTAATCACCGCGCAAAGCGCTGGTGAGGCCTTTGAACTTGCCGTTCAGGAATTGGAAAGTTGCCTGAAAGTCCAGAGCGTTTTTCATGTATTCAGCGTGCTCGATATGTTCTTCCACGGTGTTGCCATCAATGGAGGGCTGTTGCGGCACACGGTACAAAACATCCGGCCCACCCAGTTCGCTGCTGTTACCGCCCTGCATGTGTCGGGCATTGGTTTGCGCCAGGCCTACCCCTGGGGTGTCGCCGGACTGGCGGGCCAGGGCCTGCCGGAAGTCCAGATCTTTGGCCTTATACCCGGGCGTATCCACATTCGCCATGTTGTCCGCCAGCAGCTCGGCACGCTGGGCGCGCAGCTTAAACGCAGACTCATGGACTCCCAGAGCGGATTCAAATGAAATGGCCATCGGTGAAACTCCAAAGCGGTAATACACAGTCTTAAAGTACGATCTCAAAAAGTGATCTCAATAGTTATTTAGCAATCGCTGTGCCAATCGCCAAAAAATAGCGTAACCAAATGATTTTTAAAGACTTTTTTATGGAACAGGAGCAAACCGGGACACCACCACAGGCGACAGCGGCAAAGGTCGGAAGGGGAAAGGGCAAGGGAGGCCGGACAAAAGCGGCAAGGGTTTACCGCTTCTGCCGGTCACCCCGCGGCGCAAGCCACGGGGCACAGTAGAACGAAGGGGATTAGACGACCCGGATGGAAATGACGTGGTCCACGTGGGCCACCGCTGCCACTACCGCTTCAGTGGGCGGCTGCTCCAGGTCAATAATGTTGTAGGCAATATCGCCTCGGCTCTTGTTGACCATGTCGATCACATTGATGTCGTGCTCGGCCAGGACCGACAGCACATGCCCCAAAACGCCGGAGACATTGTCATTACAAAAGGTGATACGGGCGCCCAGATCCCCATTGCGGTCCATGCCCACGGCGGGGAAGTTGACGGAGTTGCGAATATTGCCGTGCTCCAGGTAGGCCTTGAGCTGATCAGCCGCCATAACCGCGCAGTTTTCCTCTGCTTCCAGGGTACTGGCGCCAATGTGCGGCATAGCGTATACGTCCGATCGAGACAGCAGGCAGGGTTCGGGGAAGTCGCAGACATAGCGCCCGAGCTGCTCCTCGTCCAGGCTGCGCACAATGGCTTCGGGGTCCACAATCGCGTCGCGCGCAAAGTTCAGCAACACCGCGCCTTTTTTCACCGACTTGAGCGACTCATCGTTGATCAGGTGTTTGGTCGCGTCGATGGCCGGCACGTGCAGGCTGATGTAGTCGGCCCGGCTCAGCAGCGATTGTAGGTTGCCCATGCGCCCCACCTGACTGGGCAGGCGCCAGGCTGCCTCCACCGACAACGCCGGGTCATAGCCCACCACGTCCATGCCGAGCGCCAGGGCGGTTTCCGCCACCATTGAGCCGATGGCGCCCAGGCCTACAACGCCCAGGGTTTTGCCCTTGAGCTCCGAGCCGGCGAAATTGGACTTCTGCTTCTCCAGCAGCTTGCTCATTTCATCCGCGTCGGTCATGTCTGTCAGCGTCTGGACATATTCCATGCCGGAGAGAATGCCGCGGGAGGCCAGCAACATACCGGCGAGCACCAGCTCCTTAACCGCGTTGGCGTTGGCGCCGGGGGTATTGAATACCACCACACCCTGCTTGGTGTACTCGTCCACAGGCACGTTATTGACGCCGGCGCCGGCACGGGCTACCGCCTTCACGCTTTCCGGCAGGGTTTCGCCGTGGAGCTTGTGGCTGCGCAGGATAAAGGCATCGGGCTCGTTGATATCGCTGGCCACTTCATACTGGTCCCGTCCGAAGCGGTCCAACCCTTTCACGGAAATCTTATTGTACGTTTTGATCTTGAACATAATCCTTCCTATCTCGGTCAATGTGTCGCTGGCGCCGAACTTCACGCCGTTTTCTGGAACGCCCAGCTCAGCCAGGGCAACAGGGCCTCAATGTCCGCCGTCTCTACCGTTGCACCACACCAAATGCGCAACCCGGGAGGGGCGTCGCGATAGGCGCCGATGTCGTAGGCCACGCCCTCTTGCTCCAGCAGTTTCACCATAGCCTTGACCCGGTCCGGCTCCGCATCCAGGGTAAAGCATACACTGGTGCTGGAAATGGTCTCTGGCTCCTTCGCCAGAAACTCGATCCAGTCATTGTCTTTGACAAACTGGCTGAGCACCGAGAGGTTGGCCTGGGAGCGGCGAATGGCTTCCGGCAGGCCCCCAATGCGATCAATCCAGTCCAAGGCGTCCAGGTAGTCCGCCACGCATAGCATGGAGGGCGTATTAATGGTCTCACCGCGGAAGATGCCTTCAATCAACTTGCCGTCCTTGGTCATGCGGAAGATCTTAGGCAAGGGCCACTCGGGCGTGTAGGTCTCCAGGCGCTCCACGGCCCGCGGCCCCAAAATCAACATGCCGTGGGCCCCCTCGCCCCCCAGCACTTTTTGCCAACTAAAGGTCACCACGTCCAGCTTTTCCCAAGGCAACTCCATGGCGAAAACCGCAGAGGTGGCATCGCAGATGGTCAGGCCGGCGCGATCGTCGGCTATCCAGTCACCATTTGGCACCTTGACGCCTGAGGTGGTGCCGTTCCAGGTGAAAATCACATCGTGGTCAAAATTCACCTTGTTCAGGTCCGGCAGGAAGCCGTAGTCCGCCTCAAGAGGGGTAACCTCTTTGAGCTTCAACTGCTTTTTTACGTCCGTTAGCCAGCCTTTACCGAATGACTCCCACTGCATCACATCCACCGGGCGCTGCCCCAACAGGGACCACATTGCCATTTCCATCGCCCCGGTGTCCGATGCCGGCACTACCCCAACCCGGTAACCTTCGGGAAGCCCCAGCAGGCGAGCGGTTTCCTCGCAAGCGCGCTTGAGCGCCGCCTTGCCCAGGCCAGAGCGGTGGGAGCGGCCCAGGGTGGACAAGTCCAACTGACCCACGTCGTAACCCGGACGCTTGCTGCAGGGGCCTGAAGAAAAGTTGGGGTTGCGGGGCTTAACCTGTGGTTGCATGAGATTCCTCAAACGGTTGACGGTAAACAGAGCACGACGCCATGAGAAAACGGGCGACGGTTCAACGAATGTGCCGATTCAGCCGAGTTAACGGGGCCGCTCGACGGCACTGCCTATTCAGAAAGCCGCCGATTATGCCAGTTAATTCGGCAAGGCACTAGCAGGCCGCCCAAAAACGCTCTTTTCCCGCGCAGTGGTTCGTCAGCATGACTGGGGGATGTTAGAAAATTACTAGAACAGGCTGGGAGAACCCCATGCAACGCGAAGGAATGACAGATAAAAAAAAGCCCTTTACAGACGTAAAGGGCAAGAGGGAGACCTCGATGCATCAACCAGACATCGAGGGTGAGAGATCGTGGTACGGCGGCCGCAGTGAAAAGGGCCTGTCCTATCTACTACCGGACATCCTACCGGGCATGTACTGCCGGGCTTGTACCTGAGCGGACCACCCTGCCCGCTACGACTAAGTGGAATAAACTTTACTCAGTGGTGACAGCGCTGTCAACACTCCCTTACCCAACGGGCCCTCAGGACCAAACTTTTCGTTTTGCCGAACACCGATGTAACCGTTTACGGCGTATTTCATCTTTCCGAACTTTTCTGAAAGCCGGCGCTACTCTGACTTAGAGGGGTACGCCGTCCACTGAATTCACCAATGAGGTTAAAGTTAGCACACTTTTTCAAAAAACAAAATGTTACCGGTTACACCCCTTAAAAGCCCGCCTGTGAGTATAAGTAACGACCCCGGCTAGAGTTCCATTTTCCCCAAGAATTGATCATTTAAGCATCACTTAGGAGGATTTGTGCGACAATTGGATTGACAGCGCTGTCAACCAACCGTAGACTCTCCCAGCTTTTAAAATGAAGAACCAGTGCGATACTGATAACAGCGGTCCGGCGCACGATAGAAAACAGCAAGATCAAGCGGGGAACTCTATGAGCTTTATTCTGGTAGCGGATATCGGCGGCACCAACGCCCGCTTTGGCTTGGTGAGCCTCGACACGGCTCGCGCAACTCCTCCCGACTTTACCGCCACCGAGCAGCACAGTTTAAGGTGCGCCGATTACCCTGGCATTGATCAGATGATTCGCGCCTATGCCGACAAGGCGGGCGTTAAACTCCCTGAATACGCCTGCCTCGCGATTGCGGGCCCCATCCACGATGGCCGAGTTCGCATGACCAACCTCGACTGGGAGTTCGGCATTGAGGAGCTGCGGAAAACGCTGGGCATGAAGGCACTGGATGTGATCAATGACTTCGCCGCCCTCGCCTACGCCACGCCCCACTTAAAGCCGGATATGCTCCGCCCACTGGTAAAAGGCAGCGCCGACCCAACCGCCCCCTCACTGGTCCTGGGGCCGGGTACCGGCTTTGGCATGGCGGCCCTGATCCCCTGCGACGGGCGCTGGAAAACGATCGCCACCGAAGGTGGCCACACCAACTTTGCCCCCGGCAACGAGCGGGAAATCGCCGTTCTTCAAACTCTGCTGAAACGACAATCCCACGTATCGGTGGAGACCCTGATCTGCGGCCAGGGTTTGGTAAGGATTTATCGCGCCCTGGCCGAGATTGATGGCGCGGAGCCGGAAGACTACGAACCGGTGGACATCAACGAAAAGGGCCAAAGTGGCGCCGACCCGCGCTGTAAAGAAAGCCTGGATATGTTCTGTGCCATGCTCGGCAGCGCGGTGGGAGATCGGGCGCTTTGCTTGGGAGCCCAGGGGGGCGTTTTCCTCGGTGGGGGAATTGCCCCTAAAATCGCGGACTATATTGAGAGCACCGAACTGGTCAACCGCTACCGAAGCAAGGGCCCCATGGCCAACTATGTGGGTCGCATCCCCCTGAATATTATCATGCACGACAAGGCGGCCCTGGTTGGCACCGCGGCTTGGTTAGTCGATCACACCCCGTCCCTAGCAACGGAGCGCCGGGCCAGTTGAGTCCCGGCGAATCAGGCTTGAACTGAGCATACTGGCCGGTAGCTGGACGTCCTTCCCCTGCAACTGTTTGAGCAACAGATCGGTGGCCTTTTGGGCCATGGCCTGAATGGGCTGCCGGACGGTGGTCAGGGAAGGCCAGATCTGGTGAGCCACGGGCGTGTCATCAAAACCCGCCACGGACAAATCTCCGGGAATACTCAAACCACTCTGATGGGCCACCATCATAACGCCGGCAGCCATATCGTCGTTCGCCGCAAAAATGGCCGAGGGCCTTGCCTCCAGCCCCAGCAGCTGTTGAGCGGCCTGCTCACCGGACTCAAATGAGTTATATCCCTGAACCAGCAGGGAGTCATCCAGATCAATGTCGTTCTCCACGAGTGCCGCCCGATACCCCTCGAACCGGTGAGTGACCGCTTTGTGGTCGGGGTGACCGGCGATAAACCCGATCCGTTGATGGCCCAGCGCAATCAGCTCACAGGTCATATCGTAGGCTGCTTCGGCGTCGTTGGTTTCAACGTAGGGGGACAACGCCTTTTTGACCGTGGGGGCAATACGCACGAACGGCAGTTGGCGTTGGATGAGCACATCGAGGATGGACTCAACGTCTGATAGCGGCGGTGTTAGAATCACTCCATCAATACGGGTCTGACGGATAAGGTCCCACACTTCGCGGGAGACCTCCGGATCCTGGTGGTTGCAGGGGTGGATCAATACGTCGTAGCCCTGGGCACGGCAAGTGGAGAGCACCCCGTCCTGCACATCAATCACATAGTTGGCGCTCGGGTTGTCATACAGCAACCCGATCACGAACGAGCGGTTGCCCGCCAAACTGCGGGCGGAAAAATTGGGGCGATAGTCCAGCTCGGCAATGGCTTTGAGCACCTTCTCGCGCGTACTCTGGCGCACATTCGGCTCTTTATTCACCACCCGGGAGACCGTTTTTATGGACACGCCGGCCAGAGCGGCGACATTATCGATGGTGGCTTTGATCACGGCGAGCTCCGTTTCTGTTATGGGTGTGCGCACTATCCGAAAAAGCGACCTGAAACGCAAGTTGGCCGCCATCAAAGCCAACCACCCTGCTCTAGCCCTTGCGTGGCGCGGGCCCTAAAAAAACCATGGAAATTTTCGTTCAAACCGGGTGACAGCGCTGTCAATTTATTTTATAGTAATTGGACCTTGAGGGTGACTACCAAGCCCCGGGGGCCTGAAAAATCGGCAATTTTTCGGTCT
Source organism: Marinimicrobium locisalis (assembly GCF_039822625.1). Taxonomy (NCBI): domain Bacteria; kingdom Pseudomonadati; phylum Pseudomonadota; class Gammaproteobacteria; order Cellvibrionales; family Cellvibrionaceae; genus Marinimicrobium; species Marinimicrobium locisalis. The sequence goes on from NZ_JBDLLG010000004.1 coordinate 126,348, forward strand.
AGTTGCATCTAAAGCAACGCATGCGCTAATCAGTGCATTGGTACTTGCACTGAGACGTGCATTAAAAAAGCAACAAAAGATACCAACACAAGGCAGTTATAAAGACACAGGGCGGTACACAAAAAAGCGGTACGGCTTGTGCCCACCCAGCCCGGTCGGCTGGGTGGGCGGGCTAGTTCCTTCCCTGAACTTCTCTTTTTGAACGCCCCTTCTTAACTATAGTTGCCGTTTTTAGCGTAATTTCGTCCCGACCATCCCACACTCAACCAACCATCCAGCACTCAATATAATAGCGTGAAAAGCTTGCGCTGGTACTCGATGGCGAGAGGGTCACCCTTGCCCAAAGCGGCGAGAATATCGGTGAGCGTTTTACGGGCGCCGCCGTCGGCATAGCCCAGGTCTTTGCGTAGAATCTTAATCAACAACTCAAGCGCCTGGCGCTGGTAGCCTTCCTGATTGTACTGTACCGCCAGCTTGTAGCTTACTTCCAAGCTCTCCGGATCCCCTTCCAGCGCTTTCTCGAGCGATTCGATTTCGGGCGTTTTTGAGGCTTGCTGCTTTAGCTCCAGCTTGGCTTTGACTTGTTGGTACAGGGTGTCCTGATCCGCCAGTTTGACGGTGTCCAGCATTGCCTGTGCTTCGTCCAGCCGGTTGAGCTCCAACTGGGCACTGGCTACCAGGCAAGCCACCTGGGGTTGCCGACCGGAAGCCTCGTACACCCGCTGCAACAGGGGCAGAGCGGCGCTGTAATCGCCGGCTTCCAGCAGTGCCTGAGCCTGGGTCAGCTCCTGCTCCCACACCTTGGGCAGGTGCTGCTCCAGCATCTGACGGACTTGCACTTCGGACTGAGCGCCAGTGAAGCCGTCCAGCGGTTGACCGTCCTTAATCAGCATCACGGTGGGCAGGCTGCGCACGCCGAACTGGCCGGCCAGGGTTTGCTGGTCATCGGCATTAATACGCGCCAGAAGGAACTGGCCGTTGTACTCATCGGCCAGCTTTTCAAGCAGGGGCATCAAGGTCTTACAAGGGCCACACCAATCGGCCCAAAAGTCCACCAGTACGGGACGCTTGAAAGATTCGTCGATAACGTACTGCTGGGCGTTTTCCATGGTGACGTCAATGGTATGCATGAGCAACAGCCTCCGTTAGTGTTCCGGGCGCATGTGCGGGAACAGCAGCACATCGCGAATGGATGGGGCGTCGGCGAACAGCATCACCAAGCGGTCGATGCCAATGCCCTCCCCGGCCGTGGGTGGCAGTCCGTACTCCAGGGCACGAATGTAGTCGGCGTCGTAGTGCATGGCTTCGTCATCGCCCGCGTCCTTCTCGCGAACCTGCTCGCGGAACCGCTCGGCCTGGTCTTCGGCGTCATTCAACTCCGAGAAGCCGTTGGCCAGCTCCCGCCCACCGACAAAGAACTCAAAGCGCTCGGTCACTTCCGGCTTGGTATCCAGCCGGCGCGCCAAGGGCGAAACTTCCGTGGGGTACTCGGTGATAAACGTCGGCTGGTCCAGCTTGTGCTCCACGGTCGCTTCGAAAATTTCGATTTGGACCTTGCCCAGCCCCCAGGAGTCCTTGAGCGGAATCTTGAGGCCTTCCGCGACTTGGCGGGCGCCTTCCAGAGTACTGATCTGCTCTGCGGTGATTTCCGGGTTGTACTCCAGAATGCTGTCAAAGACCGTAACGCGGCGAAACGGTTTGCCGAAATCGTATTCGCTGTCTTGATACTGGATCACCGTGGCACCCATCACCTGCTGGCAAAGGCCTCGCAACATGTCTTCGGTCAGGTCCATCAGGTCATTGAAGTCGGCATAGGCCTGATAGAACTCCAGCATGGTGAATTCCGGGTTGTGCCGGGTGGAGAGCCCTTCGTTGCGGAAGTTGCGGTTAATCTCATAGACCCGCTCAAAACCGCCCACCACCAGCCGTTTCAGGTACAGCTCCGGAGCCACTCGCATGTACATATCGATATCGAGCGCGTTGTGGTGGGTGATAAACGGCCGAGCCGTGGCGCCACCGGGAATAACCTGCAACATGGGGGTTTCTACCTCCATGAATTCGCGGCCATTGAGGTAGCGCCGGATGTAGTCAATGCACTGGGAGCGCAGGCGAAAGGTGTCGCGCACCTCGGGATTCATAATCAAGTCCACGTAGCGCTGGCGGTAGCGCTGTTCCTGATCGTGCAGGCCGTGGTACTTCTCGGGCAACGGCCGCAGGGACTTGGTCAGAAGCTTGTATTGCTCCATGTTGACGTAAAGATCCCCTCGACCGGAGCGGTATACCGTGCCCCGAGCGCCGACAATGTCGCCAATGTCCCACTGGCCCCAGGTTTCCTTTATGGTCTTCTGGGTCTCCTTGTCCGCATAAAGCTGCACGGTGCCGGAAGCGTCCTGCAGCACCATAAAAGGCCCGCGCTTGGCCATCACACGGCCGGCCACGCTGGCGGTAAACCCGGCCTCCGCCAGGTCCTCTTTGGACCGATCACGGTGCTCGGCCTGTAGGGCGGCGCAGGTGTTTTCCCGACGAAAATCATTCGGAAAGGGGTTGCCCTTCTCGCGAATGGCCGACAGTTTGGCGCGGCGTTCGGCAATCAGGCTGTTCTCGTCCCGGGGGGCATTCGGCTTGCTCATGGCATCTCTAACGGTTGCGGGTGATTGGACAGGGCCTGGATTACAGGCCCGCTTTCAAACTGGCGACGATAAACTGGTCCAGCGAACCATCCAATACGTTCTGGCAGTTGCTGGTCTGCACGCTGGTGCGCAAGTCTTTAATGCGTTGATCATCCAGCACGTAGGAGCGAATCTGGCTGCCCCAGCCAATATCGGCCTTATTGTCTTCCATGGCCTGCTTTTCGGCACTGCGCTTGAGGATTTCCTGCTCGTACATTTTGGCTCGGAGCATGTTCATGGCCCGGTCCCGATTCTGGTGCTGGGAGCGTTCACTCTGGCAGCTCACCACAATGCCGGTAGGTACGTGGGTAATACGCACCGCCGAGTCGGTTTTGTTAACGTGCTGACCACCGGCGCCACTGGCACGGTAGGTGTCGGTACGCAGGTCGGACGGATTGATATCAATTTCGATGTTTTCATCAATTTCCGGCGAGACGAACACCGAGCAGAAGGAGGTATGGCGGCGATTGCCCGAGTCAAACGGAGATTTGCGCACCAGGCGATGAACGCCGGTTTCCGTTCTCAGCCAGCCGAAGGCGTACTCGCCCTCGAAACGAATGGTGGCACTTTTGATGCCTGCCACGTCACCGGCGGAGACTTCCTCCAAGGTGGTTTTAAAGCCCTTTTGTTCGCCCCAACGCAGGTACATCCGCAGGACCATTTCGGCCCAGTCCTGGGCCTCGGTACCACCGGAGCCGGACTGAATGTCCAGGTAGGCGTTGTTTTCATCCATTTCGCCGGAAAACATGCGGCGGAATTCCAGCACCTGGAGCTGCTTATCCAGCCGCTCTATCTCGCTGGCGACATCGCCCACCGCGCCATCGTCCTCTTCTTCGGCGGCCATGTCGAGCAGCTCCCGGCAGTCACTGACGCCGGCGTCCAGGTCTTCAATGGTACTGACCACCAGCTCCAGAGAGGCCCGCTCCTTGCCCAGGGCCTGGGCGCGGTCCGGGTTTTCCCAGACCTGAGGCTCGCCCAGTTCAAGCTCAACTTCGGTTAAACGCTCTTTCCTCTGAGCGTAGTCAAAGATACCCCCTAAGCACCTCGGTGCGCTCAGCCAGGTCTTTCAATTGGTTCAGCAGCGGATTGGTTTCCATAAAGGCTCGCTAATTGCTCACCGAGCCCGGCGCCCGATGCGGGCCCGTCTCGGCAATGAAATGAATTCGGTTAAGGGCGCGCATTCTAACGCAGATCCGCCCGCTCCCGCCAGCGCCCACGCGGCTTACGACGAAACCGAAAATGGCGATCTACTGCACAAACTGGCAAACTGGGCCTGTAAAACCGCCGCCAAACGGTGGAAAATGCCGGCGGCATTTTCGACGGGGGTCAAAAAGCCGCCACGGCCAAAGACACCAATAACGAATAACTCCCAACCCGGAGCAATGGTATGCACACTCAGTTGTTATCGATCCTGACACCGATGTACAACGAATCCGACGGGGTCGACTTCTTCTTTGAAACCCTGGAGCACTGCATGCAGGCGGTGCCGATCGACTATGAAATCATCTGCGTGGACGACGGCTCGGCGGACGATACGCTCGAGCGCCTGAGACAACACGCCGAGCGCAACCCAAAAATCAAGGTCCTCGCGCTGACCCGCAACTTCGGCAAGGAAGCGGCCATGACGGCGGCCCTGGACCATGCCCAGGGCGACGCGGTCCTGCCCATTGACGCGGACCTGCAGGACCCACCGGAGTTGATTGGCGCCATGGTGGAGAAGTGGCGCACGGGCGAGTATGAGGTGGTCTACGCCAAACGGGCTTCCCGCGACACCGACAGCCTGATGAAGCGCAATACCGCCCACTGGTTCTACCGGCTGTTCAATAAGATGAGCGAGATCCATATCCCCGAGAACGTAGGCGACTTCCGCTTAATGGATCGCCGTGCGGTGGATGCCATCAAGCAACTGCCGGAAAAGGACCGCTTTATGAAGGGGCTGTTCTGCTGGCCTGGCTTCCGCCATACGGTGATTGAGTTCGACCGCCAGGAGCGGGCTCAGGGGACAAGTAAGTTTAACTACTGGAAGCTGTGGAACTTCGCCCTCAGCGGTATCACCTCGTTCAGCACCTTCCCGATTCGCATCGGCACGTACCTGGGGCTGACGGTGTCGTTTTTTGCCTTTATCTATGCGGTGGTGGTGGTTATTAACACGCTGACCACGGGCGTGGATGTACCGGGTTATGCCTCGACGATGGTGGTAATCCTGTTCCTGGGGGGTATTCAGTTGTTCTTCCTGGGGCTGCTCGGGGAGTATGTGGGCCGGATTTACAAAGAGGTGAAGAACCGCCCTATTTATTTGGTGGCGTCAAAGTGGGGGTTTGAGGATTCGGATGCTTCTTAGGCAGCTATTCTGTTTCGGCGTGGTGGGCGTTGCCGCCACGCTGACGCACTACCTGATCGCCCTGTCGGCCCACGAGGTGGCCGGTATCAGTGTGTACGTGGCGAACCTTATGGGCTACGTAACGGCGATGGCGGTATCGTATTTCGGGCATGGCTTGTTCACGTTCCAGGTGGCTTTAACCCGCGCCACCTTGCAACGCTTCGTGGTGGCCTCGGTATCAACGTTTCTGTTCAGTGAGGCGCTTTTATGGGCCCTGGAGAGCGGCACCACCCTTCCCTCTCGGGTAACCTTAAGTCTTGTCGTCGTCTCGGTGCCGATAGTGTCGTTTCTGTTGAACAAGTTCTGGGTTTATCGAGTACGGTAAGGGGCTCGTGAAGTAGCGTCCCGACCGGCCGCAGGCGGGAGAACCTCCATGCAAGACACGCTGCAAGTACATCCCTGTAGCTCGATAATACGTGTCCCGCGATTAACGGTCTTGCATGGAGGTTCTCCCGCCCGCGGCCTCAGTGCTTTCGATTACCTCTACCAGGACTTTTCGTAACGCTGTCAGATACCTCTAAACGTGCGGTCAGGGGTGGGGTATACCGTTCGGAGACTCTCTGACGCCTACATGGATGTAGGTGTTAGGGCGACGCAGGAAGCCAAAGCCGCGGCATAGATGCCGATGATTCTGCTGTCTATATTCTGACGCAAAAAAGACTGTCTAAGATTTTTCTACTCCATGCCAAGATAGCGTTTCATGGCTGGACAGTCCCAGTCGCTACCAGACTCGTATTTTACCGCCGTCTTTGCCAAGTCATACTGATCGCCAGGCGCCGCCGCCACAATGTTGACATGGTGTTTATTGTAATAATCTGGCAATTTTTGCTCTATCTCTTTGCTGACTTTTTCCGCCCTATATAGAGCCTTATCCTTATCGTCTATATTTTCAGACAGCGCAGCCCCGTAAATGGCACATAACTCTTCCCCTAGATCATCCCTTGACGAAGCGCTAGAGCATGCCCCCAGGGCCAGAAGTAATGTCAAAAAGCTAAGACCTAAGGCCTTCTTGCCCACTCTACCCCAAATCGACATCAGTCCTCTCCTCGTGAATAAGCCATCCTCTATTTCGAAATTTTGAGAAATCACGGAATGGATCAATCACAAAAAATGACAACACGTGCACGGCTTTATACCCACTTCCAGACTGTACTTTACCGAGTTCTTCCATTTTCCATATTTGATCTCCTGGCCGAGCTAACACTCTATGACTACGTTTTGACATGCTAGCAACTGTAGATGTTGCCGAGAATAAAAGACCGACGCCTGAAGAGGCAGCACCTACTATTGCACCGGAAACCAAAGACAAAATGGGGTAACTCTTCCCACCTTGTAACGCAACATTCAAACGCTCAATAAAACCGCCATCCTCATTTTCACCAAATGCCTGAACCTTTTCTCACACAATATGGTTTTCTATCGACGTGAACGATTGAGGACTGCCGTTAATTTTCCATTTCCATTGAGCATTAGCCGTCATATCTGGCTTGATCAATGTTTTTCCCGCTTCGCCTTTTGAGTTACTTACGCCATGAAACCCATGAACAATGGATTGTGCTATTTTTACCCCGGACTCGGGCCGAAGCTCCTTCAGGTGGTTCAGAAGATCTTTGCTCATTTCATTCGCTCCTTGTATATTCCTATCGTATCGGACAGCTACTGGTGACAACGAAGTGTGCGGGAGTTGGCAGCTATAGTCAAACCTGGTGTACAGCCGCTTCAGGGTGACCCTGTTGTTGGTCCGGCTCTACAAAATCGCCGTCCTTGAATCGAACTCCCTGAATGACATCGGCCAACAGCTTGTAGCTTCGTAAGCGTCGCCACTTTTTCTGGGCCGTGACCATTAGCTTATACGCCATGGCCAGTGTCGTCTTCCGACTGTCCAATGTTCATACGCTTTCTAGCCTCCCAGTCACAACAGATCGACACCTGCTCCAAAACATTGCAGTTACTGCAACCCTTTGTGGCATACAGGTCAACATTTAAACAAAAAGCGGCAAACTATCTCCCGGAAAATCCGGTTGGAGATTCTCTGACGCCTACAGGAATGTAGATGCTAGAGCGACGCAGGAAGCCAAAGCCGCGGCATGCCGATGAGAAGCCTACAGGGAAGTATTCACGGCGGGTCTACAACCTGTAGCCCCCCTGACTCTCTCCCCAAACACCTAAACCAACTTAAACGGCATGGGCTGAGCCAAGTTATCGATAATGGCGCAATCGGCATGGTCGTCCCCAGGACACTGCTCAGCCATCGACAGAAGAGTCCCACGCATCGTCTCCAACTGCTCCAGCTGAGCTTCCACCTGAGCCACATGCGACATCACCAAAGCCTTCACCTCCGCACTGCGCCGGTTCGGATCCTCATAAAGCGCCAGCAACTCCCGACACTCATCCAAATTAAACCCCACCGCCCGACAATGCTGAAGAAACCGAAGCCGAGCCACATCATCACTCGTATAATCCCGATAACCATTCTCCGCTCGATCCGGCTCCACCAAACCCAGACTCTCATAGTACCGGATCGTCTTACTATTCAGCCCACTGCGCTCAGCCGCCTGCCCAATATTCATACGTTTTCTAGCCTCCACCACACCATACGTTCTCTGGCACTCAAAAACTTTCCACCAACTATAACCTTTTTCGGCGCCACAGACCAACTTTTAAACAAAAGCGGCAAGATGCCGCCCCCAAAATAGTGTGACCCACCGCACAACAACAACTCATTTTTGATAGGTATATCATATACTTAGAAATAATATTTGACATTAAAGGTGAGGATATTAAAGTAGGACTATCAACATGACCGGAGCGTCAGCCATGGAATACCTCAGCATGACCGATCCCGAGTGGGAAACCATGTGGGATCAACTCGCCAACGAGCGCCTGAATCAAGGCGACCCGGTCTGTGAGTGCTACGGTCAGGGGTGGGAATATATGGGGTCTACACAGAACCACCACCACTTCCGCCACGCCTGCCATCCGGCCACGGAAAAAGTGGAATACCTCTACATCGAACGAGCCGGAGTGGCCTTCGCCTGGGTCGGCTGAACTGAGCCGCAAACGTTAATGCCCAAAGCAGCCGCCGGTTCAAATGCCACCTCCTACAAAAAAACCCGCGAATTGCGGGCTTTTTTGTCATGGCTGCTTCCGGGTCCGCTACACCCCAATATTCTTCAGCGTTTCCAGAATCTCTCTCATCACACCGGCAGTACGCGGGTGCTCGGCGGCCATCTCCTCCACTAGCATTTCCAGCGTATCCAACGGCACCGGCTCTCCGTACTCGTCTTTGGTCCCCTGAGGGTGAGTATGCAGCTCCAGCTGCTCCATCAGGCGCTTCTGGGGCTCACTGGGCTCTTCGTCCCCATACATCTCATGCATTTCGGTAATCAGATTCCGTACTCTTTCCTGGGGCATAGTCACCTCGTTATTTCAATTAATGAACTCATTCTCCCACCCTGTACCTGCGCCACGAGCCGCTGGCACTGAGGGGCGGTGTGCGGTAGAGCATCCCAGGACCGTGGAGCGGGGGACCCGCGATTCGAGCCTACAGGGACGTATTTACGGCGTGTCCTGGGATGCTCTACCGTGCAGCGCCCCGGACTATCCGAAGGCACCGTTCCGAATTTCCTTCCTATCCGTTGCAGCTAGTTATAGTATAGACAACAAAGACACTAAGACGTTTGCTTCATCGCTCGCCTTTTGGCCTCTCTCGCCTCCCGCGCCGCTACACCGTACTCCTTCCAGTGCCCCTGGCGCCAGCGCCACCACTTAATCACCGCCCTGACCGACTCATCCACCACAGCCGCCACCATTACACCATAAATTCCCCATCCGAGCGTAATCGTCAGAACGTAAGCCAAAGGCACCGAGAACAGCCAAATGATCGCGATCGTGGAATAAGAGATAAAAGCCGCATCCCCCGTGGAGCGGAGCGCGCCTCCCATCACAATGTTCACCGTTCTGGCCGGCTCCGAAATGAAGGCGAGTACAAACACCCAAAAGCCGAACGCCAGAATCGCCGGGTCATCCGTGTAAATACTCAGCACCGGCTGGTTAAAAATCACCCAGAACAACGCCAGCAACCCAGTGCCCCACATCGCGATCTTAACGCTGCGGCGCATCTGACGGTCTGCCTCATCAAACTCGTTGCGACCTACTCGCTGAGCGATAATCACCTCCGTGGCCATACTCAAGGCCACCGAGATCATCAGGCAGAAGAGAAACGTATTGAACGCGTAGACCTTGACCTTCAGCGCCAAGTCACCCACTTCCGCAACAATCCAGTTGAGCATGATCATGTACATGTTGAAAGACACCGGCTCCAGGCTGGCCGGGGCCGCGATGCGGAGCACAGGTTTGATCAGCGAACGAAATTCGCGAATGCCCTGGCGAAGGGGCAAGCGCACTTTCAGTTTCCAGTGAACAATAGTGGCGGTAAACAGAAAGCTACAGGCGATGGCGGCGACGCTGGCCATGGCCACCCCATCGACGCCCATGGGTTCGACACCGAACAGGCCGAACACCACGATGCTATTTCCCAGAATATTCGCACCAAAGAAAACAAAGTTACTAACGGTATTCCACTTGGGCTCCCCGTAGACGTTCAAGATGGTTTGGTAGGAGGCACGCAGGCCCCAGATGGCGACCATCCAGCCGATAATGCCAAGATAGGTGACCGAGTGGGTTTCCACGGTTTCGGACAGGGGCATCCAGCCGGCCACATACGCGCCGCCGGTATTGATCGCCATGGCGGTAAGGACCGCCAGGCCCGCGATCAACAGCACATAGGCCATAATGGTGGCGTTGGCCGTCTCGTACTTATTGGCCCCAATACGCTGGCTGGCAATGCTCGAGCCGGCAAAGGCGGTCACCATCAGCAGGGTGTTGCCGGCGAACACCAGGGGCGACACTGCCCCCACGGCGGCGGCCGCATTGTCGGAAATGCGGCTGAGAAAGAACATGTCGGTCAGCGGGATGGTAAAGGTGACCGCCTGGTCCACCAACATGGGCGCACTCATGCCCCATAGGCCCTTGTCCAGCACCCGGCTTTTTGGCTGATTACTCAAACACTGCTCCTACAAAAAACGGAGAGCCGTGGCTCTCCGCATGATTAATTGGCGCATTATAGTCCGTATGACCTCGCCGGCCCAATCCGACTCAGAGGTGTCTCACCCCTCGGCACCGGCTATAGACTCTACGCCGCCTCGCGCAGCACCACGGCGGGGGGAGTCGTTACGGCGCCGCGGCAGCTAACGGCGCCAAGCAACCCCACAAACACGGCACCGAGCACGGGCCCCAACACCCAAAAGAGATAATGGGGCCGAATCGGTATCTCAAGCACGAAGTGCTGCAAGCTGAGCAGCAACGCTTCCGATCCGATAACGGCAACCACCCCGGATAGGCCTCCGAGAATAGAGAATTCCGCCCAGACACTGCCCACCACCAGCCGCCGGGGGCTACCCAGGGCACGCAGCAGGCCGGCCTCCTGTTTACGGGCATCCAAACTCGTGGTGACTGCGGCCAGCAACACCAAGGCCCCGCCAACCACCGTGAGCACCAGAACCAATTGAATGCCTTTGGTAACTTGGGTAATCACGGTTCGAATTTGCTCAAACACCCGATCCAGTTCAATCAACAATATGGTCGGGTGCTCGCGCATCAGCTCGTTCACCAGCGGCTTCTGTTCCGAGGGAATGTAGGCACTGGTAATGTAAGTGGCCGAATAGTCCGCAAGGGCGCCGGGCTCGAAAATGAAAAAGAAATTAGGGTTCATGGATTGCCAGTCCAGGGAGCGGAAGCTGGCCACTTCGGCCTCTTCGGTCAAGCCGCCGATAGAGAAACGCAGGCGGTCCCCGAGCTCAATGCCCAGCTCCTCCGCCAACTCTTCTTCTACCGACACGCCCGGCAGCTCATCACCCTGCCACTGGTCCCACCACTGGCCAGCCACGATTTTGTTGTCCTCACCCAGCGTGCCGCTCCAGGTCAGATTGGCCTCCCGGTTGAGACGATCCCGGCTCTTTTCTTCATCGTTAATGTGAGTCAAACGACCGCGCACCATCGGATATAGGGGTTGCCGATCCACTTGGTTACTGTCCAGCAGTGTCTGGACTCCCTCCACCTCATCCGGGGCCACATTGACCAGAAAGTGGTTGGGTGCCTCTTCCGGCAGCTGCAAGCGCCAATCCTCCACCAGAGAGGTGCGCACCACCGTAAGCGTAATCAACAACATAATCGCGATGGAGAAAATCACCATTTGAACCAAACTGTGGCCGCGACGGCGTTGCAGGTTGGCCACGGCCAGGCGCCAGACGCTGCTCGCCCCCGTTGTCAGCCGGCGGCTCAGTTGCAACAAGGCCAGGCCGAGCACCGAGGTGGACACCACCACAACCAGAAGCGCCGCCACAACGCTCAGGGCCAACTTCCAGTCCCGACTGAACAACACCACTAGCAGGGTTACCGCTAACAGGGCCAACACCACCTGGGTCCAGACCTGAACGCGATCAACACTCAACTCGCGCCGCAGAATTTTCAGCGGCGGCACGCCCGGTAAAAACCACAGCGCCGGGAGCGCAAAAAACATCAGACACACCAGGCCGCTGAACAGGCTCAGCATATAGGCCAGCCAACCGGGCGGTGCAAGCGTTAACTCAAAAAATGAAGCCAGGCCATAGGCCACCAGTTGCTGGAAGCCCTCACCCAGAAACACCCCAAACACCGAAGCCACGGCGGAGAGAATAATCAGTTGCCCGAAGTACAATCGACGAATGCGCCCGGCACCGGCGCCCAGGCTTTTCATTAAGGCGACCTGATCTACGTGGCGGTCGGCGAACTGCCGGGCGGCCAGTCCAATGGCCACCCCGGCCAACAGCACACCGACCACGGCGGCCAGCAGCAGGAACTGTTTGCCGCGATCCAGCGTCTGGGCCAGGCGCTGCTGGGAGGACTCAATATCCACCACGCGGTAGTGCTCGCTCAACCGGGGCTCGAGCCAGCCCATAAAGTTCTCGAGTTCCGCCGGCCGACTCGCCGCCAATAGCCATTGGTAGCTCACCCGGCTCCCCGGCTGCACCACGCCGGTTTTCTCAAGATCGGCGATGTTCATCAAAACCCGGCCGCCGGTCATAAAAATAGAGCTGGCGCCGTCGGGCTGGCGCACCATCACTCGGGAGGCCGTCAGTTGATAATCGCCCACACCAAAGGTGTCCCCGAGCTCAATATCGAGCAGTGGCAAGAGGCGGGCGTCGACCCAGGCCTCCCCAGGGGCGGGAATGCCCTCGGCCACTTGCGGCGGTTCCGCCGTCCAGGGTTTCGCGGTCGTCTCCACCACTCCCCGAAGCGGGTAGCCCTCATCGACCGCCTTGATCGACGCCAGGTGCATGGCATCGCCCTTGTAAACCATGGAGGAGAACTCCACCAACCGGCTCTGTTGCAGGTCGCGGGAGGCGGCCTCGTTCTCCCAGTTGGAGTGGTGAGGATCGGAGCCCCGAACCACCCGGTCGGCCCCCAGCAGGTTGTTGCTCTGCTGCACCAGGGTCGCATCCAGGCGATCGGTGAAAATCGCGATGGCACTGACCACCATTACCGCCATCACCAAGGCGACGCTCAGCAGCCGTACCTCTCCACTGCGCCAGTTGCGCCACAATAATCGTGCTGACAGCATGAATCAGGCCTCTTCCGGCATCGGCTGATCTTCCAGGGCACCCGCCACCAGATGGATACGCCGGCCGCAGCGCCGGGCCAGGCGCTCTTCGTGGGTAATCAGAATCAGGGTTGTCCCCTGTTCGCGGTTCAGATCAAACAGCAAGTCAATGATGGTGGCGCCGGTGTGAAGGTCGAGGTTGCCGGTAGGTTCGTCGGCAAAAAGTACTTCCGGCTGGCTGGCAAAGGCCCGTGCAATCGCCACCCGCTGTTGCTCGCCGCCGGAGAGCTGTTGAGGGTAATGGCTGAGACGTTCCGCCAGGCCCACCCGAGTAAGATACTCCTTTGCGGCGGTACGAGCGCTACGGTTACCGTGAAGCTCCAGGGGCAGCATCACGTTCTCTAGGGCGGTCAGGCCCGGCAGCAATTGAAAGGATTGAAAGACAAAGCCCACCGAGGCGGCCCTAACCTTGGCTCGGCCTTCCTCGTCCAGGCTGGTCAGCGTCTGCCCGCAGAGCTGGACCTCCCCGGAGCTAGGCAGGTCAAGCCCCGCCAAAATTCCCAGCAAGGTGGACTTGCCCGAGCCGGAGGGGCCGGTAATGGCGAGGCTTTCCCCCGCCGTTACCGCCAGAGAGATCCGGTGCAAGATGGTTAAGTCCCCCTCGGCAGTGGGGACCACCTTGCCAACATCGTTTGCTTCTACCAACACTTTTGCATCCATCGGGGTCTCCGGCCCAGTCGTGCGAGGCGAGTAACGTGAATCAAGCACATAAAATCAAGTGCCCTATTCCACCCTCAACAGCCGGGGCTGTCAAAACGGTTCACAATTCTTTACGGTATATCCTACCCGCGCGATCAGCGGCACTTTATCATTGAACGCTGACTGAAAAGGTAACTGATTATGCGGCAATGGCTGTTCCGATGGTTCTCTCTGTGCTTTCTCGTAAGCCTTCTGGGCGCCAGCGCGCTCGTGTCGGCCCAGACAGCGCCGAAAATCCTGGTGCTGGGAGACAGCCTCAGCGCCGGCTACGGCATTGAAGTGGAGGAAGGCTGGGTCGAGATGCTTAACCAGCGGCTGGAGAGCCAGGGCTACCCCCACCAAGTGGTGAACGCCAGCGTCAGTGGCGAGACCACCGAGGGCGGCCTGAAGCGCCTGCCGAGGCTGCTGGATGCCCACCAACCCGAGTGGGTGTTGCTAGGGCTCGGAGGCAACGACGGCTTGCGCGGCTACCCGGTTAAGAAAATGAAGGCCAACCTCGCCAAGGCCGTTGAGCGAAGCCGGAAAGCAGGTGCCAACGTATTGTTGTTGGGCATTCAGATTCCGCCCAACTACGGCCGCCGCTATACCGACCAGTTCACCTCGGTTTACCCGGAGCTGGCCAAAGAGAAAGGCGTGGCGCTGGTCCCGTTTATGCTCGAAGGGGTGGCCACCAAGCGCGAGATGATGCAAAACGACGGCATCCACCCCAACGCCCAAGCACAGCCAGCCATTCTAAATAACGTCTGGCCCGTACTCAAATCCCTCCTTACAAATACCACTCCAGGGTGATGCGTGCGCTGCGGGGAGCGAACACATGGTAATGATGATCGGCCACCGGCGCAGACTCATCCGCCAACTGGGATTCGTAGTAGTACTCGATATCTCGATCCCGCTCATTCAAGAGGTTCAGTACATCCAGGGATATTTCAAAGCGCTCTGACAGGCGGTACCCTGTCCGCCAGTTAAGCATCGTGCTCGGTCCGGCTCGCTCCCCGCCATCCAGGGCGTAATCCGACAAGTGACGCAGCCGCCAATGGCTGAACCACCGCTCGGTGGGATTCCAATTGAGGCTAACCGTCGCCACCCCGTCAAGCGCACCGGGAACGTCACGGCGGCCTTCGACGGGCCGTTCAAATTGCGCTCGGGACCATGCGTACTCCAGATCCAAACGCCAGTTTTCGCCCAAGGGGAGATACGCCCCCAGCTCCACCCCCCGGCGGTCACTTCCCACATCGGTGTCTTCGGTCGTGCCCTCATCACCGACAAAAATCAGTTCCGAGTCTATTTCCAGCGCCCATAACGCGGCCGTCAAATTGAGACCGTCCGAAAATTGCCCGCGCCACCCAAGCTCGTAGCCCAATGTGTCCACCAGCGGATCGGCCGGCGACAACGTTTCGCCCGAGAGGGGATTCCGCTGCAGGGTTACCCCGCGGGCATCATTGCTATGAAATCCCTGACCGATGCTGACGTACAGTTCCTGCGTTTCATACAAGCGCTGTATCAGAGACAGGGAGCCCGTCAGAATATCGTCGCTTTGTTCACCGCCGTTTTCCGCCAAGGTCCGAGGCTGCGCCGCGGCAAGTGGCGTCACATCAAAAGAGAAAACATCGTAGCGTGCTCCCGCCAGGGCAGAGAGCGAATCCGTCACGGCAAGGCGAGACTCCCAATATGCACTGTAGCTCGCCTCATTCACTCGATCAGAGCGAATAGTGCTCAGGTATTCACGTTCACGACTGCGATTCAAACTGACTTCATCAATCGCATCAAACCGGCCCTGCAAGCCGAATGTCGTGCGCAGGTCCATGCCCGCCCATTGCGAAGAGTGACGGCGGGAGAGCTCACCGCCGTACACGCGGCGACGATCCACCTGCTGGAATTGATCCCCCGCAGGATCGGTAAAGTAAGTGAAGTTCGACCACAGCGACAGCTCATAATCAATCGCGTAGAGCCCGCCACGCCAAAGCGTTCCGCCCTCGGCGTCATGCTGAAACTGACCCGACAGGCTATGGCGAGAGGATTCCCCGCCCAGTGTAGGATCGATAGAACCCAACTCACTGATGATGCCTTTCTCAACGGCTCGTTCAGGTATCTGATCCGCCGAATTCCACTGGTTGTCGTACGCCATCAGGGTCACTTCATACTCCGTGGCCCCCGTATGCCAATGCTGCTTCAACCAAAGGTTTTTTTTCTCCACCGACTCATCCACATCGGTCCATGGCCCTTTGTAAGTCTGATACTCCAGGCCATAAAGCAGGTTACCCTGGGCCACGTCGGTATCCCCGGCAAGGAGGGTTCTGACATAGCCATATTCTCCCACCGTTTGGGAAATGCGCGTGTCAGTCTCCGTTACCGAACGCATAACGGCTGAACCGGCGCCGGTAAAATCGCCGACATCAGAACGATAAGGGCCTTTTCTATAGTGGATACCCTCAATCAACTCTGGAATGACAAAGTTGAGATCAGTGTATCCCTGCCCATGGCCATGGGTGCGCATATTGACAGGCATGCCATCCAGCTGTGTCGCGAAGTCCGTTCCATGGTCCAGATTGAATCCGCGCAGGAAGTACTGGTTGGCTTTCCCGCTGCCGCTGTGCTGGGTAGCCACCATTCCCGGAACTGCTTCCAGCAGGTCCCCCACTCTCAAGCGCGGCCTGATCTTCAAGTCCTGCTGGTTGACGCTCCCTTCCGAAGCCGAAGCAACATGTCCCAATAAAGCACCAGTACGGCCGATCACAGTAATTTCTTCAATCTGAAGGGGGTCCGCTACCGCAGTCACGGGCAAGCATACCAACCAACAACACAAGGGTGTGGTCATCTTCATGGTTGTTTGTCCTCAATCAAATTACGGTTCAAGGCGTCAAAGCCGTTCAAATACCCACAGAGCCGCCACGGCGGCCACCGACAAGGACAGCCCCGGCATCAAATATTTCGCATACCACCGATAGTGGCGAGCCGCCATCAGAACGGGAAGCAACAGCAACACAATCGACAGCTGCCCAATTTCCACACCAAGATTGAAGGCCAAAACCGTAGGAACCGCTTGATCGGGGGGCACGCCGAGTTCACCGAGCACACCGGCAAAACCAAAACCGTGAATAAGACCGAAAAGAAAGGTAATCCCGAAAAGGCGTCGAATAACGGGGAACACATTATTCAGTGCGGCAAGCACGACAGATAACGCAATCACCACTTCCACCCATTGACTGGAGGGTGTCACCCACCCCAGAGCCGTCGCAGTCAAAGTCACCGAGTGGGCAAGTGTGAAGGCTGTAACCACCCAGAATGCATTAGCCACAACCCGCCGGTTGTTCGGTTCACGGTGCCAATGACCTCGCTCTCGCACCAATACGCAAGTCAACAGTAGCGCCAGAAGAAAGAGAATATGATCCAGGCCAACCCAAATATGAATGACCCCTTCCTTAACAAATTCGACAATTGTTTTAAAGACGCTGCCACCGGCATCGGCGATGGCGATCATCTGCCGCCCCTCGTCCATTACCCTGGTTTGCGCACTGCCTGGGGCATTTACGGCGTCACCCGCTTTGCGAAAGGTGACGATCAGCTTATGGTTGTTCTGCTGCTCAAAGAGCGCGCGGTAACTCAGAGTAAAATCACCGGCCAACGGACACTGTGCCCGGATTGGGATTACCAAGTAGCCTTCCTGAAAGTGTCGTTCCACCTCCCAACGCTGAGAGAATGCCAACTGACATTCATGGTCCCCTCGAGCGAGTATTAAATGCTCCCTGACGTATTGCTCTACGCTGTCTGCCCGGTCGAGGACGTCTCCCCACCGAAGCTCGCCGTCACCGTCGCGATCCAATGTCAGCGCTCGGTGCAGGTCATAAAAACGCGCCTGCCACTCCAGCGCCACCTGGCCGGTGGCATCTACCGACGCATTCAGATAAGCAGTGCTCAATTGATGAGCATTCGAGACACCGGAAAGCCCCGCGAGTATCAGTAGGCAAACAAAACGCTTCATTGCTCCTCCCCAGACTTTGATGTCTTCGCCGCCATTTTTCGGGCTTTAAGCAATAGCTTCCGGTCGGAATGCTCGCGCGCGCTCTGCCAGTTGAGTTTGGCCCAGTGCAAAGCCTTTTCAGGATCGGGGTCCAGCTGCAAGTAGTACCGCGCCACATCAGAGGCGTGTTCGACGTCCCGGCGCTGTACACGCAATGCCATCCGGGCCTTTACATACGCCTGCCACTCCTCCCCCACCAGCGACTGTTCGGCCAGCGCCAGTCGCAGGGCCAGGCTGTCATCAATGGCCGGCGCGGACGTCACGACCGGTTCGATCCGCTCCATCACCTTCTCTGGATGTGAGAGCACGAGCTGGGCGTCCGCCCATTGCAGCAGATAGCTCACGCTGGCCGCGTCGGACATTCCCCCGTCCAGCCAGTCTATGGCCTCCTGGGGTCTTCCGAGACGCGTCGCCATATCCGCCATTGTTTGACGGATCCAGGGCCCGCGCGCATCGCCCGGCAGGCTCTCCCGCTCCAGCAAGGCAAGCAACCCCTGATAGTTATCCAATATGGCCCCCTGATAGCTGGCCGCTTCGTGGGCACACACGCTCGCTGTCAGAAGGTCGGCGTTGCCAACCAACCTTATGCAGTGATTCCGAGCCTCTTTATAGGCACCTTTAACTAGATGAATACGGGCCGCCATCAACCGCCCCTGAACATGTACTGGATCGCTTTCAAATACTCTGTCCAAAGCGGACAACGCGCTATCGAAGCGATGGTGGTGTTGCTGTACATCTGCCCACAGAAGCCAGACGTCAATCCGTTCACTGTTGTTGCGAACCGGAACCGACAGATGTCGCTGAGCTTGTTCATAAAGGTGGGCATACCCCGGTAATGCGGCACGATCGAGCATCTCTCGCACCTGCGAAATCATTTCACGCGGCTGCTCCTTCCAGTGTCGTTCCACAGCGCTATCGGGTCGATCATCATCAGGCTCCCAGCGAGCCACCACCCGGTCTGGCGACAAGGGAGCTCCCGCCTGAGCGATACAACAGACTGTGAAAAACACACAAAACACGACGCTGTATTTCATTGCCATCATCCACTTTCAAGAACCCAAAAAGCGCGGCGGCCGTCCCGGCCACCGCGCGCTCGCTATCACCGCATCAGGAGATCGTCGTACGCATTCGGCTCCGTCACGTCCTGATTAAACGATCGGCCGTTGACCGGTAAAGGCTCGTCCGTCGGCCTCTGCTCAAAAGCCTGCCGACTGTAGGTGCTAAACATCACCTCGAGTGGATCAATGGTGATATCCACCACCGCGACAGCGGAAGTGGCCTTTCCGTCCGACACCTCAAAGGTGAAGCTGTCAGTACCGGTCACGGTGGCGTTGGGCTGGTAGGCAAACATGCCAGCATCATCCAACGTCACGTTGCCGTTAACGGGCTCATCAACCAGAGCGAACGTCAAGGCATCGCCGTCGTCATCCATGCCTTTTAGCGCACCGGTCAGCTCGGTGTCGGCCCGCGTTGTAAAGCTGGCGTCACTGGCCACGGGCGTGGCGTTGCGAACCGGCTTCATCGGAGGGGGGTCCGGATAATCGTTGTCATTACCACACCCCATCACCAACAGCGCGCAACTTGCTGCAATTAAATAATTTATTGATTTCATAGGGTTCTCCTTATTCAGAACCGGGGACGGGGTCCGCCAGGTAAGGGAACGAGATTTTCATCATGCTGGCATCCACCGGAGCGCCATCTGTGAAGGCGACTTCACCCACATTGGCGTCCTCCTGCTGGCACAGCCCCAGATTCGTAGGCTCCCCGTTTACCGGAATCGGGTAGCAAAGCCGGCCCATTACCACTCGCAGAGCGATGTCAACCACGTCGTCACCGGGGCGTCGACCGTTCGGGAACCCGGCCAGGTCATCGCCCGCCACCCCAAAGGCAGACTGCGCAGACGCTGGTGTTGCGGCAATCCCCGTATTCAGACGCAAGACTTCTGAGGGCGTCACGGTCGCCAGCTGGTTCACTCCCTCAAAGCCGGTCAGGAACGCGGTCACCAGGTCAGTCCGGGGAAAGTTGGTGGGTGCCAGGGTTTCCATGTTGGTGCCCAGGGTCTGGTTGACAGCATCTTTGAACAGGATGTTGAGCAGCTCCGGCAGGCTCGGGTGGGTCACGTAATCAGCAAACTGTCCATCGTCCTTGGGCTCGGCACTGGAGAAACGATCTTTGTCTTTCAGGCCAATCACCAGCTCGTTGACCAGCGGGTTACCAAGACGGGAAACCTGAGTCAAAGCACCACCGTTCACTTCGGTGTTATTAAAGCTGGCATCCGGGTTGAGGATGCGAGCCTGCGGCAAGCTGGCGGTTGTCCAGGTTCCAATGGTCCCATTGCCCTCGCCGGTCAAGCAGCTTTTGGGGATTTCCAGCGCCAGAGAGGTAACATTCTTTTGACGCAGGTCATCGTTCTCCATGCTTTGTGTGATGCCGCCCGGGAAACCTTCACCATCACCGGCCCCGCGCTCGCTGTCACCTTCAATGGGCACATAGTTGACCAGGTCAAAAGTGTTACCCAGGTTAACGGCGAAGGGGTCCTTGCGTTGCCCGACGAAGACTCGACCATTCATTTCACAGTTGGGCAACGCCACTTCATGAATGAAGCTGTTGGCGTACTCGGCATAGGCTTCACGGGAGCTGAACGTTTTGGTGCCGATAAAGTCCAGCGGTTTTCCAAAGGTGGTGCCACCCATGGTGGCGTTCTGAACATTCATCGCCGTACCGGTGCGACGATCGCCTTCCACGACGCTCAGTGCATAGGTTTCTATGAAGTTGGCCGCAGACTGATCGCCGGCGGAAATGCCACCTACGTTTTTCAATGGTACGGCCACTTGCCGAGTATTGCCTTCCGGACCAACGGTCAGCGCAACACCGGTTTCATTGGGTAGGGATTGGTTAAAGCGAAACTGGTAGGTAAGGTCTTCAACCGCATCGCCGTTGTTGTCGATATGAATACTGTAGACGGCTGCGGGGTCCAGTGCAAAGTAGTTGGGACCACCATAAGCATCCTGCAACGGCACGTAGTTGGCAATCAAAGTTACATAGTCACCGCGACCATCCTCGTAACTGTTGAATGCGTAAAAGTCCGTGGAGTCCACGGTAGGCATGCGCGTGATGTTCGGCGCTTCCCGGTGGCTGGACGACATCGCCGTGGAGGCGACCATGCCGGTGCATAGCGCACCGATCACGAGGGATAGAGTTTTGATTTTCATAACCGTTTACTTCCTATTTTGGTGGTATGAATCGACAGACTGCTCGGAGAAACAACCAAACAGCCCGTCCTCATTAACGCAAACGGCTCAAACGGCGTTTTGGATGCAGCTTTTTTCAAGTTTCTGATAACGTTTTAGCAAGCTTTCCTGGGTTTCCATCGCCACAGGCAATAACACCACTTTCGTCAGACCAAAAAAAAGCCCGCAAAAGCGGGCTTTCCAGAGTGAAGCATGACTTATAGGTTACAAACTGACCGGCTTCGTCGTATAGAGCACCGTTGTCGGCTGCCCGGTAGGTGAACCTCCCAGGGGCTCCAGACTCACCGCCAGCGCAGCCACCTCAACCCGATTCAGAAGCTCATTTCGCGGTAGTTCTGCCAGCCCCTGCTTTGGCAGTAAACCCAGTGACACAGGGTCCCGGCCGTCCGCAGCCACCAACCAAAGCTCGTAATCCCGATCCGCTCGGGGGTCCAACTGACCGGTGGCACGAACTCGGATTGCCGATTTCACGACTTCAATAAACCACAATGGCTCCGCATCTTCACTTTGCACGACAGCCAACTGTTGCGCACTTTCCGGATCAGTCATGCCCCCGGGCTGCCACACCAGCAGCACGGCCAAGACAATAGCGGCCGCTGTGGACACACCGGCAAGCCATTGCCAGGAGCGAGCCGGCTTTTTCGCGGGTCTGGAAGGCAGGGGCACGACGTCAGCCGAGCCGCTGTCTTGATCTCCCACCAGACCCAGGCGCACTTTGATACGCTCCCACACTTCGGGGCGGAGCGACTGTTCCGGCAGGGCCTCGCCCAAACCATTCAGTCCACGCTCCCAATACCAGACGGTTTTTCGCAGCGTCCGGTGCTCCATCATCAATTGTTGAAAACGTACCCTTGCCGGCCCCTGAAGGGTTCCGAGGACATATTCGGCCGCCAGGGCGTTGCGGCGCTCTTCCGTCAAATAATTCATGCTTCAAGGCACCTCTTCAAACGTTCCAACCCACGGCGAATCCAACTCTTCACCGACCCCAGTGGCGAAGCCAGCCGATGGCAGACTTCAAAATGCGTCATTCCCAAAAAATAGGCGAGATGAATCGCGTGGCGCTGAGAGCCCTCCAGGTGATCCATACAATTATCAATGTCCGCCCTTTCGCGCTTTTGATAGAGATCAACCTCCGGTGAGTGGCCATCCTCTTGCGTGGGACTGTGCTCCTCGCCGGTCTCCCGCCGGCTCTTCGCGGCACGCAGCATGTCCAGAGCGCGATAGCGGGCAATGCTGATCATCCATGAGAGAACAGAGCCTTTTTCTGACTGATACTCCCCGGCGTTATGCCAGATACGCACAAACGCCTCCTGAACCACGTCCTCCGCCCAGTCCGTGCGGTGGAGCATTTGCAGACTAACGGCATACAGCTTCCCCGCGGTTGCCCTATATAAATCGGCAAACGCCTCTTCATCGCCTTGCGCCGTCCGACTCAGCAGGGGCAAATAGGGGTTTGAAGACTCATCCATAGTGTTAGCTCTCATTCGTTATTGATTAATAGACCACCTATGGGATATAACGGGTGAAACCAAGATTTGGATGCAACCTATTCAATGTAGCCCCGGAGTGGAGAACAGACAAGGTGTAAGGAGGCGACGTCCGGTCAGAGAGACCGAACTTCCCGCATGGACCACTAGTCAGAGCTATAAAGGCGCTGATGGGCGTTTGAGGCCGCGCCCTTCGGGGCTTCCAGGGCTTCCCGATCTCGGCGTTGGCTTCCCTCGGCGGGACAACCAGCCCGACTTCGGAAAGCCGCCTTGACCTCGGAAAGCCCTGGAGGCCAGAGGCGGCTCGGGATTGTTAGAGGTGCCCTTTAGATGGCTTCCAGATACTCGACGATCAATTGCACCGACTGACGTCCACGAAACTCATTGACGTCAAGTCGGTAGGCGAGCCTAACGCGTTGCGCGCTCTCGTTGGGCCAAAGCTCCGGGTCAATATTGAATGCGATGGCGTCCACCAGGTGTTGGCCCTGAGCGTCCAGTGCCAGCGTCATTTTCAGATGCTTCTCGCCCACCAGCCTTTGCTGAGCCAGCCCGAATTCGCCATCGAACAAGGGCTCGGGAAAGTGTTGGCCCCAGGGGCCGGCCTGACGCAAGAGCGCGGCCAGTTCGAGGTTGACCTCATCGGGCGTCAGGTGACCGTCGCTGATTAACACCGGCTGCAGGTCCTCCGGCTGAAGCTGACGCCTGACCTCTTGATCAAACGCCTTGTGAAAATCATCGAAGTGTTCCCGAGCCAGGGTCATACCGGCCGCCATGGCGTGGCCGCCGAACTTGTTGAGCAAGTGAGGGTGCCGAGCGGCGACGGCATCCAGGGCGTCGCGAATATGCAGGCCTGGAATGGAGCGCGCCGAGCCCTTGATCTCCCCTTCCCCGGAATCAGCAAAGACAATCACCGGCCGGTGCAGGCGGTCCTTGATGCGCGAGGCGAGAATGCCGATCACCCCTTGGTGCCAGTTGCCGTCATACAGGCACAAGCCCCAGGGGAGCCCTTCTTCATCTTCTTGCAGTTCAAGCTTGCCCAGCATCGTCAGGGCTTCTTTCTGCATACCGCTCTCAATCGCCTTGCGGTCGCGGTTCAGCTCATCCAGCGCCAGCGCCATTTCCCGGGCGAGGGAGTCGCTGTCACACATCAGGCACTGAATGCCCAGGGAGATATCATCCAGCCGCCCCGCCGCGTTCAAGCGCGGGCCAATGGCAAAGCCCAGGTCGCTCGCTACCAGTCGGTGCATTTGTCGACCGGCCACATCCAGCAAAGCGATAATGCCCGGCCGAGCAACGCCGGCGCGAATGCGCTGCAACCCCTGGGAGACCAGGATGCGATTGTTGTGATCCAACGGCACCACGTCGGCCACCGTCCCGAGCGCCACCAGGTCGAGATAGCTGGCCATATTGGGCTCGGCCCGGCCTTCGCTGAACCAGCCCCTTTGGCGCAGCTCCGCCCGAAGCGCGTTCATGACATAAAAGATCACGCCCACGCCGGCCAGGTTTTTACTGGGAAATGAACAGCCCGGTTGATTGGGGTTAACGATGGCTTCCGCCGGAGGCAGTTCGCTCCCCGGCAAGTGGTGGTCGGTAACCACCACGGCGATGCCCATTTCCTGGGCTGCCTTTACCCCTTCCACGCTGGAAATGCCGTTGTCCACGGTCACAATCACGTCCGGGGCCATGGCCGCCGCGACTTCGACAATTTCCGGGGTCAGGCCGTAGCCGTATTCAAAACGATTGGGAACGAGAAAATCCACGGACGAGAGGCCCATCGCTTGCAGCGCCAGCACCGCCAACGCCGAGCTGGTGGCACCGTCGGCATCGAAGTCGCCCACAATCAAGACATTGGCTTGCGCTTCCACGGCGTCCGCCAACAGCGCCACCGCCTCGTCCAGGCCTTTGAAGGTGGGTTTGTGCAGCAGCTGAAGCTTGTGCTCCAGCTCTTCCGAGCGGGACACGCCGCGCAGGCGGTAAAGACGGTCCAGCAGCGGGGGCAAATGCCCCGCCAGCGGCGTCTCCGGCGCTTGTTCGGGCGGCGTGCGGCGGAGAATGGTTTTTTGCATCAGGCTTTCAGATTTTTAGCGATAAAGGACTGCACGGTGCCGATATTATTATCCAACACATCGTAACGTTCTTCCCGCTGGAACAAATCGGCCATGTGAGTCGGCAGCGCCGGATCACTCTCCTGCCCCGCCTTGCGCACCGCTTCCGGAAACTTCGCCGGATGGGCGGTGGCGAGGCAAACCATCGGAATATCCTGCCGCCGGCGTGTTTCCCGAGCGGCTTTCAGACCAATGGCGGTGTGCGGGTCCAACAAGTACTCAGTGCGAGCAAACACATCGCGAATCACTTCCAGCGTGGTAGCGTCATCCACCTTGTGGCTGCTGAACAGTGCTTTGGCTTTGCTCAGCGCCGACTCGTCCAAATGCATGGCGCCGGATTTGAAGTCTTCCATCAGGCCGCGAATCTTGTCACCGTCCCGATCGTACAAGTCGAACAGCATCCGCTCGAAATTGCTGGACACCATAATGTCCATACTGGGCGATAGGGTATGATGCAAGGACTGCTTGCTGTGGTCATTGTCACTGAGGCAGCGGTGCAGAATATCGTTGCTGTTGGTGGCGATCACCAACTGGTCGATGGGCAGGCCCATGCGCTTGGCCAGATAGCCCGCAAAAATATCCCCGAAGTTTCCGGTGGGCACGGAGAAGGAGACCGGCCGGCCGGGCGCGCCCAGGGCCAATCCGGCATAAAAGTAGTAAACGATCTGGGCCATAATGCGCGCCCAGTTGATCGAGTTCACCGCCACCAGCTGCCGATCTTCCGGTAGGAAGGACTGGTCGCCAAAGCTGGCTTTCACCATGTTCTGGCAATCGTCGAAGTTACCTTCCAGCGCGATGTTATGCACGTTGTCTTCCAGCACGGTGGTCATCTGCCGGCGCTGTACTTCCGACACCCGCTGGTAGGGGTGCAGGATGTAAATATCGATGTTGTCACAACGGCGGCAGCCTTCAATGGCGGCGGAGCCGGTATCCCCGGAGGTCGCGCCCATCACGACGACTTTCTGGTTGCGCTTTTTCAGCAGGTGGTCGAGCAGGTGCCCGAGGAACTGCAGGGCAAAGTCTTTAAACGCCAACGTGGGGCCCTGAAACAATTCCAGGATCCACTCGTTGTGGTCGGTTTGCACCAGGGGCGCAATCGCGTCATGGCGAAAGGTACTATAGGCTTCGGTGATGATCTGTTTGAGCTCTTCGTCGGACACGGCGCCCGAGACGAACGGGGCCATGATTTTGAAGGCGAGCTCTTCGTAGCTCAAACCGGCCCAGGAGGCGATTTCTTCCTGGCTGAATTCGGGTAGGGTTTCGGGTACGTACAAACCACCGTCCGGTGCCAGACCGGTCAGTACCACATCTTCAAAGTTAAGGGCGGGGGCTTGGCCCCGAGTGCTGATATATTTCACGACGTTATACCTATCACATGGTTTGGCCAAACGACACCATAAGGACCCTGAAGTGTTCTAAATCCGGTCCGGTTTGGGGTGAGGTGTTCCAAGACACGCTGCAAGTACGGTCCTACGCGCTCCCGGCGCTTACGGACACTTCCCACATCCATGTGGGTCGTCCCTGTAGCTCGATAACACGTGTCCCGCGGTTAACGGTCTTGGAACACCTCACCCCAAACCGGCCCTCAGTGCGGTAGGACCTTCTTTCTAAGGGCTTACGTAAGCAGATCGCTTTGGAGAAGCTCTGCCCGGAGTGGACCGGATTAAGATTCCAATTTTTCCGGTCAACCTTACTTCAATGGCTCTACCCGAATCCGGGTAATCGGACCGGTGATGGAACTCAGGGACTCGATCTTGATGATCGCCTCCACCAACTGTTTTTCCACCGCCCGGTTGGTCAGCAGAATCAGTGGAACGATTTCTTCCTCGTCCGCCGCTTCCTTCTGAATCAACGCTTCGATACTGATGCCCGAATCGCTCAGAATCTGCGCGACCTGGGACAGTACGCCCGGCTTATCCAAAGCGGACATACGCAAGTAGTAAGCCGTTTCAATTTCTTCAATCGGGACAATTTCCAGTTCACTGCGCAGCTGCTCCTGCTGGAAGCCCAGGTAGGGTACGCGGTGCTCCGGGGCGGCAGTCAGGGTACGAGCCACGTCCATGATGTCCGCCAGCACGGCGGAGGCCGTGGGTTCGGCGCCGGCGCCCGCGCCGTAGTACAGGGTCGGGCCAACCGCGTCGCCCTTGACCAAAACCGCGTTCATAACGCCGTCGACGTTGGCGATCAGGCGCTTTTGCGGAATCAATGTCGGGTGGACGCGCAGCTCGATACCTTTGGGGCCGCGCTGGGCAATACCCAGGTGTTTAATGCGGTAACCGAGCTCCTGGGCGTACCTGACATCCTGGGGCGCAATACGGCTGATGCCTTCGGTGAAGACTTTGTCGAACTGCAGCGGAATACCAAAGGCAATAGAAGCCAGGATCACCAGCTTGTGAGCCGCGTCGATGCCTTCGACGTCGAAGGTCGGGTCGGCTTCGGCGTAGCCCAGCTCCTGAGCTTCTTCCAAGACTTCCGAGAAACCCCGGCCCTTGTCCCGCATTTCGGTCAGGATAAAGTTGCCGGTGCCGTTGATGATGCCGGCCAGCCACTCGATTTTGTTGGCCGCCAAGCCTTCACGGATGGCCTTGATGATGGGGATACCACCGGCCACGGCCGCTTCAAAGGCCACGGTGACGCCCTTCTTGTTGGCCGCCTCAAAAATCTCATTGCCATGCTCGGCAATCAAGGCCTTGTTGGCCGTGACCACGTGTTTGCCGTTTTCGATGGCCTTGAGAATCAGCTCCCGAGCGGTGTCGATGCCGCCGATCAGCTCGACGAGAATATCGATTTCCGGGTTGGCAGCGACTTCAAAGATATCCCGAGTGACATTGAGGTTGTCGATGTCGCAGTCGACGTCGTCGCGCCGACAGGCCACCTGCCCGATCACGATATCGCAACCGGCCCGAGCGTTGATCACTTTCGTGTTGCGCTGTAGGACATTGACCGTGCCACTGCCCACGGTGCCCACGCCACAGATACCTATTTTGACCGGTTTCAAGCTTCTCTCCCCTTGCCTTATTCGAGCTCCGCTAGAAATGAGCCCTGCTAGTAACGTGACGCCCGCCAGCGCGAAGCGCTGGCGGGCGAAAACGGCTATTCTACTGGAATGCGCGCCCCGGAGCGAGGCGCGGGCAAGCAACCTTACTGGGCCGCTTGCAAGGTGTCAATTAGCGTCAAGGCGCCCCCGAATTAAATTCCGAGGATTTCAGCCAACTGCTCCGGCGGAACGTAACCAGCCTGCATCTTACCATTCGGCAGAACCAGCGCGGGGGTGCCGCTCACGCCAAACTCACCGCCCAGGCGGTAATGTTCGGCCACGGGGTTGTTTTCGCAGGATTTGGTTTCGACGGACTGGAGGTTTTTCAGCCGATCCAGGGTTTCCTGCTGGTCTTCGGCACACCAGGCGGTTTCGAGCTTCTGGGCGGAGGGGCTGCCCACGCCGGCGCGCGGATAGGCCAAGTAGCGAATTTCAATGCCCAAATCATTGTAGCCGGGCTTGGTGCTGCCACCGTCCTGATATTCGTTCAACTGGCTGTGCAGTCGACGACAAAAGCCGCAATCCACGTCAGTAAAAACGTAGACCACCGCCTTGGTTTCCCCCTCGGGGGCGAAGGCGATGCTGTCTTTCTCGTCCAGGGAGGCGGCAAGCTGCTTGCGCTGCTCGATCATGGCTGGGTCTTCATAGCGAGCAAAGCCGCCCTTCTCCACAGCGAAGATCTCCCCGGCGATCATCAGATCCGCCTCGGGGGTCACATAGAGCACCGGACCACCGACCACACGGGCCTGATAGAGCCCATCAATGGGTGAGGGGCGGACATCGGTGAATTCGAAGTCCGGGCGGGCCTCTGAGAGGGCTTTGATGATTTTGTCTTCGGTGCTCGTTTCCTGGGCACTGACCGTCGCGGCGCCGAGAAGCGCGCAAATGCCGACTGCAAATTGTTTCAACATAGGATCAATCCTGTCATTCTGGTTTATTCGATGTTGCGTGCCGCTAACCACGGGGATGGTGCAGCGCGTGCTGCTCCTGCATCCGGGCCCGGGCCACGTGGGTGTATATCTGGGTAGTAGACAAGTCACTGTGCCCCAGCAACAACTGTACGACCCGCAAATCGGCCCCATGGTTCAACAAGTGGGTGGCGAATGCGTGGCGCAAGGTGTGCGGGGACAGAGGCTTTTCAATGCCTGCCACCAGGGCCCAATGTTTGATTCGGTGCCAAAACGTCTGGCGCGTCATCTCCCGGGCTCGCGTACTGGGGAAGAGTACTTCAATCGGCGCATTATGCAAGAGCACAGGTCTCGCTTCGCGCAGATAACGGCTGACCCAGTCCCCCGCTTCCTCTCCCAGGGGCACCAGCCGCTCTTTGCTGCCCTTGCCGGTGACTCTGACCACGCCCTGGCGCAGATTGACCTGGGTGACGGTAAGCCCTACCAGTTCGCTGACCCGCAGCCCGCAGGCGTAGAGGACTTCAAGCATGGTTCGGTCCCGAAACCCCACGGGGTCTTCGAGGTCGGGGGCGGCCAGCAGGCGTTCGACGTCGCTTTCGGTGAGGGATTTGGGCAGGGGTTTGGGCAGTTTGGGGTTGTCGACCAGGGCCAGCGGGTTTTCTTTGAGGCGCCCTTCTCTGATTTGGTATTGGTAGAACCCGCGAGCGCAAGAGAGAAACCGGGCGGTGGAGCGGCTGGAGTAGTTTTTTTTGTGGCGATGGGCCAGGTAGTCATAGACGCTGATGGCGTCGGCGGACATCAGTCCCTTGCCCACGCTGTCGTGCAGCCAGAGCGCGAAGGCTTCGAGGTCGCGCCGGTAGGAGTTGAGGGTGTTTTCGCTCAACCCTTTTTCCATCCAGATGGCGTCGAGGTATTGCTCGAGGGTTTGGGTTTCTTGGGCGGATAAGGTCACGGGCATCAGGAGTTGTCGCTTTTTAATGGCAACGAGGATAGCACAGGGGAAGCTTCTAGTCCGGCCGTGAGTGGGGTAGACCATGGCGAGACCCGCCGAAAACCCATCCATGGGGGCTTCTCATCGGCATCCATGCCTCAGAGAGTCTCGAAGGGGTATACCTCACACACGGCCTCAGTGCCAGTAGTTAATTCTTCCCGTTACTCCATTCCCGCGTAGCGTAGGTAAGGCGGTAGCCGCCACCTACGAAAAAAAAACGTGATGGAGGAATGGGTTATGGGGAAATGGTAGGTGGCGGGCTGACGCCCTTACCAACCCTACACATTTTGTGGAGGAGGCTATCTCTACGGTGGTTACGCTACTACTGCGGAGGGTGGGCATATCCCTGCGAGACTCTCTGAGGCATGGATGCCGATGAGAAGCCCCCATGGATGGGTTCACGGCGGGTCTCGCAGGGATATGCCCACTCGGAGCACTCGACTACGAAGCCCCTCGCCACAAACTCTCTTTCAAACAGACATAAAAAAACCGAAGCACAAGGCTCCGGTTTTTTGGCTCGGGTAAAAGCGTATCCCTTAGGACAGCTTTTCCTTGATACGAGCCGCCTTACCAGTGAGGTCGCGCAAGTAGTACAGCTTGGCCTGGCGCACATCACCCTTACGCTTGACCTGAATGCTGTCAACCTGACGGCTGTGAGTCTGGAAAGTACGCTCAACGCCCACACCGTGGGAAACCTTACGTACAGTAAACGCCGAGTTCACACCGCGGTTGCGCTTACCGATCACCACACCCTCAAACGCCTGCAGACGCTCGCGGTTACCTTCGGTGACCTTAACCTGTACCACAACAGTATCGCCCGGGGCGAACTCGGGTACGTCTTGTTTCATTTGCTCGGCTTCGAGCTCCTGAATGATCTTGTTAGTCATGCCTGTTCTCCTGATGAGACTCTGTAGCTTCACAGCTAGAGTGTTTCGATTCAAGGTCCCGACGAAAGTCCGTCAACAGCGATTGCTGTTCCTCGTTCAAGTCTATTGCTTGCAGTAAATCTGGCCGTTTCTGCCAGGTCCGCCCCAGCGCCTGTTTAAGGCGCCAGCGCCGAATTCTCGCGTGGTCTCCGGATTTTAATACCTCCGGAACCTCCCGCCCCTCAAACACTTCCGGGCGGGTATAGTGCGGGCAGTCCAGCAACCCTTCGGTGAAGGAATCCTGCTCCGCGGACTGAGCGTGCCCAAGGGCGCCCGGTATCAACCGGGTGATCGCATCGATCAACACCATCGCCGGCAGCTCGCCGCCGCTCAGTACGTAATCTCCTATCGACCACTCCTGGTCAATGACGGTCTCCAGCAACCGCTCATCAATCCCTTCATACCGGCCGGCCACCAGCACCATGGGGCCTATCTCAGCCAGCGTCTCTACTCCCTGCTGGGTCAGAGGCCGCCCTTGAGGCGACAAATAAATAACGGGGGCCTTGGCACCCGTCCAGCCCTTGGCCGTTTCGATGGCATCGCGCAGAGGCTCCACCATCATTACCATGCCGGGCCCGCCGCCGTAGGGGCGGTCGTCTACCGTGCGGTGCTTGTCTTTGGTGAAATCCCGTGGATTCCAGCACCGCACCTCAATTAGCCCCTGCTTCACCGCCCGGCCGGTGACGCCGTAAGCCGTGACCGCTTCGAGCATTTCGGGAAACAAACTGACGACGGCCAGCTTAACCGGGCTGTCGCTCATCGGGCCCTCAAATCTTTGGGGTTCATGATGTTGAATCCCGTTAGAAGTCCGGGTCCCATTCCACCTCGATGCGTTCGGCGGCGAGGTCGACTGTGCGGACATAATGCTCCGGCACATAGGGAACCAAACGTTCGTTCTGATCGATGCTCTCGGCATCGCCGCGCACCACCAGTACATCGTTGGCACCGGTTTCCATCAGGCGCGCTACACGCCCCAAGTCCAACGTTTTACCGTCCCAATGGCTAATGACCCTCAGGCCCTGCAACTGGTGCCAGTAATAGTCGTCGCCCTCCAGCTCGGGAAGCTGTTGCCTTTCGACCGCGATGGTGATGCCCGTGTATTGGGCCGCCAGATCGCGGTCGTCGACGCCCTTGATATGGGCGACGAACCCTTTGCCGTGCGGCCGACTCGCGTCAATCTCCACCGTTTTCACCCCACGAGCTGTTTTCAGCCACCAGGGTCCGTAGTCGAACAAGTTCGCCTGCGGCTCGGTGAAGGAGTGGATTTTCACCCACCCCTGAATGCCAAATACGGCCGTTATCCGCCCGACATCTATCAGGTTTGACCCTTTCTTTCGGGAGTCGGACTCGGCCATATTCTGCAAACGGACCGGTTTAGGCCGCCGCTTGTTTCTTCTGCTCTTTCAGCAGACCGGCAACGCGCTCGCTCAGCTGAGCGCCCTGGTTTACCCAGTACTCAATGCGCTCATTGTCGATGCGCAAACGCTCTTCCTGGCCCCGGGCAACCGGGTTAAAGAAGCCAACGCGCTCGATGTAACGGCCGTTACGTGCGCTGCGGCTGTCGGTTACGTTCAGGTGGTAAAACGGACGTTTTTTGGAGCCGCCACGTGACAGACGAATAGTTACCATTGAGGATTTTCCTGTAATTTCCAATTGGGGCCGGCACTTACCGACACCCGGTGAAAAGACGCAATCGCACAGCGGGTGCGAAAGGCGCGGTATTTTAAGGGAAAGATCTGCCTTTGTATAGGGTGCTGGAGCAATTGGCGGACCACACCCACGCGGCCCGCCGGTGAGCGGGGTTATTCGGTCATGTCCCGGTAGCGGTTGGGCAGGTCGAGATCCACCGCCTGAGCTACCCCGGGCAGCCGAACGGAGTGGCTGTCGAGCTCAATTTGCTGCTCGTCAATCATGCCCTCACCAAAGTGATAGAGGGTGTTAAATTGACCCTTGGTGGCGTTCTGGTCATACTCGGCGGCGTTGGCTCGGGCCTGCTCCCGGCGCTGGGTGTAGGCCTCGAATGCGTCGCTGCCGTACCGCCGCCGTAGCATGGTCTCCACCACTCGCGGGGCCAGCACACTGGCGGTGGCATTGTTGCCGCCAAAGCCCTTGGAATTCAGAAAAGCCACATCCAGCGGCTTGTCCCGGCGGTCCAAGTCCGTGAGCGGGATGCGCAGGCGCTCGGCGAACACGTCATCCGCTACCCGATCAATAGTCTTAATGCCCGGCACAAAGCCGTATTTGAACACGCCCAGCGTATTGATCAGCTGCTCCCCGCTGGCCGCGGAGAGGGAGTGCCCCACGTAGGCTTTCACCGCCGTTACCGGCCAGTCGGTGATGCCGAACACCTCGGCCACCCGGTGGAATATTTCCGATTCAGTCACCCGGTTCTGAGGCGTGCTGGAACCGTGGGCCTGAACGAAAGAACGTTCGCGAACCGCCTCTTCCCCCAAAATGGCGCGAGCCGAAGCCACCGCCTTGGCCATGGTGATGTAGTTTCCCGGCCCGGGTGCAGAAATCGATTTCTTGAAGCCATCGGCATTGATAAAGACGTCATTGACCGCGCCGTGAATGTCCGCGCCCAACTCCACTGCCAACGCATCGTCCATCAGCACGATGTATTGACTCGCCTCGGCAATGGTAAAACCACAGTTCTCACCAAATGGCCGACTGGAACGCCGGGGGTCGGACTGGTCCGACCCGTCGATTTTCTTGAGCTTGTCCTCCTGCGCCAGGGCGCCCATGGTGGCGTAGCCATCAATCACCTCGGGGAGGATGGGCGCTTCGGCGTTACCCACCACGGCCACCCGACAGCGGCCGGCGGTAATGTCCTCCACCGCCGCGCGCAGATTGTACAAAAAGGAGGCGCAAGCCCCGGCAATCGCGCCGGTTTGGCCGACACTGCCAATAATATAGGCATTTACGAAATCGGCGGGCATACTGTTCAGCCCTAGCGGGCACTGCTTAGTGGTAACCCGCCCTCCTTTGAGTCGGGCCTGCATCAAACCGCCCATACCGGCCTCGTCGAGCTGGCTCATGACGTTGCTGGCGTACACACTGACCTGATCCGGCCGCACCGCCCGGGAGATTTCCGGCCAGGGAATGCCGATGGACTGCACCGCATCGGAGGCACCGATTACGGTCATTTGCAGCGCGCGGGGATGAAAGCGGGAGTTGTACAGCGAACCGGGGTTGAACCCCTTGGGCAATTGGCCGGCGGATTTGACCGGCAGCTCGCGAACGCTGTCCCATTTTACCTGTACCGAACCGGGCAACGTTACCCGCACCTTGCGCCCCTCCCGCTCATCAAGGGTCCAATCCGAGGGCACTGGGTCCGGAAGCTCGCGCCACTCAAGCTCAAAACTGAGCGGCTCGCCACCGTTGGAGATTTCGGCATTTTTTTGCCAGTGGGCGGCGTCGACGTCGAACAGCTCGGAGTCGATACGGCGAATCAAGGTACCCTCAATGATCGCCGGGCCGAATTGACGCTCAATGTCGGCAAGGTCATAGGGCCGGTCATCGGCGTCCCGGTAGGCGCCGTCTTCAAAACTGACCAATCCCATCAGCACCGCCAAACCCACCAGCGTTTCCTGCCGGTGCTCGGCGGGCAAGCTCTCCAGAATCATACGCCGGTAGGCGTGATGACCCGAGCTTCGGCCGGCGGCATTAAAGCCGCCAAAGCCCACAATAACCGGCAGTGATGACATAGAAAACTCCCTAATAATTCAACAGCCGCCACCGAACGGCGACGGACGGACCGACCACGAATAGTCAGAGAGTGTATTGGTCTGAAGGAGGAATGTCATGGTTGTTTTAGCCAATACTTATGGTATTTTGGCCAAAAGCCCGGCTTAGGAGCCTACTATGCCTCAAGTGCCCGGCGGCCCCATCCGGATCGCCTTCCTACTGAGCGACAATATGCTCGCCACCAGCGCCACGCTACCCATGGAGATGCTGCTCACGGCGGAGAGCGCCAGCCTGAGAGACCGAGGCCTGCACCGCAACCGTCTGCGCCTGAACACCGTTTCCGCTCTGGGTGAACCCGCCACCACCCGCTCGGGGCTGCGCTGGACACCGGATTACGCGCTGGCCGATGCGCCCACACCGGACCTGGTGTACGTGCCCGGCTTCTGGCGCAACCCCCGACCGGTAATCCGGCGCCAGCCGGAAGTACTGGAATGGCTCCGGGGGCAATACCAAAACGGTGCGCTGATCAGCGCCGTGGGTACCGGCTGCTGCTTTCTCGCCGAAGCCGGTCTGCTGTCCGGCAAAGCCGCCACCACCCATTGGCATTATTTCGACCAGTTTCAGCGGGATTATCCGGACGTGCAACTCAAACGCCAGTACTTCATCACTCAGGCGGGCAACCTCTACTGTGCCGCCAGCGTTAACTCCCTGGCGGATCTGACCGTACACTTTATTCAGCGACTCTACAGCAAGGCCATCGCCAGCCATGTGGAACGGCATTTCTCTCACGAAATCCGCCGTTCCTATGAAAGCAGCGGCTACTTCGAGCAGGCCCACAGCCGTCACCCGGATGAAGACATTGTGCAGGTTCAGCTCTGGCTACAGGACAACTACCCCAAGACCATTTCACTGGCGCAAGTCGCCCAGCGTTTCGGGTTGAGCTCCCGAACACTGAACCGCCGCTTTAAGGCCGCCACGGGCCAGACGCCCCTGGAATACTTACAGGAAATTCGAATCAACAACGCCCGGGACTTGTTAAAAACCAGCAACCTTACGATTGGGGAAATCGCCGATAAGGTGGGCTACCAAGATACGGGCTACTTTACCACGCTGTTTAAAAAACAGTTGGCCACCACACCCCGGGAATATCGGGCCACGGTGCGGGCGAAATTGTTCAGCGCGGAATAGCGCTCACGAAAAAGCCGGAGGCTAAGCTCCGGCTTCTCAAGGGCGTAAGGTAACGGATTAGCGCACGAGTTTAAGCCGCCTTGGTTTCGCTATTACCCGTTTCACTTTTGTTGTCCTGAGAAACGCTTTTAACCTCATCCTTGCGGTTCTCAACCTGGCCCTGGCCATCGTTAATCTGGATAGTGCGGGGCTTCATTGCATCGGGAATTTCCCGCTTCAGCTCGATGTGCAGCAAGCCGTTTTCAAAGTTGGCTGACTTGACCTCCACATGGTCCGCCAGTTGGAAACGACGCTCGAAGTTGCGAGCGGCAATCCCCTGATGCAGATAGGTGCGCTCTTCCTTTTCCGGTTCCTTGTTGGCGGAAACGGTTAGGTGGTTCTGATTGACCTCAATGTTCAGCTCGGAGCGGTCAAAGCCGGCCACGGCCATGGTAATTCGGTACTCATCCTCTCCGGTCAGTTCAATGTTGTACGGAGGGTAACTGGGCTGGTTCTGCTCGGTGCGACTCAGGCTGTCGAGTAGGCTGGCCATGCGATCGAAACCGATAGCGGAACGGTACAGGGGAGCAAAATCTAAGCTACGCATAATAATATCCTCACTTCAGAGCAATATTGGTGGTGACTTATCACAATGATCAAGTCGGTTCAGTTGACTGCCACCGTACCCCGGCGACGCATGCCGCCTATCGGCCGGTGGCCGAACCCCCCTCTTGAGCGGGTTCAATTAAAAAATAGGGGCAGTCAACCGCTTTTCAAGGCTCTGAGTGAAAATATTCTAAAGGCCTAGTGCTTTCTCAAAATGTTCTCCAGCGCCACGCCCAAATCTGGAAAACGATGCTGAAAGTCCGTTTCAATAGCCACTTCCGGGAGCACCCGCTGGCTGGCCAACAGCAGCTCGTCCGCCATGTCCGCCATCAAGGTTCGCAACACAAAAGGCGGCACTGGGAAAATCGCCGGGCGGTGCAACACCCGGGCAAGGGTGCGGGTGAATTGCCGGTTGGTGACCGGGTTGGGGGCAGTGCCGTTCACCGGCCCGGAGAGGGTCTCCGAATCCAGGCAGTGGAGAATCAGCGCGACGATGTCGTCCCGGTGGATCCAAGACATCCATTGCCGGCCCGAGCCCAGCCGACCACCAAGCCCGAGTTTGAAAGGCAACAGCATGGGTTGCAGAGCACCTCCATCTTGTCCCAATACGATACCGGTGCGAAGCCGGCAAACCCGGGTCCCATGGTCGGAAAACCGTTCGGCGACGGCCTCCCAATCCCGGCACAACTGGGCGGCAAAGCCGCTGCCCGAGCCATTGGTTTCCGTCAGAGGGGTATCACCCCCATCCCCGTAAAAGCCAATGGCACTGCCGCTCACCATGCGCTGGGGAAAGGAACCACGCGATTGGAAATGCTCCAGCAGGGCCTCGGTGGTGCCAATGCGGCTACGCCGAAATTCCTCCTTGCGCCGTTCATTCCAGCGACCCGCCGCCAATGGCTCCCCGGCCAGGTTAATAACCGTGTCAACGGGTTTGTCGGGCAACTGTTTGAGCTCCGTCACCAGGCTGACGCCGGTACCGAGCGTCTTGGCGGCCCGGATCGTATCGCGGGTCAACACCGTGAGCCGATCACCCCGTTCCTGTAAGGCTTGGCACAAGGGCACGCCAATAAAGCCGGTACCACCGGTAAGCAGAATCTCGCGCGGGTGATTGTCTGTGGTCATAGAAACCGTCTCCAACCTTGGTGGATGAATGGACATTGCCTCCCGTGGGGAGTTCATTGAGAGCGTCACATACCTTTACTGGTATGGTGCCACTTCAGATCACCCTCCCCTCTGGACTACAATAACAATAACACTTACAAGGGAGACGTCTATGCCCGGATACACCACCATCCTGGTAGCGTTGGATTTGTCACAAGATTCAACCGTTGTCATCGAAGCCGCCCGAAAGCTGACTGACAACGAATACCACCTGCACTTGGTTCATGTGGCGGAACATCCGGTCACCGCCCTGGGCAGCAGCACCGGTAAAAACCACCGCCACGGCGAACAAGAAGTTCGCCAGGAAGTTTACCCCCAAATCCATGAGTACACCCAGGGCCTGGCCGTGACACCGGATCACATTCACATTCTGTTCGGCGACCCTCCCACGGAAATCCACTACCTGGCCGAAAAGCTGGGAGCGGATGTCATTGTCGTCGGCAGCCACGGGGAAAAAGGTTTGAAGCGACTGCTGGGCACCACCGCCACCGACATCCTCCACGGCGCCAGTTGCGACGTGCTCACCGTTCGCATCCGCGAGCCCAAATAGCGCGCATAAAAAAACCCGCGTCCCAGAAGGCCGCGGGTTTTTGTGAACCGTTCAGTGTCAGAATCAGGCGGCCGTTTTGGACTGTTCTGAGTACTTGTTCACCAAACCGTTCAGGTTCTGCAGAGATTGCAGGTGACTGAAGATAATTTCCAGCCCATCCTTCTTGAACAAGTCCAGAACTTCTTCGTCTTTCAACGCCTTGAGCTTTTCGCGATTAACGACGTAGAAGCCGGTCAGGTTAAAGCCACCGCCTTCCTGCCCGTCTTTGAGCTTAATGTTGGCTTCCATTGGCTCCAGAAGCTCCAGCTCCGACAGCTTTTTGCAGAACACATTGGTCAGCTCGGCGCGGTACTGGTAATCCTTCAGGAAATCCATCACACCCTTGAGCTCATCGGTCTGCTCCCCGGATTCAGTAAACAGGCGCTTGCCCTGGCTGCCGTCTTTGCTCCAGCCTTCGTACTGATCGTCGATGCACAGGGTAAAGTTTTCACTCTTGCCATCGTTGGCAAAGGCGAAGGGATAGCGGCGGATAAAGCCCGGTACATAGCGCAGAGTCAGGCGCTTTTTGTCATCCAGAAACAGGTTCTGCCCTTTCTTCAGGCCCATAACACCCAGGGGCACAAAGCCGCCGTCGTCCTGGGTTTTGGCGAAGATAACCGGCAGTTCGCGGGCGACGGACGCAATCTCGGTGGCCAGCAGCGGAACGGAGTTCATTTCGGCCGTAAAGGCATGATTCTCAATTTGGATGGCCCAATCGCGGTGCGTTTCACTGGAGACTGGCTGAATGTTGTTGTAGATAAGAAGTTGTTTCGACACGTGACTACCTCAGTTGTTATTCTCGAGCGCCGCACCGGGCGCCGTAAAGAAAGAAGGGCCAAATACTAGCATTTTCCCGCCGCCTGTCACCACCCACATTGAACGCCACCCCCAGCATGGGCGCATTAATTGCCCCTTGAGCCTATTCCCGCTAGTATTGACCCAAGCCCCATAGCCAGGCCGCCATAAGGAGGCACCTGCGATAATAAGCCGCTCAGGCGATTCCCTACAGGACCCCCGCATGCTCGACACCCCCCGTATTCTGCGCCCCCTGCCCGCCCTGGTTTTACTCGTGACCTGTCTGGCAGTACCCCCATTGAGTGAAGCGGCTAAAAACCGCCCCGAGAAAGCCGCCCCCACTACCGAGGCCGAGCCTCAGGGAATGGGCACCTACCGCTCGAAGCACGGCTACCGGCTGGAACTGGAGGGGACCGAGTGGCAGCACTGGGACGACGTCGACGAGCACGTCTCCCACGCGGATGTGGGCGCGGAGCGCAGGCAGGGCGCCTTCGTGACGGTGAACGCCTGTTTCGCGCAATGGCAACCAGGCCCCGAGGCCGTCAACTTCGCCCTGCTGCGAAGCATGGGGCATCAGTACCCTACCCCGGGGACCCGCGCCGAAGGTAAGCTGACCATCGAGGGCGAAACCGCCCGCGTATGGGAGTTCCTCCGCCCGCGCGAGGACCAGCCGCCCTTTCGCTTTCGCTACCATGTGATTGAGCGGGGGAGTTGTGCCCTGTTGCTCACGGTCTGGACGACGCTGGACGACGACGCTCTGGATACCATGTCGACTGAACTGGTGGAGCGGCTGCATTTCGAGCCACTGAAAGACACTGCTTCCAATGGCGCTGCCGAGGCGGCCCAAGCCTGGTTCTACAATGCGGCCGGCCTCTACTTCCACAGTGCCGAGAACTACCTTTCCGCAGCGGAGGGCTTCCGACTGGCCGCCACCCTCGACCCCGGCGACACCGCCTACATCAATAACGCCGCCTCCACCTACAACCGGTTAAACCAGTACGGTGCCGGCCTGCAGTTGCTCAAGCGGCCCGCTATTGCGGAACAGGAAGACTCCGTGGTGAAAGGCTGGCTGGGCTGGTTTGAATACCACCTGGGGAACTACGGCGAGGCCGCCGAGCACTACCGGCAAGGGTTTGAACTGGGAGAGCTCTCGGAAGATGACCTCTACGCCTATACCCAGAGCCTGATTCAACAGGGGCGGCTGGACCGCGCCACCACCGTGGTACGTCGATACGCCCCGAAAGAGCCCGGCGTGACAGCCGTCCAAGCCCTGACCGAGCTGGCCGTGGCCCGCGAGGCCTATGAGGAAGCCCTGGAGATACTCGACAAGGCCGATGCCCGAGGCGTTCGCTCCACCGCCCTGGACACCACCCGCATGGATGTACTGGGCGCCATGCGCGAGTACGAACGGGTGGTCGCCTACAGTGACGAGCTGATCGCACAGGGCCGTGGTTCCGCGCTGGTTTATAACTACCGGGGCGATGCCCAGTATCAACTCGAGCGCTACAACGAGGCCAAGGCGTCTTTTGAACAAGCACTGGTGCTTCAGCCCGGAGACACCAACACCGCCGAATACCTGCGCTACACCAACGCGCAGCTGGGCAAGGGCGATTCGGCCTCAATCAACCGGCCCATCAAACCGGTGGCTTGGCCCGAGCTCAAGGCGCCCATCAATGTGGCCGGTATCGAGAAGTATGACTCCCACTACCCGCTGACCGTCACCGCTTATCGGTACGACCCGGACAAGCCTCTCAAAACGACGCACGTACGCCATATCGCCGTGCACGACCAAGCCGGGGTTCAGCGCCACAGCACGCTGTACGCCCGGTTTAATCCGCTATCCGAGAAGCTGTATATCAATCGGCTCGACGTCTTCGATACCGAGGACCGCAAGGTCTCGGAGCTGGACCGCAGCAGCCTCTATATAGGCGATGCGTCCGATTACGATCAGGCCACGTTCGGCAAAGTCGTGCGCGCCCCGGTGGCGGGGTTGGCGCCCAACTACCGCATCGAATTCGTATACACGTTAGAGGAGCGCTCGGTCGCGGAGGAGTTTCCATTCGAGCGCCTGTACCTTTCCGGGGAGCGTCCCATCGGCCTGGCGGCGCTGTACATTGAGGGCGATCTCAAGGACCTGCTCTACAACCAGACCAACGCCCCCAAACCTCAAAAGCGGAACAACAGCCTGCTATGGGCCGTGGAAAACCCCACCCCGTCCCTCTGGGAGCCCATGCAGGTGGACGACGAGGAGTATATGGCCAGTGTGGTGCTAGTGAGTGAGAACCAATGGCGCAGCGCCGGTGAAGACTACCGCCAGCGGGTCGACGATTTGATTCTTGCCGAAAGCCCGGAGCTGGCACCATTGGTAGAGCAGCTCACCGGTGATTTGAATCCGAAAGACAGCCGGGCACGCATCGCCGCACTCGCCCGCTATGTGCAGGAAACATTGACCTATAAGGCGTTGGAGTTCGGCGTGCGCGGCTACACCCCCAACCCGCCCACGAAAATCCTGCAGGACCGCTTTGGGGACTGTAAGGATCACTCGGTCCTATTGTGGCGCCTGCTTCGCGAGGCCGGCATTCCCGCCGAACTGGCCCTGGCCAACCTGTCCGGCCCCGTTGACCCGGATATGCCCAGCATCGACCAATTCGACCACATGGTGGTCTACCTGCCCGAGTGGCGCGGCGGGAGCTTTATCGACGCCACCAACAAAGACATTGACCTGCTGGCGGTCTCGCCCGACGGGTTGGGCGGCTCCTGGACGCTGACCCTCGGTAAGAAGCCGGACCTGGTGGCCGTGCCAGCGCTCAACCGCAGTCAGGTTCGAATTCAGCGGGACTTGGAAGTACAGCCCAACGGTGACTTGGACGTGACCGAACGAGTCCACATGGGCGCCTATTTCGCCTCCACCCTGCGCAGTCACTTGAAAAACATTGAACCGCGCGAACGCCTTAACTGGGTGCAACGTTTCCTGGGGGACGGTGGGGAACCGGTAGCGGTGGAGTCACTGAGCGTTGATCACCTCTTTGCCACCGACAAGGACTTGGTACTAAACCTTCGCTACCGCGTCAGCCCCAT
Source organism: Marinimicrobium locisalis (assembly GCF_039822625.1). NCBI lineage: Bacteria > Pseudomonadati > Pseudomonadota > Gammaproteobacteria > Cellvibrionales > Cellvibrionaceae > Marinimicrobium > Marinimicrobium locisalis. The sequence continues at coordinate 167,601 of NZ_JBDLLG010000004.1, forward strand.
GGGCTTCTGGAATGAGCAAAACCTGGTGTTGGATCCGGCCTACTGGGAACACTACTACCTCAGCAACCACTGGGTACATAACCGGCAAACCGACTTCGAAGTCAGCTACCCGTTGGTATTTGAAACCGAGGTGTCCTATCGAGCCCCCCACCAGGAAGCGATCCGGTTGCACAAGCAAGACCGCCGAGAGCGCCGCTCGGAATTCGGCCGGTTCGAGTCGCACTGGGATGCGGACGAGCAAAGAGCGACCCGGCAATTTCGTTTCGAAGTAGGCGCCGGACGGTTTGAGGCCGCCCAGTACGCCGACTATCAGCGCTTCACCGCCCAAGCCCTGGACGCCCTGCGCCACCCGGTCAACCTGAAGGGGCAACAGCCCTGAGCGAGGTAAAAGAGCCCTGAGCGAGGTAAGACAGCCCTGAGCGAGGCAAAAGAGCCCTGAGCGAGGTAGAACAGCCCTGAGCGGGGGAAGACAGCCCTGAGCGGGGGAAGACAGCCCTGAGTGTGAAGGAAACAACCCTTGAGCGCCGCCTCTCAATCCCGCGCGGCGCTCAGGTGTCCACACAACAACTCGGCGCCATCCAATATCCTGAAGGTGTGCCGCTGAATAAGATCCGGCGGCACAAAGAAAAGGTGATCCTCTTCCACGGCGCTCAGGCCCGGCCACTCTTTCCAGTCATCCAGCCAATCGGGGCGCTCGTTCCCCATGCCGCTGGCCACAATCGCCTGCGGATCCCGTTCGAGCACGGACTCCATATTAATTTTGGGGGCAATGGGCTCGGCATCGGCGTAGGCGTTGCGACCCCCACACAGGCGAATAACATCGCTCACCAGGTGCTCGCCGTTCAGGGTTTGCAGCGGCTGGTTCCATACCTGATACAACACCGTCACCGGCGTTCGGTCACTGTACTGACCGCGTAACGCTTCCAACCGCCCGGTGAACGCCCGCGCCGCCTCTTTGGCTTCGCCCTCGGTGCCCGCCAGCACACCGATGGCCTCCACCGAGCGGGCCACATCTTCCAACGTTCGCGGCTCGTCGACGTAAACAGTCAATCCCAACCGCTCCAACTGACGAATCAGTGTGTCGCCATTGCCGGAGCGCCATGCCAGTACCAGATCCGGTTTCAGCGCGACAATCGCCTCAACGCTCACCGCTTTGTAGCCCCCCAACTGAGGGAGCTTCTTGGCGGCCGGCGGGTAGTCACTGTAGTTCACAGCCGCCACCAGTTTGTCGCCCGCGCCGGCGCTATAGGCGTTCTCCACAATGTGCGGCGCCAGGGCCACGATTCGCTCGGCGGGCTTCTCCAGTGCGACGGTCTCGCCTCGAAAATCCGTCACCTGAACCTCGGCCCGGGCCGCCTGAACAAAGATGGCAACACACCAAACAGCCAGCACTCCGCCAAGCACCCGTTTTTGCACTCTATTTCCGGTCATTGTTCGCTCTCATTCGTTGCCTTCATTACTATTGTTTAGCGACCGCCAATGCCTCGGCAAGACGAGCACCACCGTCGGGGGGCAAACCGCAGCGCAGCCAGGCAGCCCCTTGTTCGGCGTCCGCCCCCAAACGCAGCCACAGCCGCTGGTTTGCCAAGTGTTCATGCAAGCCATGCAGAACGGAGCCAGGCCCTCGCAGAGTCACAAACAAACCGCCGTTTGCCACGGTCACCTCGGGCAAACGCCGGGCAAGATAATCCCGCCAAAGCGCCTCCAGCTCGCGCGACGCTCGGCCCAGCCGCTCTCGTTGCCCCTGTTGCCAAGGGGTATCCGACAGGGCGCCGGCGCCCACCCACTGCGCAAGATGGGACACCCCCCAGGGCATAAGCTCCGACTCAAGGGACCGCCTCACCGGATGGTGCGCTGGGCCGAGTAAAAACCCCAGCCGCAGCCCCGCAAGACCAAAAAATTTACCCACCGAGCGCAACACCCAAAGCGAGGAATGCTTATCGAGCAAAGGAACCACGCTGCACTCGGGGGTTAGATCGGCAAACGCCTCGTCCACCAACACCACGCTCTGGCTCGGCAGCTGGGTCAGCCAGCGCCGCAGAGCCTCCAACGGCAAATACTCGGCCGTGGGGTTGTTCGGGTTGATCAACACCAAATGATCCACCGAACCGGCCTCCACCAAGGCGTCGAGCCCGGCCCAATGGTGATAGGTCACCACCGTGTGGCCGGCGGCGCGCCAGGCCCGGGCGTGCTCCGCATACCCTGGCGCCGGCACGGCCACCCGTCCGGGAGGCACATAGCAAGGCAAGCGGGCGATACCGAACTGGCTACCGGGTAGCGCCAACACCCTTTCGGCGCCAACGCCGTAATAATTGGCCGCCGCTTCCGATAGCGCTCCTCCCCGCTCGGGAAGCCGCTGCCAAATCGCCATCGGCACTTCGGGTACCGGCCAGGGCCAGGGGCTGATACCGGTGGATAAATCCTCCCAGTCGCCCTCACCGACCAGGGCGCGAGCCCGTTTCAGGTCACCGCCGTGGGGCTCGTCCGTGGCGGGTGTGTGGTTCAGGTGGTTTAACATCATCCGGGCGTCCAAGGCCAGAACGCCACGCCCAGCAGCGCCGCGGACAGTAATATCAGCAGCAACGCCACGGCGCGGTAAATCAATGCCAAGGCTCGACGAAGGTCCCGCGCCTCGGGTTCGCGGGTGCCTCCAAACCAGGGTTTGTCTTTTATTTGCCCGTGGTACCAGGAGGGCCCGCCCAGGGCCACTCCCAGCGCACCCGCTCCGGCGCACATCACCGGCCCGGCGTTGGGGCTCTCGCACCGGCGAGCCTGAACAAACCAAGCCCGCGCCGCCAAGCGGGCCGCCCGCAGCCCCGGCGCCGTTGCCACGAAAGCCGCCGCCGTCAGGCGGGCCGGAAGCCAGTTAAGGCCATCGTCCACGCGCGCGGCGGCCCAACCGAAGCGCGCGAAACGTTCATTGCGGTAGCCCCACATGGCGTCCAGAGTATTGCTGAGGCGATAGAGCACAACCCCCGGCAAACCCAGCGCCGCAAACCAGAACAGCGGCGCTACAATGGCATCGCAGGTATTCTCCAGCGCCGACTCCACAGCGGCGCGGCGCAAGTCCGACCAGCTGGCTTCGGTGCAATCCCGGCTGACCACTTGCCCGACCGCCGCGCGGGCGGCCTCAAGCTCTCCCTGAGCAAAGGCCAGACGTATCACCCGCATGTGGTCGACCAAGCTGCGCCAGCCCAACGCCCAATAAAGCCCGAAGGCGGATAGCCCGGTGTAGAGCCATACCCCGGGGGCGCCCAGGGGGATCAGTCGCATCCTCACCCAGAATGCCAGAGCCACCAGTGGCAACACGGCGATGACCCACGCCAACGCCCCGAAAACACGCCCGGCTTTTCCGGCTCGATTCAATACCGTTTCCAACCCGCTCGCACAGCGGCCAAAGCCCACCAGCGGATGCCAGCGCCGGGGCTCACCCAGGCGGTAATCCAACAGGCAGCCCAGCCATAGGGCCAGCAACGTCATCAAGCTCATGGGTGTCCCGTTAGCAAAGCGATGGCCCAAAACCAGAGCAGCAGAGTTTCCGCCAGCTCTACCTGACCACCGAGAGTATCCCCGGTGTAGCCACCGATCTGCCCCACCCACAGGCGCCGCCAAAACCATACCAGCAGCACCAACCATCCCAGGCTGATGGCCGTGGGCCAGGCCGGCCCTATCCAAAGCGCCGCCGCGATGGAGAGCAGCAGCGCCACCCAAACCGATAGCGGTGTGGTCTCAAGGTTCAAGCCGGCCGCCAGGCCTTCGGAGCGGGCATAGCGCGTCGCGATCAGTATCGGCAGCAGCGCCGCCCTCGGCAGCGCCAGAAGCACACACCAGTAAAGCGGGGAGGCGACCAGGGCCGAGCCCATCAGCACCTCCAGCGCCAACCACTTGGCCAGCAGCACCAGTACCAACATCACCACGGCCATGGCGCCGGTGGCGGGGTCGCGCATGACCGACAATATACGGTCCTTCCGCTCCAGCGAATCGGCGCAGCGGTGCCCGGCAAAGTAGCCATCCACCGCATCCGCCAGCCCGTCCAGATGCAGGGCGCCGGTCATCGCCACCCACAGCAGAAGAACCACAAACGCGGTCAGTCCCGAGGGCAAGTCGCCGCACAACCAGTAAACGCCCCACAGCACCAACCCCAGAAGAGCGCCCACCAGGGGATAATAAGCCGGAGACAGGCGCTGACCCGCCTCACTCCACCGAAACGGTGGCTGCCAGGGCCAGCGGGTAAGCAGCGCCAGGGCGGTCAGCAACGCCCGGCCGTGTTCAACCGGCTTCACCGCTGACCTCACTCAACTGGCCTTCGTCCCAAGACAGGGAGACAAAATGGGCATAAGGGACCGGTTGGTCCCTCAGGGTGTTGCGCGGCAGGCCCTTGGCGCGCGTGAGCAACAACCGGATGACGCCACCGTGGGTCACCACCAGCAAGCGCTGGCCGGCCTGGCGCTGCGCCAAGTGGTCCAGCGCCGTATTCACTCGCTGGTCGAAATCGGCCAGCGGTTCGCCCTGCGGGGGCGTGTGCTGTTCGGGGTCTTCTCCCCAGAGGGCGAGGGTCGGGTCGCTGTCCCAGATATCCTGATACAGGCGCCCTTCCCAGTCGCCGAAATGCATTTCCCGCAAATCGGGTTCCAGAATGAGCGGCAGCCCCAAACGCTCGGCGGCGGTTTCGGCGAAGGCCCGGCATCGCTGGAGCGGCGAAGTCACCACAGCCGCCCAGGGCACGGGCGTCTCGGCCGCCACCCGCGCGTCCATGTTGGCCCAGCCTTCGGGAGTGAGGGCCACATCGTGGGAGCCACGGAAAATTTCACCGCCCTCGCATTGCCCGTGGCGCAATAGATCCAGGTGAGTCTCAGGCACTGCTCACCCCCGCCTCCTCAAAGGTGGCCATGCGCGAGTGCAGGGCCAAGGCGTTGCGAACCAGGGGCACCACCAGCGCCGCCCCACTGCCCTCGCCCAGACGCAAATCCAGGGAGACCAGCGGCCGGGCGTTGAGGGCCGCGAGCATTCGACGGTGGCCGGGCTCGGCGGACTCGTGGGCGAACAGCAACCAGTCCCGCACGCCGGGGTTCAGGCGTACCGCCAATAGCGCCGCCACGGTGCTGATGTAGCCGTCCACCAGGGAGGGGACGCCCTGTTGGGCGGCGGCGATATAGGCGCCGGTGAGCCCGGCAATTTCAAAACCACCAAGGCACCGGAGCAGTTCCAGCGGGTCCGGCTGGGCGGCGGCATGAAGCTTCAGAGCTCGGGCAATCAGCTCGCTTTTTCTCGCGAGCGTGGACGAGTCCACCCCCGTGCCCGGGCCCACCACCGCCGCCGCGGGCACATCCAACAGCGCCGCTTGCAGCGCGGAGGCGGCGGTGGTGTTGCCGATGCCCATTTCCCCGCCGATAAACAAATCCGTCCGGCTGACGGCTTCCCGACCGGCCGCCAGGGCCCCGTGTAATTGGGCTTCGGTCATGGCGGGCCCTTGGGTGAAATCCGCGGTGCCCGGGCCCTGAATACGGTCCCGCAGCTGGGCGTGGGCCGGTGCTTCGGCCACGCAACCGAGGTTGATCACTTGCAGCTCGGCGCCACAGGTTTGGGCCAGGACGCTCACGGCTGCCCCGCCCGCGCAAAAATTGGCGATCATCTGCGCCGTGACGGCCTGCGGATAGGCGGACACCCCTTGCGCGGCCACGCCGTGGTCAGCGGCGAACACACAAACCTGCACGCGATCCACGGCGGGTTTATCGAGGTTCTGCCAGCCGGCAAACCGCTCCGCCAGCCATTCGAGGTGGCCGAGCGAACCCGGCGGCTTGGTTAAGTTTTTCTGACGCTCTCGGGCGCCCTGCCGGGCCGCCTCGCTGAGGGGGGCAACTGACTCATGTAGCCAACGGCTCTGTGTGCTCACATCAGGCTTCCTTTCTCTATGGGTTCAAGGTCTTCATGTTTTCGGTTCGTCTTTCAAGGCCAGCGGCAAGCCCGCGACCACCAGCGTTACCGTCTCGCAAAAAGGCGTCAACGTTTGATGCAACCAGCCACTGGCATCAACAAACTGGCGGGACAATTCCCCCATCGGCACAATGCCCGAGCCGACTTCGTTGCCCACCAAAATCAGTGACAGCGGAGCGTCTTTCAGGCCTTCCAGCGCCTCGAGAAAACGGTCCCGTTCATAGGCCCAGCAGTTCATGTGCAGACAATTGCTAAGCCAGAGCGTGAGGCAATCCACCAGCACACAGACCTCGCGCTCTTTGTTGTCGAGCAGCACCCCGGCCAGATCCAGAGGTTCCTCTCGAAGCTGCCAGCGCGCATCTCGCCGGCTCTGGTGGGACTGAATGCGCCGCGCCATTTCATCGTCGTCGGCGTTGGCGGTGGCCACGTACAGCAGCTCTCCACCGGTACGCTCCGCCCACTCCAGCGCGCGCGACTCGGCCAGGCAACTTTTGCCGCTGCGGGCGCCGCCGAGAATCAGTTGTCGCATAAACTCCTCCTCGTAGGCTGTTGAAATACCAGCGGCGGGGCTAACGAGCCAGCACCACCGGCTTGCCCGACTGCGGGTGCGGAATCACATCCACCTCGGTATTAAACAGTTCACTCATCAGCGCCGAGGTCACCACCTCATCCGGCGCCCCGTAGGCCACCCGTCGACCGTCGTTGAGCGCCAACAGGTGGTCACTGTAAGCCGCCGCCAGGCTGATGTCATGGACCACCATCACAACCCCGACCCCACTATCGGCAAACTGTCGGATTGCCTGCATCAACTGACGCTGGTGCCCCAAATCCAAAGAGGTGACCGGTTCGTCCAATAACAGCAACCGATCCGCGCCGGTGTCCGGACGCCAAATTTGGGCCATGACCCGAGCCAGTTGCACCCGTTGTTTTTCACCTCCGGACAGTGATGGGTAGAGGCGGCCCTCCAGATGGTTCACATCCAGTGCCGTCATGGCGGCATGGCATACCTCCCGATCCACCGCCACCCCGGTGCTGTGGGGAGTGCGCCCCAAAGCCACCACTTCCCCCACGGTAAAGGGAAACGATAAGGGGTTGGCCTGGGTAAGCACTGCCATCGCCAGGGCCCGTTCGGCGGCTTGCCAGTCCGAGAGGGGCTGATCGTTGAACCGCACCTGCCCCGCCGAGGCTTCCAGGTCCGCGCTGATGGCTCGCAACAGTGTGGTTTTGCCCGCACCGTTGGGACCGATAATCGACAGAATTTCTCCCGGCGCCACCGACAGGGACACCTCCCGTACCAGCTCGCGCCGGTCAATCTCAAGGGTAAGGTGGTCAATCCGCAACAGGGGCATTTAAAAACCCTCCTGCCGGCGGCGGCGAAGCAACGAGATAAAAAACGGCGCGCCCAGCAGCGCGGTCACCAGCCCCACGGGCAGCTCCGCCGGAGCCATGGCGGTGCGGGCCACGGCGTCCGCCAACAACAAGAGCACCGCGCCGCCCAACGCCGACAGCGGCAACAACACCCGGTGGTCCGGCCCGACCCAGAGGCGCACCATGTGCGGCACCACCAGGCCCACAAAGGCGATACTGCCGGAGACGGCCACGGCGAGCCCGACGCCCGCCGCCACCAGAACGATCAGTCGCGTTTTAAGCCGTTCCACGTCAATGCCCAGGTGCCGCGCCTGAGACTCGCCCAGCAACAGGGTGTTCAGCGCCCGACCAAAGGCCGGCACCGCCGCCAAGATCAGCAGCAACACCACGCACGACAGTCCCGCGCGAGTAAAATTGGCGCCATCCAGCCCGCCCATGCGCCAGAGGCTCATGCGCCGCAGCATTTCATTATCCGCAAAGTAGTCGAGCAAGCCCGTGGCGCTGGCCGAAAGCGCCGAAACCGCGATGCCCATGAGCAACATGGTGGCCACGGAGGTGCCGTTGATGCCGGTAGCCACCCGGTACACCAGCCAGACCGTGACCAGGCCGCCGAGAAAGGCCCCGAAAGACACCAGGGTTACGCCCGCGATGCCGCCTAACAGACTGCCCAGGCTGGCGCCCACCACAATCATTACACTCGCCCCCACCGAAGCACCGGCGGTGACGCCAATGAGCGACGGGTCGGCGAGGGGGTTGCGAAACAGCCCCTGCAAAATGGCGCCGCAGATGGCGAGAATGGCACCCACGCTCGCCGCCAGCAGCGCGCGCGGCAAACGCAGGGACTGCACAATCAGCGCCAGGTGCTCGGGCGTATCACCCCCGAACAACGCTTGCACAACCACCCACGGCGATAGCGAGACCGACCCCAGTAACAACGCCAGAATAAAACTGACCACCAGGCCCACAGATAGGCCAATGGTGCCCTGGCGGCGCCGGCGCGCCCGTTGCTGTGCCGGAATCACCATTTCAACTTACCTTCGCCTGATGGGATCCGGCCGCGCGGTGCCAGCGCTGCAGCCAGTCGGGCTCGAGGTGCTCGGCCAAGGTGTCCGCCAACCGATCCAGAGACTGTTCACGCCGCTCGGCAATGGACACCGTCGAACCGGTCGCGACACCGACCCAGTGAAACAGGGCTTTCTGCACCGCGGGTTGATCCAGAATACCGTGCACATAGGTGCCGATCACTTGCCCGTCATCGCTGATGGCGCCTTCGGGCTCACCGGAAGAGAGGGTTAACAGAGGTCGCCGGAGCGCCTCGCCACGGGAGCGGCCACAGTGAATTTCATAGCCGGCAAACTCAGCATCGGCGCCACCGGGAAAGGCCAACCGGCCAGAAACATTGTGAAGCTGTTTGCCCGGCTCCAACACGGTTTCAAAGGGCAAAAAACCCAAGCCGCGGCTCTCCCCGCGCTGGCCTTCCACGCCATGGGGGTCGGCAATGCGCTGGCCCAGCATCTGATAGCCGCCGCAAAGGCCCAGGACCTTTCCGCCGTAGCGCAAGTGCCGCTGCAAGTCCTCATCCCAACGGCTGTCGCGCAGCAGGTCCAAGTCCCGCCGCACGCTCTTGCTGCCGGGCAGAATAACCCAGTCACAGGCGGGCAAGCGCTCGCCGGGCTGGACCCAAAGCAGTTCCACCTCGGGGTTCAAACGCAGGCTATCGAAATCGGTGTGATTGCTGATTCGGGAAAACACCGGCACCGCCACCCGCAACCGGGCGTCGGCCTTGGGGGCGCTGTCGGTGAGGGCATCTTCGGCATCCAGATAAAGCTCACGCAGGTAAGGTAAAACGCCCAACACCGGCTTGCCGGTCTTGCGCTCCAGCCAATCCAGTCCGGGTTGCAACAACGCCAGATCCCCCCGAAAGCGGTTGATCACAAAACCTTCCACCCGTGCCCGCTCGGACTCGGACAATAACTCCAGCGTGCCCACCAGATGGGCAAAGACACCGCCTTTATCGATATCCGCCACAAGAATCACCGGGCAGTCCACCGCCTCGGCAAAACCCATGTTGGCGATGTCGTTCTCGCGCAGATTGATTTCCGCCGGGCTGCCCGCTCCTTCGGCAATCACCGCCGAAAAGTGTTCGCTCAAACGTTTGTGGGAAAGCCGCACGGCCTCCAGGGCTCGTTGCTTGTAGCCGTGGTAGGCGCCGGCTTCCATAGTCGATAGGGCGTGGCCCTGAACAATTACCTGCGCACCGGTATCGCTGTTGGGCTTAAGCAAAACCGGATTCATCTCGGTGTGCGGGTCCAGGTAGGCGGCCCGCGCCTGTAGCGCCGTGGACCGGCCGATCTCACCGCCGTCCACCGTTACCGCACTGTTCAGTGCCATGTTCTGCGGCTTGAACGGCGCCACCGACCCGCCGGTGCGCGCCAACAGGCGACACAGGCCCGCCACCAGCGTGCTCTTACCGGCGTCGGAGGTGGTACCCTGCACCATCAAGGTGGCCACGACTCAGTAGTCCACACCCTTGCGAGCCTTGATGCCCGCGCGGAAAGCATGCTTGACGTCTTTCACTTCGGAGACAGTATCCATCAGCTCCTGCAGCGCGCTACCGCCACCCCGGCCGGTAACCACCACGCTCTGCTCGCTCGGGCGGTTCTTAATAACCTCCAATACTTTTTCTTCGTCCAGGTATTTGTAGGCAATCATGTAGGTCAGCTCATCCACTACCACCAGTTGGTAGGCCGGATCTTTCAGCATGGCCTCGGCTTGCGCCCAGGTACGCTCGGCCGCCGCAATATCACCGCTGCGGTCCTGGGTATTCCAGGTAAACCCCGTGCCCATCTGGTAGAAGGTCACCTGCGGGCAGTGATCCCGCACATAGAGTTCTTCCCCGGAGAGCTGCTCACCTTTTATGAACTGGACCACGCCCACTTTCTGGCCATAACCCAGCGCGCGCATCACCATGCCAAAGGCGGAGCTGGATTTGCCCTTGCCGTTGCCGGTCAGTAGCAGCGCGATGCCCTGCTCCTGCTGGGCTTCGGCAATGCGAGCATCCACTTTGGTTTTCTGTTTCTGCATGACGGCTTTATGCCGCTGGGCTTTTTGATCGTCATCGCTCATGGGTTGGGCCTTTATTTAGAAAGTGAATTCCACTCCGGCGTAACCGGCGGCGCCGGAGGTGTTGTAGTAACCGGTCAAATTGTTGTTGCTGTCGTAGCTCGGCACTTCCACGTAGTCTTCATCCAAAACGTTTTCGCCCCGCACGTAGACCACGATACCCTCGAGCACCTGGTAGCGGACGTTGGCATTCAACACTTGGTAGTCATCGAGCTGGACGTCGCCTTCGTAGCGGTCCCGAGCGGTGCGCCAGTCGAGGGCGATGGTCCAGTCGGATGTCGGTGTATAGCGCAAACCTATGTTAGCGAGATGCTTGGGCTGGCGCGAACGGGGGCTGCCATCCTCGGCCTCGGCATCCACATAGGTGTAGTTACTGTTTAATTGCCACCGGTCGGACAGGGGCCACTGGCCAATCAATTCCAGACCGCGGGACTCACTGCTTTGCTCACTTTGCAGATAACCGGAATAGCTGACCAGATCAAAGTAGATTTCGTGGTCAATGGTCTGGTCGAACAGAACAGCTTCAAGATGGACGCCTTCGTCTCCCAGGTATTCGATGCCCACATCCATACCCAGGCTTTCTTCCTGATTCAACGGCGCCAGGTCAGTATTGTTTTGCGAGCGGTTATAGTCGATTTCAAACAGGCTGGGAGCACGGAAGCCGGTCCCCACGCTGGACTTGAGCTTCACCACGCCGTGACTGAGCTTGGGAAACAGGTAAGCCGCGCTGACACGGTAGCTGGTATGGCCGCCGAAGTCTTCGTTGTCGTCCTGCCGAATACCCGCCGTCAGGTATACCCGTTCGGCATAGGCGCCCTGATACTCCAAGTAAGCGCCCTGCTGTTCCCGTCCCAGTTCGTTCACCTCATCCTGACGGTGTTCGGCGCCGTAGACCAGAGAGTGCGTTTCGCTCAACGTCACATTGCCATTCAGCTCCCACTTGGCAATAGAGCCTTCGGTGTCGTAAGAGACTTCACCGCCGGCGTAATTGGCGCGCTCCACATCGGTTTGGGAGTAGGCCAGAGTATTCTCACCCTCAGTGGTACTGTGTGTAAGGCTGCCCCGCAGGTTTTGTTGATCAAAGTAGCCGACGCAGTCGTTAATGGTGGGAAAACCACAGCGATCGATTTCGGTGGTTGAATCGGTATCCCGAACTACCAGCTGAGCTCGCAGCTGCGGGTCGATATTCCAGCCACCTCTGGCGTGTACAGTGGTGTTCTCATAACCATCATCGTCGGTTAGCGTCTCTTCCCCCGGGTTTTCCTGATGAAACGCATTAAAGCCATCGGTGTCGACCTGAGCGGCGGAGAGGTAGAAGTCCCCCCGCTCGCCACCGCCACCGATAAAGCCCGAGTTTTTGCGGCTGTCGTAACGGCCCGCTTCCAGGCTGACCCCGGCCTTGCGGCCCTGGGTGACTTGGTCAGTAGTGATATTGAGCACGCCCCCGGCGTCGGCGCCGTACATCATGCCCTGGGGGCCGCGCAGCAGCTCCACCCGCGCGATGTTGCTGTTCAAAAGGTGCTGAACCTGGGCGCTGGGCTGAGTGGTGGTGGGGTCAGAAATATCCACGCCATCGATGCGGACCAAAGTGCGATGCCCTTCCTCGCCGCGAATGCGGATTGAGCTGGCCTTGCCCATGCCTCCGGTATTACTGATGGCCACCGATGGAAGCGTGCGCAGCGCATCGGCCAGGGAGGGCGTACCCAGAGTTTTCAATGCCTGTTCATCCAATACCGAGACCGAGCTGCCGACCTGGCGCAGCGGCATTTCCGTACGGGAGGCAACCACCACCAGAGTTTGATCGGGGGCTTCGCCGGTGACCGGCGTGGTTTCGAGGGTTTGCGCCATTACGGGCGCGGCGGTGCTGACAGCGATAATGGCTGCCGACAGAAAAGACGGTTTAAACACAGTCGTTCCCCTATGTTAAGAATCGAACACGGGGAGGGAGGAGTAGCAAAACGACTCGGCCGGGGCGTGGGCCCACAGCGCGGGAACAATTGCCGGATGGTAGCCCTCCGCTCCATCTCAGGACGCCGCCCCAAGGGGTGGCGCCGGCGACAAACGGCCGGTATCGGGCTGACAAGGCTCTTGAAGAACGAACCTTGATCACCGTTGCGGGGGCAGCGCTGGATTGTCCAGACTTCCCGTTTAACCCATTCAGCGCTCCGGACTTGCGTCCGGGGGCTCAGGGCACCGTGTGTCGATGGAGCGCAATGTAGGCGAGCGACGCGTCAAAGTCAACGCGCCCGTTCGCCCCTACCTACTCTGGCAAGGACAGCGCCCCTAGGGGATACCCAAAGGGGTGACCGCCTCGGGGTTACTCTTCGGTCAGGCGGACATAGGCCCGGTAACGGTCCCGGATATGGCGGACGTAGTTCACCGGCTCCTGCCCCCGCACAAACCCGAAGCGGGCGTGCTGATAATACTTTTTCTGCGAGAGCAACAACATGGCCCGCTCGACGTGGTTAAACCACTGGTCCGGGTCCCAGCCCTTTTGGTCAGCCAGGCGTCGGGCGTCGCGCACATGGCCCACTCCGGCGTTGTAGGCGGCCAGGGAGAACCACATCTGTTGTTCAACCGGTAGCCGTTCGGGGAAGCGATAACGCAGCCATTCCATGTATTTCACGCCGGCATGCACGCTGATTTTCGGGTTATCCATCGGGTACAGTCCCAGCTCCTTGGCGGTACGGGGCATAACCTGCATTAACCCTTCGGCCCCCACCCAGGAGACGGCATCCGGGTCGAACTCACTTTCCTGGTACATTTGCGCCAGGATCAAGCGCCAGTCAAAATCATACTGCTCGCCATAGGCCTTGGCGAGATCATCCCACCGGGACAAACCTTTCCCCTCGCCCAGGTCCACGCGGCCTTCGCGATGAGCTTTGATGCGGGAGTGGTCTTCAAAATACCGCTTATAAAAAATGTTGTAGTGCAGCCCTCGGTACTCCTTATTCCAAAAGCTATTGATCGCTTCGAGCAACCGAGGGTTGTTCTGTCGCACCGCCCAGGAGTGGCTGATGGGTTCACCCAGAGAGAGCAGCCCGGTTACATCATCTCTCCAGGTCAGCTCGGACCGCAGAATGTGACTGTCCGCTATGGTCAAATCAAAGTCACCGTCCGCCACCCGATCGATGATTTGCTCGGTTTCCATAGTGTCCGGCACGGCTTCCAGCTCCACATCAATACCCTTTTTGCGCAACGCTTCGGCGGTATCCCAGTAGCTGCTGGAGCGCCGTAAATGTAGGGTGCGGCCCGCGAGCGCTTCGGCGCTCTCCAGCTCGGTTTCTCTGGCCTGCCCCACGACGGTTTCCGTCGCATAATGATAGGGGCGGGAAAACGCTACCTCTTCGGCGCGGTCGTCGGTACGGGTCATAAACGCAGCCACAAGGTCTCCCTTGCCTTCCCGAAGCATGGGGATCATTTCATCGTGACTGTCGGGCACCACCATTTGCAGGCGCACGCCCAAGCTGTCGGCGAAGCGTTTCGCCAGCTCGTACTCAAAACCTACCAGCTTACCGCGGTACAAATAATAGGTGGCGGCGTTATTGCGCGTAATCACCCGCAGCACTTTGCGTTCGAGAATACCTTGTAAGTCTTCGGTGTGGTCGTCAACGTCCGAGCGGGTCAAGCGTTCACGGGTCAGAAAACGGTTTAACGCGACCAGCAGGTCCGGGTTGTCCGGGCGCACGGCCCAAGCCAGCGGACGCCGCTCCCCCAAGGCAAAGCGGGTTTGCACGTCGTCTCGATAAGTACGCACGATCTCCATCACATTGCTGTCCTGGAGTGCGAAGTCATATTGGCCGTTGACCAATCCATCCAGCACGTCATCACTGGTCAGTGTCGACTCCAAGGGCACAATCTCGACGCCCTCCTGATCAGCCAAGCGCTCTTGCGCCAGCTCCCAGAAGCTAGTCCCGCGCATCACGCCCACCGAATGCCCTTTAAGGCCGGCCACCTCCTTTACCCTCGGACCGCTCGCCTGACCAACAATCACTTCCCGCGTTTGGTCGATGCTCAACGTAAAGGCGGCACGCTCCGAGCGCGACTCGGTCACTGTCAAGTTGGCCGCGACCACATCGCCCTTGCCTTCCAACAAGGCCGTCAGCAAATCACCGTAAGAGGTGACGGGGACCAGCACGGGCTCCATCCCTTGCTCCCGAGCAAACCGTTGAGCCATTTCACGCTCGAGATCCAGAGGGTAACCGGCTCGGGGCAGATAATTGTCCGCATACTGATGGACCACTATTCGCAACTGTCCCCGTTTTTTCAGCGCTTTAATGTCACCCTTCTCTACATAACTGGACTTGGCGCCGGGTAAGATCACCCCCTCTCCAGACTGCCGAGAGGACGGAGAGTCCTGGCTGCAACCCAGCAGTACCGCCTGTGACATCAATAAAAAAAGTAGAAAAAAGCGCATATTCTCCCCTTTGAACCGGCTGTGACTCCAAATTGTCTACGCTCAGTGTATCCTTACAGACCAGCACAACGCCAACAACGACACGACTGATCATTGATAAAAAGGAGCGGGGCATGAAGCGAGTCGTCTCTGTATGGAGTCTTCGATCTTTAACGGTACTACTCATCCCGGCATTATTCAGCCTCGCGCTTAGCGGTTGCCAGCGAACCGAAACCGATACCTCGGAGGCCCTCACGCCGCAGGAGACCGACGCGCTACTCAACCAGCTCCCGCCGATGGAAACTTCAGGCGCCAGCACCGACAAAACGGTCCAGAGCGACACGCCGCCTCCGCCCTCAACCGAAAAAGCCACCAAACCGGCTTTTCCCGAAACCGACGCACCAGAGGCCGGCCCCGCCCAAGCGCCAGAGATTGTACGCTTTGCTCCCCAGGGCGAAGTGGAGCGGGCGGCCATGATCAGCATCACCTTTTCCGAACCGATGATCCCTGTCGGTCGCCATGCCGACGCCCAGGATAAACCCCTCCCAATCGCCATTCGCCCGAAAGTGGAGGGCGAATGGCGCTGGCTGGACACCAAGAGCCTGGTCTTTGAGCCCACCGCCGAGGCGCTGCCCATGGCCACGGAATACACCGTGAGGGTCGCGAAAGACATAACCTCCGCCAACGGCCAAAAACTCAGCGAGCCAAGAGAGTGGCAATTCGCCACCGCCCCCCTGCAAGTCACGGCGTTTCACCCCGACGCCAGAACCCCCACCTCCAATCAGCCGGTGCTGATTCTGGTCTTCAACCAAGCCGTCGAGCCAAGCTCACTGATGGACCACCTGGTACTGCAAGCCAACGGGGAGACATATGCCTTAACCCAGGCCGACAACGCCGCGCTTGAGGAGGAGCACCCCAAGCACGTTATTGATTCACTGCAAGAGCAGCACTGGGTTGCCGTCACGCCCAAAGACCCGCTGCCCTGGAGCCAACGGTTCACTCTAGAACTAAAAGCCGGTGCCTCGGCAAAACACGGCCACCGAGCCACACCTGGCGCTCAAAGCCATAGCTTTAGAACCGCGGGCCCGTTACAGCTCACCAACATTCACTGTGGTCACGGCGATGCCTGCCACCCGGACAGCGGCATTTCCGTCGGCCTGAGCCATGGATTGGCCGAGGACTGGGACGAGTCCTTGTTCACTATTTCGCCCGAGGTGGAAGACCTGAACATTAACCACCATGGCAACCGCTTTTACCTGCGAGGTTCATTTACACCCAACACCGAATACACCTTGAGGTTAAAAGCCGGCACGGAAGACCGTTTCGGTCGGGTGCTGGAAAATGATCTAACCACCCGCGTGAAAGTGGGCGATTATCCGCCCGGGTTCAGCTTGCCGGGCGATACGTTCATCACATTGCCGGGTGCCCATGCAAGCGTGCCGATCATAAGCCGTGGCATTAAGCAACTGAATGTAGAAATTCGCCACGTTAAACCGAAGGACTGGCAAACGTTTCTGGATTATCGTCGGCAATACCTCCGAAATGACGAGCAAGCGGCACTGCGCAAGCCCGGCGAGCTGGTAGAAGAGCGTGCCATCAAGGTACAGAACACCTCCAAGCCCTATGACCAAACCAACCTTTCGCTAAAAAAGGCATTAAACGAGGCCGGTTTTGGCCACCTCGTGCTGTTTATTAGCTCACCAGATATCAAGACACCGCCAGACCGATATACGGAAAGCCACTTCAACGCCGCCGGAACCTGGATTCAAGTCACCAACCTGGGGGTAAGCACCTATGCAGAACACAACCAGTTCACCGCCTGGGTGACCGAACTGGAAAGCGGCCGCCCCGTGAACGGAGCCAAGGTTAGCGCTGGGAAACAGTCTGGCGAAACGAACCCCAAGGGGTTAGCCGAACTACCGGTTGGCGAACCGGAGAACCGGGCGCCGCTTGAAGTCATCAATGAGCTGGATCATGCCCTGTTTCCAGACCACTCCCATTACACCTCCGCAACCCATGACCGCGGCTACTATCGATACCCAACCTTTGTCTTTACCGACCGTCAGCTCTACCAGCCGAGAGAAACCGCTCACTTCAAAGGGCTAGTACGCCACCGGCAATGGGGCACTGACGGCGACATTCGCTACCCGGAGGAGATTACGCACATTGAGTGGACCGTCTATGATGGGCAATCAAATGAGCTGGCAACCGACAAAACGCGTATCAGCGAGAACGGCAGCTTCGACATCGCGGTGTCGATACCCAAAAAGGCCTCGTCAGGGTTTGGGGAGCTCGCGTTTACTCTGTTCAAAGGCGAAAAAGAAGTTGACCAGTTCGGGGGTTCCCACCGCTTCGCCATCGAAGAATTCCGCCGCCCGGAATATCAAGTCCACCTCGAGTTCAGCACCGATGATTTCTTGCCCGGCCAGTCTCTAAGTGCCACCACCAGTGCAAACTACTACGCTGGCGGCCCCTTGCCCAACGCGCCGGTTGAGTGTCGACTCAACTTGAGGAGCACCCACTATGCCCCTCCCGGTTGGCCCGGCTACCGATTCGGACGCTGGCAACCAGTATGGGCAAGAAGTGTATGGCCCGCGCCGCAGAAAGTGGTATGGGAGCGCTCCGTCAGCGGACAAACCAACGCCTCCGGCGAACATCAATTGGTGCTGGCACCCGGGTCGGATTTCGATTTTTCTGAGCTTTTTTACACCCACCGTCTAAAAGCCACGGCCAACGTCTCAGACGTCAACCGCCAACAGTGGAGCGCGGCAGGCGAGATACTGGTTCACCCCGGTAACGTCTACGTCGGGCTTCGTACCCCAACGTTCTTCTCCAAGGTCGATGAATCCGTCGCCATCCAATGGGTGGCTGTCGGTATTGACGGCCAAACCGTTAAGGCAGGAACCCCGGATATTATAGTCGAGCGCCTGGAGTGGGACGACGGTGACTGGGTGGCGCAAGGTGTTACTCCGTGCAAACCCAGCGGGGAACACTCTGGTTGTGAATTTGTACCGAAGAAAAGCGGCAACTACCGGGTAACCGCCACCATTAGCGATAAAGAAGGTCGAGAGAACCGAACGCAACTGACCGTCTGGGTCGCCGGTGATTCAGGGGAAGGGTTTCCCTCCCCCAAGGAAGAGCCCGAAATCCAGCTGATCCCGGGTAAGGAAGAGTACTCTCCGGGAGATACCGCTCGCATTCAGATTCAGACCCCGTTTGCGCCCGCCGACGCCTTGCTGACCGTACAACGGCAGGGACTGGTTGAGTTGCAATACCAACGGTTGGACGAGGGGCTCTATACGCTGGATATTCCCATTAAGGAAACCTCTGTCCCAGCGTTAACCGTTACTGCCGAAGCTCTTGGAAGGTCAGCCGAGGGTGAGCAGCTCCCTCAACACGCTTTCAACGAGCTTACCCTTCCGGTCAGCACCGACAGCCGGAAGCTAACCGTCAATGTACGGCCCAAAACGCCGTCTCTTAAACCGGGAGAAACCGCTAGCGTCGCCGTTACGGTCACCAACTTAAACGGGGCCGCCGCTAGCGGTGCAGAGCTGACGTTCTACGCGGTTGATCAATCCGTGCTAGACCTTGCGGATTACGAGCTGCCCTCACCGCTAAACGCCTTCTACACCAGGATAGCGGACGGTGTCACCGAATATCATTCACGGAACCAGTCCATCACATTATCAGCCACTCCGCCTCCCGAACGCCTGGAAGAAGCACGAATGAGCGCCGACATTCAAACGCGATATGAGGCGGCAACCCCCGCTGACGCCCCTCAATCCACCACCGCTGTACGCTCCAACTTCAGCGCTTTGGCCACGTTCGAGTCCACCGTCAAGCTGGACCAACAGGGCAAGGCAAAGGTGTCGTTTGAACTGCCCGACAACCTAACCCGCTATCGCCTCATCGGCGTTGCCCACACCGAACAACAGTTCGGCACGGGAGAGGCGCAGATTGAGGCCGGCCTGCCCCTGATGGTTCGCCCGTCCCTGCCCCGGTTTCTCAACCTGGGAGACAAAGCCGAGCTGCCGGTGGTGGTGCAGAACACCACGGATAAACCGATGACCGTCGAGCTGGCCGCCCGAGCGAGCAACTTGACGCTGACCGGCGCTCAAGGTCGGCGGCTCACCATTCCCGCCAAGGACCGAAAGGAGGTGCGCTTTACCGCCGAGCCCATGCAGGTGGGCGATGCGACGGTACAGGTTATCGTGAAGTCCGGCCGCCATGAGGACGCGGCGGAAGTTTCTCTGCCCGTGCAGCGGCCGGCCACGGATGAGGCCTTTGCCCAATACGGCAGCCTCACCGGGGGCAACGAGTTCCTACAAGTGTCGGTGCCGGAGAATGTCTACCCCGACTTTGGGGGTCTGAGCCTGACCACTAGCAATACGCAGTTTCAGTCCCTGAGCGATGCGTTCCTGTACCTGATGAAATACCCCTACGGCTGCTCAGAGCAAATCGCATCGCGACTAATGGCCATGACGGCCTTGGAAGATTTGCTTCAAGCGTTTCACGCCGAGGGTTTACCGGACAAAGCCGAGATCGAAAAAAGCGCTCGGGATATTCTCACCCGGCTGGAAGAGCTGCAAAACCGGGACGGGGGCTGGGGGTTCTGGACTCGCAATGGGGACTCCCAAGCGTATCTGTCCGTGCACATTACCCACGCGTTGCTTCGCGCCCGAGAGGCCGGTTATGACGTGCCCGAGCCCCTGCTCAAAGACGCTTTGGCCTACACCCAAAAGGCGGGGGACAACCTACCCAAAAACATGGAAACTCGACCGGCCAACAGCGTTAAGGCTTACAGCTTATATGTTCGGTCGCTCGCCGGTGAATCCATCGCCCAGGCCGCTATTGAGCTTTTTGAGCGCACCGAAGAAAAAGCCCTGGGGATCGAAGCCATGGGGTGGTTGCTGAGCACGGTCGCGGACCACAAGCCGGCGGAAGCCATGCGCGTAGAGCTACTCCGTCGGCTTAACAACCAACTTCGGGAAACCGCCGCCACCGCGTCCTTCGTGGAAGATTACAATGACGGCGGCGGCCATTGGGTACTGCACGGCAGCCGCCGCACCGACGCGGTGGTACTAGAAGCGCTGCTCACCGCCCACCCCAAGAGCGACCTGATTGAAAAGCTCTCACGGGGCCTGCTCAATGACCGTCGCGACGGCCACTGGGGCAACACCCAGGAAAACGTGTTCGCGCTCCTGGCGCTCAAACGCTACTTCCTGGCCCGCGAGACAGACGTTCCCAACCTCACGGCGCGTGCGTGGCTGGGCGAACAGTTCCTGGGGGAGCATCGCTACCAGGGCCGCGAGGCCCAAACGAACACCCATCGGGTGCCAATGAGTGAGCTGCAAAGTGGCGACAGCGCGCCCACCGTGGCCCTGCAGCACCAGGGCCAAGGTCGCCTTTACTATCGCCTGGGAATGGAATACGCCCCGGAGAGCCTGCGGCTGGAAGCGGCACGGCACGGGTTTCAGGTGGAGCGGCACTATGAGGCCATCAATGACCCGAGCGACGTCACCCAGGCCAAAGACGGCACTTGGGAAGTCAAGGCCGGTGCCGCCGTGCGGGTCAGACTCACCATCACCCTACCTGCCCGACGTCACCATGTGGCCCTGACCGACCGGCTACCGGCGGGCTTCGAAGCGTTGAACCCCGCCCTGGCAACCACGGCCCAAACGCCCGACCGCGCACGGGGCATAAACCAGACACGGCCGGGCTTCTGGCACCCACACTGGTATCAGCACCAGCAGTTGAGAGACGATCGGGCCGAAGCCTTCAGCTCCGAGGTGGAGGCCGGCGTCTACGACTATGAATACACCGCCCTGGCCACCACCCCCGGGGAGTTCGTGGTGCCGCCCGCAAAAGTGGAGGAGATGTACCACCCGGAGACGTTCGCCCGCTCGGCTACCGAGACCGTAAGAATTATTGAGACGCCTTAGCAGGCTGTGCGCGACGCCATGGAGAAAATGCCGTTTGAGAGCGACGCTGGGGCGCAAATCACAGCCTTTGTGGTAGGCAATAAGTCTGACGGAAATGCTACAATTTCTAGAAGCAGACGTTCAAAAAGGAGTTCGCATGAAACCACACACCCCGAAACGTTCATTGGAGTGGATTTTTTCAGGCGTAATACTGAGTGCCTTATTATCTTGCAGTGTAGAAGCACCGGACACTTTTGAACCCTTGTTCTCCGGTATGCCGCAAGGAGAATTCATTGCCCGCAACTGCGTTCGTATCGACGGTTTTACAGTTCAAAAGAAAAGGAAGAGCGCGGAGTCAGAGCTTCGTGTTTATACCGGCAATGCGTGTAACGGAGCCACCGCTCACCGGGCCACACTCACCGGTGAAACCCTCTTCGCCGGCGTGTGGAATCACTATCTGGTTCTGGACCACGGTACGGGCGCGGACAGCCGGGAGATTGAACTTATCGACCTTACAGAGGCGAAAAAGCACTTTCGCACCGCGTATGTCAGAACCCCAGAGTTCTCAGGTGAATCCTTAAGTTACTACAAACCGACCGGAGAAACAGTCAGCCCCGAGAGCTGCGAGACGACACCCGAAAAAGCTCAGACCTGGGCCCAAAAGGGCCTCGATGTCGGCAAGGCCACAAAGATGACTTTTCGCTCAGGCACCGCCGGGGCCACTGTAGAACCGGAAACCACCTGCTACCCTATCCAGTAACGGTAGCATGGTGGTTCAACAACAGGCAGGTTCCTACCATGAGCAATTCCGAAGGCAACCTAATTGTTTACTACGATGGCGCCTGCCCCCGCTGCGTGGCCGATCGAAAGCGCTACGAACGCATAGCGGGCAAAGCGGGCGAGACCGTCCAGTGGTTCGATATCACCGGCCGCGATGAAGAGCTGAAAAAAGTGGGAATAGACCCTGAAAAGGCGTTGCGCGAACTCCATGTGCGGGATGCCCACGGAAACATTCACCGGGAGCTGGATGCCTACATTCTGCTGATGCGGCGGACTTGGCTGTTGCGCCCCCTCGCATGGCTGATCGGGCTACCCGGCATTCGAGCACTCATCTCCCGCTGTTACCATGCCTGGGTGGACCGCCGCTTGCGCGCGAGTGGACGGGGCTAAGGCGGCCAGAAATGAAAAAGGCAGGACTTAATTGTCCTGCCTTTTCCGGTTTCGCCTCACTACGATACGGTATAGAAGGCGCCGTTAGACGTAGAAGTCCAGCTCTTCCTGGCGTTTCAGTAGATCCCGCATTGTGATCGGATCATCACCGAAGAAGAACAGCAGGCCCCAGTGAGTACCGAAGGCCGAGCGGTCCGGCACGGTTTCTTCGGTGGGTTCCATCAGCTCGTGGGATTCGAAGTAAGGATGCTCGGTGGTCTCCTTGGGCATCTCCAACTTGCTGACCACGCGCCGCCGTGGATAAACGCCAAAGCAACCCGCATAGCCTTTCGCATCCTCCACCTCTTTGGGGAAAAATGCTTCGACTTCCTCTTTGGTGCTTTTGGGGTCAAAGACCAGCATCGAGGCTTGATAGGCACTGAAACCATAAGCGCGCTCAATAAGCTCGAAGGCTTTAAAGCCCGGCGGGCGATAGGCCACCTCGCCGAAGTACATCTCACCATCCGAGGCCACAAAATACTCGGGATGAATAAGCCCGAACTGAATGTCGAACGTCTTAATCAGCTTCTTAATCTGCTGGGT
This sequence comes from Marinimicrobium locisalis, assembly GCF_039822625.1. NCBI lineage: Bacteria > Pseudomonadati > Pseudomonadota > Gammaproteobacteria > Cellvibrionales > Cellvibrionaceae > Marinimicrobium > Marinimicrobium locisalis. The sequence goes on from NZ_JBDLLG010000004.1 coordinate 190,095, forward strand.
AATCGCATTGCGCCAGCTTTCAAGCTCCCTTGTGGCGGGAACAAACACCGAATAGCCCAATGTCACGTACTCGGAGATATTGAGAAACTTGATCTCGCCCTCGTGAATCCAGGCCTCCACGGCGAACTCCCACCCGTCCAGGTGGCTTTCCATCAACAACGGATACTCTTCGGCCGGGATACTGTCAATTTCCTCGATTTTGCGAATCATCCGGTGCCCCAGGCAGCCGGCTTTATCGAACGCCTTAACGTGAATCGGGTCATCCGGGTCACCGTCAAGCTTGAGCAATGTCTGGTTCACACGCTTCATAAAGCGAATGATATCGTCCTTCTCGTGGGCTTCCTCGAAGATCCCCACACGAATACCGCCCAGCTGGGCGCGGCGCTTCATAAGGGCCTTATCCCGAAACAGGATCGACTGGCCGTACATCCGTGGGTTATTCATAAGCACGGAGTTAATCGCCCCCGACCATTCGACGGTTTCCTCAAACAGTGGTACGGCCACATCAACACCTCTGGCCTTGAGCGTTTCCGCAATTTCCAGGGAACGATCATTCAGGCGCACAAAATCCCAGGGGATGTAAGGAATCTTGTTGGCTTCGCAAAAGTCAGCCGCCCAGTCTGGGGCAACGACCACGTAGCGGCGGTCAAACTTTTGCGCGGCCTTAATGGCATTGACGCTCCAGCCCAAAAGCGCGATATAGCCCTTGTTGGGGTCTTTTGGCGTCTCAGTACCTTTAACCGAATCCATCGTCGGATCGATCCAGCCTGAAACGTCATTCGGTGTGGGAGTTTCTTCTGATTTGGACATGTGGGGCTCTCCTTTTGCGTTGATAATAAACGGGCGCTCGCTTACCTATCGCTCCGTAAAGCTCGCCATTGTTCTGGGTTGAGGTGACGATCTCCTGCCCCCCAAATTCTGACCACTATTGAGTAGTGAGATTAAAAAGTATAGACGTATTTCCCAGCTCGGACCGGGCGCGAGTTTAACGCGCCGCCATTGTCGCCCAAGAACTCAACGGCGCTAGATGTGTACGCTCCACGTTCCTTTATAGCTCACTCGATGTCAAATTCATTCGAGAGGGAGATACTCCGACCATATCCGGTGTAACCGCCTTTCGTGATGAGGAGCCCAAGCGGAGAGCCCCGCCCCACGCGGTCAGCATGGCAAAATAAAAACTGTGAACTAGCTCACATGGCAGAAGTTTCTTTGAGCGGGAACCCTGTTGAGGGTTGCAGTAAAGTGCTAACTTTAGGTATTATTATCGACAACGATCCAAACGAAACAAGGAGATAGTTAATGATTTACCCGCCACAATCCGGACACGCCGTCATAGTAGATAACAGCTCAAGGCCATAAAGAATGGGTTAAATCCTTCATGGCTTTTTTAATAAAGAAATTAGCTGTGGTAACCACCATGGCCATCCTATCCGTTGCCGGAACGCTGTACGCGTCGTTTAGCCTAGTAAGCGACGCAACCTCACAAAGCGAGGCAATTGAAAACGGTACACCCCTCATCGTCATTAAAACGTTCCACAGCTACCTTCCTGGCACCATCATTATTGGAGCTGGGCTATTTCTTTGCTCAATGGCCCTCTACGCGATTCTCTACAGAGAGACGTTATACAAAAAACTAATGCCGATCTGCAACTGGATCGTCCTCATTGGAATAATAACCATCCCAATCGGCGGTGTCGGCATAAGCTATTACTGGCACTATGAAGCCAAAAATAATGGCTACGTAAAGTGCGGCCTTTTAGACAAAATATCCACCACAAAAATGCATACAAGCTATTGGGGAAAAGAGAAGTCATTTTGCAACAATATACAAGTCGCGAAAATAATCTCCGGGACCTCAATGCAAGATCTAGAACGAGCCAACTCCTACCTTCAACAGCAAATAGAAGAGAAAAAATAGCAGGCCCTATTAGATTCGTCTTGTCAACTGATTGAGGCCTGTTATTCAATGCCCTCTGGCTCCATCCGAGGCCAATTTTCCACTGTCACACCATTGTAGCAATCATCGTCACCGAAAGCCTGCTCTGGCTTTACCAGGCCACCACGTTTAACGTCATCAATCGAATAGAGCGCGCGCCATCCACAAGCGCCGGTGGCAGCGGACAAATGCAACAGCTCCACAACGTTGCCTTGATCGCCTTTATACAGCGTTCCCCTAATTAGGGTTCCGCCCTCCTCCGAGCCGTCTTCGTCCTTAGGAAGTGTCAACATAACAGGGGCCACCGTTTTATCTTCAGCATCGACCGTGTAGACATGAAAGGCATCTTGGTAGGCTCCAAGCGCACAGGTCAGAAGGAGTAGCTGTGTATTGGCGTCTAAACGAACCCAGTTCTTTCGGCGAGCCTCACTGCCTTGATTCTCAGCTTCACAACTCGCGATATCTAAGACGTCCAGCCACTCACTATGGGTGAGTGCTTCCCAGCGCTCTGGCAGAGTCTGGGCGGAAGTCCCGGATGAGCTACTTGCTGAATCGGTTCCTGCCGTCAAAGCCGTTTTTTCAGGCTGAACAGGAGTTTTCTCGTTACCGGCACACGCCGGAACAACGAGTGCCATCAACAAAATACAGACGTATTGGCAATTAAGCATAGTGGACAAACCTGTTAGTCGGCATCAATCGAAACAATTTCTGAGCAGACGAGGCGAAAAGGAGATCCTCGAACTGACGGGCTTCTTCTGCAATCTCTTCTGCATGGTCACTCCCGTTGATAATCCTCCGAGCGCCCACATAATCAGTTCGTTTCCCTGACAAAAACTGCGCCAAACTGGCATTGGCAAAAATTCCCTCTCTCATGCCGAGAGACATAATCTTATAAGCTATGTCCGGCTTCAGGGCATCATCGGGGTTTAGGTAGAGAGAATTCCCCAGGCCCAGCCTCTCCCCAATGTTCCTGTAATTGTAATCCCAAGTAAGCTGGACATACCCTCGACCATAATACACATTGGTCTTCTCTTTCCCGGTTATCGGGTTGTTAATGGCCATCTAAACTGACCCACCTCTGGCCAATAATTTTGACCCACCCCAGGTGGCTT
>NZ_JBDLLG010000005.1:0-193138 GCF_039822625.1 Marinimicrobium locisalis
ATAACTGGCCGGACTTTTTGATTGAAAAGCGCTCGCATCTTGAAGATGGTGCTGAATAGTTACGATGGAATTAGTTATACGGAGAAAGAGTACGATTACGCCATCGAGAAAGGGAAAGTCGTACTGGCATTCGTGCACGAATCCCCAGGTAATTTTCCCGCCAAAGTTCTTGATGAAGACCCGCAATTGAGGGAAAAGTTAGATGCCTTTCGGGGTAAGGCATCTAACGGGCGCGTCGTAAAATTTTGGAACAACAAGGATCAGCTTGGTTATCAAGCTATGACAAGTCTCCATCAAGCTGTGGACAATTACCCAGCTGTGGGCTGGGTGCGTGGAGACTTCCAGAACAACCAAGAGGTGAGTCAAGAATTTCGCCGTGCCGAAGGGGAGCTCTTTCACCTCAAGCATGAAGTAAATGATCTTCGCCAAAAAATGATCGAATACGAGAGCCTAATCTACTCGCAGTTCATGGAGAAGACCAAGCCTGCTACACAGGCAGAGATCAACACGTGGGTTGAGGGCGCAAAAGATAACTATGACAATGTGAACGTTAGAATGATGCATAACGTGAGATACGCGGATCAAGACTTTATTCTTCCGTCCCTGTATGGCGCTAATTCTGTATCGGTAATTGTTGAAAAAGGCGCCAAGGTTTGCAGAGCAAGAAACGGTGGCCATTCCGAAGTGATGTATATGGACGGATTCCGGAAAGATGGAATTTAACAAGGCCAGTCACAGCGACGGCTTTTCCGTTGCGGCTGCGCCTCCACTACAAAGTCGCGCGTGCTGGCGGCGTTCACTACTCAATATGGAGGATGTAGTATTTTTCCAAAAAGGCAAGATCACATTGGAACCGAAGAGAAGTTTTCGGTGTTCCGAGAGGTTACGTATGAAACTGTGATGGAACAGTTTTCTGAGATTAACGCAAAAGGGATAACATTGAGGGACGCCCTAACCGCAGACTCCTGGAAGGCAATTGAGCAAGGGCCATCAAGGATAGAAAGAGGCTCCTGGAATTGGGTTCAGGAGTTTCCTTACTACCAGAACCGGCCGAATAGATTTGAAATATCACTCTCTAAAGGCGGAGTTCTTGGTGCTCTTTGCTATGGGCAAACATCCAAGCATGGCACTAAAGTCAGGATGAACCTAATTGAGTCTACGCCTATGCGTCCTACACCGCTTGGAATGCGAGCCCTACCCATTCTTTCCTATGCAGCAGCTGTATTTGCAGATATTGTCGGCGCAGATGAGCTATGGGTATTAGACCCAGACCCGGATTTGGAAGGCCTGTACATGAACGAAGGCTTTGGTTCTCGAACTATCTATCACGGAAAACGTGTTGGGCAAAGGAGGGTATTGTGATACCAGATCCGAATACTCCTGAAGGCAGGGAGGAAATTGCCAGGAGAGCCAAAAAAAGGCTCAAGGAGATCCGAGACATAAAGGATCGTGCTAAAGGAAACCCCGATGAAGAGCCATCGGGAAAACTAACCAATCCCAATGACATTGATCGCGTTAAAGACCGGAGGAAAGGAAATGATTAAAGCTGTATCGGAGAAGGATTAACTCAAGCAGAAAATCAAGAATAATTCGTCGAAAATCGCACAAAAAGCGAAGGGCATTGAGGTTGCAATTAAAGCAAAGAACCAAAAACGTAGTTAACAATGCGTGGCGGGACGCTCGTAAACTCGCGCCCTTGCACGCGGCGTTACAACGTCATTCCTTCCGCTTTAGGTCGCGGTAGAAGTTTTCGTGTATGCCTAGGGCCATCAGTTCAAGGACAAGGGCCCCATCATCAAAACTGTAACCCAGTAGAGTCAATTGCTTGTTCATCTTGAACTTATGGACTCGCAGAAAGGCCAGCTCTCCTTTCTTCTGCTCGCCAATGTTTGGGTTGACCATTAGGTCCTTAACGGCTAAATCGAGGCCTTTTTTCTGGTTGGGCTTGAGCTTCTTCACCGCTTTTTTGAATGTAGGGGTCTGGAATACACTGGCGGCCTTAACCAAAATCGTAGGCCTCCAGCTTTCCGGCGTCTCGCTCGGCCTGCGCGATGATGGCTTGCCTTACAAACTCATAGGGTAAATCCGGGTTGTCTTCCATCATCTCGCCGATTTTTGCCCAATGTTCTATTTGCTTGGGCGGAGTTCGATTAAGCGCTTTGGCTATACTAGTGGCTCTTTCAATAAGGTTTTGATCTAAACGAATGCTGTTCGTGGCCATTTGAACCTCCTAAGTTGAGTTTCTTAAATTGTAGCGAGATGCCACATTCGAAGCAAGTTGTAACAAGGCGCGGTTGTCGGACAGTTTTTCCGCTGGTGCTACAAAGCAGCCGCAAAGCGCGGCGTTGGCCCTGAGGCGTATGAGGAAGAAAACCTCGCTAAGTCGAGTGTCTAGTTTTGCTGGTAGGGATCACGCAAGATCTGGGGGTTTTTATTCCATGCCCCGCCCCAGGAGCCGCATAAGCGTCGGGATATCCCCGGCGCGCTCAATGTGGCCTATGCAGGTACTCCAAAAGGCGTAATTGGAAAGTTTTCAGTGACACGCTTGATAATAATCAACCACGCTCTAGCTCAATCTACTACAATGGCAGCTAAGTTAAGAATCCCCTGTTTGCTGAAGGCTCCGTTATGAAAAAAGTACTCCTTTCGCTGTGCGCCCTGGGTAGCGTGTTTGTGCAACCTGCGCTGGCTCAAGATGCCGAAAAACTGTTCCAAGGCAAGGCCTGTGCGGCCTGTCACTCCATGGACACCAAGATGGTGGGTCCGGCCATCAAAGAAATTGCGGCAAAGTATGCGGGCGAAGACGATGCCTCAGGGATACTGGCGAACAGCATCAAGAACGGCAGCAAAGGCAAGTGGGGCCAAATGCCCATGCCCGCCAACAACGTGACCGAGGAAGAAGCAAAAGCCCTCGCCGAGTGGATATTGGAAAAAGGCTAACAATAACCGCTTGCGCCATTGCCTGCTCCCCTTTTAGGGGCCGGCGGTGGCGCTTTCAAGCCCCGCCGGTTTATCAGTGTTTTAGATCCTGCTCGACCTTTTCCGCCTGTGTTAAATCGCCGTCCTTCACGGACTTGCGAAAGCCACTGATGGCGCTACCCAGGTCAGACCCTAGCCCCCGCAAACGCTTGGTGCCGAACAGCATTATCACAATTAGAAGCACGATCAAAAGTTGCCAGATACTGATGCCCATCATTTTAGTCACCTCTCTTAAGGTTAACCCCACGGCTTAATGCCCCGGGTGTGCCGCCTCGCCCGCCGCTCGGTTTGTGGCGCGCTGCTGAAGTAGCGCCTGATCAATCTGCTCGAAGCGTAAAACCCGACCATTATGCTCGTCAGCCAATGCCCGGGCCGCCTGTTCTTCGGAAAAAGTGGCTAGCACGACGCCCATGGCGCCTTTAAGCCCGGTGCCGGCGACGTACCAGGCGCTGGTGGCATCAATCAGATGTTCATCATCGGGGCTGTTCCAATCGCTGCGGCCCATGTCGTGAACATAAAGCTTGGCGCCCAGGTTCTGGTTTTCCGGCTGCAGCCACCAACCCAGCATTTCCGCGGTGGAGCAAAACTTGCGCGTTTTCGTCGGCGCCACGGCCTGCCCCTTGGGGCCGGGAAACCGGGTAATGACCATGCCGCAAACGTGGCACTCATCGCTGGCGTGGAAGGCCACCGGTTCGAGTGCGCCGAGCTCCTGTTCGGCTTTGCCACAGGCGGCCAGCCCCAGAACAATTGCCACCCCTATCAAAGCGCGAACGCTCTTTGAGAAAACGTTATTCATAACTTCACCGCTCCGCGCTAACACCATTGCGAACCCCACACTCACGCCAAACGTCTACGGAAAAGCCAGTAGGCCAATGAAAGCGATACCCCGATCCATGCCAGGAGACAGAGCCACAGCCCAAACTCCGACACCGGTAGATCACTGCCCAGGGAGAGCACGCCCAAGGCTTCGCCCCCGCCGGCAAAACCCATCATGTTGATCAGTCGATACACATCGGTTGGGTTCAGCAACAGCAACCAAGGCAGTAAATCCGGGTTGAACTGCCCTTCGCTAAGCACCAACAGGGCCAGTAAAACCAGATCGAAGACCAGCACGAACAGGAACCACACACCCAGCGCCAACCCGGCGGCCGTGGATTTTTCGCCGGCTTTGCTACTGAGCACGTAGGCCAGGGCCAAAAATACCCACCCCAGCAGCGTCGAGGAAAGCATAAAACGGCCGAATGCCCACAGAAGCAGACTGGTTTCAACACCCTCAACCAAGACTGCAATGGCGACCGCCGCGCTCCCAAAGCCAATGAGCGTCGCCAGCGCGAGGATCACGCCGTGACCGACAAACTTACCCAAAAGAATCTGCCCCCGCCCCAAGGGGTAGGTTAGCAATAACATCAGGGTACCGGCTTCCTCTTCACCCACAATAGCGTCGTAGGCCAGGAGCAAGGCAATCAGCGGCATCAAAAAGGTCGCGAGGCTGGCTAGGCTGGCGACGGTTGCCGGAACCGAGGTGAACCCCACCTGGCCCGATGCCACCGCCCCCAACCAGGCAATACCCACGGCCAACACGGCAAACAACAAGCTGATGGCCACCAGCCACCGGTTGCGCAGTCCGTCGCTGATTTCCTTTCGGGCAATATTCCAAATCTGGCTCATGAGCTGACCCCCACGACCGCTGACGCTCCAGTGGGCCTATCCATATAGTAGCGATAGAGGTCCTCAAGAGAGGGCTGTTGGATCTCGATATCGCCTATCGCGCCGTCCCCGAGAACCTGACGCAGAAGCGCCAGCTTGTGACCATTCACAGCATCAATCTCAATGGCATTATCGCCCCGGGCGCGTGCCGCATGGCCTTCATTGTGCAGCCGCTGCAACCAGAGCTCGGGCTCGCCCAGCCCGGTGACCCGAATATGGACCGGTAGCGCCGCCTCTTCCCGCAAATGGGCCAAGCTCCCCACCGCTTGTAATCGTCCGTTCGCCAGAATAGCAGCCCGGCCGATGTGCGCCTCCACCCCCGGCAACACATGAGAGCAAATAATAATACTGGTGCCTTTTTGGCGCAGACGGTCAATCAGCGAGTAAAGGTCCTGGGTCGCCATGGGGTCAAGACCGACGGTCGGCTCGTCGAGCAGTAGCAACCGAGGTTCCCCCAGCAACGCTTGGGCCAGCCCCAGACGTTGGCGCATACCCTTGGAATAGGTTTTAACCCGACGGCCGGCGGCCGAGGCGAGCCCCACCTGTTCCAGCAACTCATCTACCTGTTGCGCCGGCGCTCCCTTAAGCCGGGCGAAATGGCGCAAGGTCTCCCGTCCGCTTAGCTGCGGGTAGAAGGTGACGTTCTCCGGTAAATAACCAAGCTGACGACGCACAGCGGCGTCGTTCGGTTTCCGCCCCAGCACACTCACCTGACCCTCGGTCGGATTCAATAGCCCGAGAATAAGCTTCATGCTGGTGGTCTTGCCCGCGCCGTTATGGCCGAATAAGCCCAGGACCTCCCCTTCCCCCAAATTCAAGTTCAAGTTCTCCAGCACCGTCATTCGGCCATAGCGCTGGCTAACATTCTGGATTTCCACAGCATTCATGAGGCGGGCCCCGCGGATTGCTTCATCAGGTTTTCAGTGGGTAGGCGCATCAAGGGATGGGTGTCTTTTACCCCCGGGGATTTGATTACCGGAAAGGCGCGCTGAACCCAGCGCAGCACCTGTATGGCCGGGCTGTTCATCAACAGCCGCGCCTGGGGGTACAACCATAGCATGCGGTCGACGTTATCATTGGGCTCGTAGGGCACATCCCCGATGCCATCGCCGTCTCGGTCCCAGCCCAGGTAATCACTCCAATAATTGCCACGCCCATCCACCGACCACTCCTGGGTACGCGTTGCCACATATTTGACCTGCTGCTGGTTCTTAACGAAGGCATTGCCAGAGATGCGGTTGTCCTCCGAGCCGGCGGTCAGGTGAATGCCCAGGGTGCTGTGCTCAAAATGATTGTTCTCGATGACGTTGGCCACCGAATTGTAGATAAAAAGCGCCTTGCCTTCGGCTCCCGGCGAGGTGCTAGCGGCCGCTGAGTTGTGGCTCACCGCGCTGACGATGTTGTTTCTTATGGTGGAGTACGTAATGTAATTCATCAAAATACCGTAGTTCTCATCCTGATCGGACCGGTTACCGGTCACCGTCAGGTTGCGGCTTTGCATCAGCGCATAGCCGGTGCGGGTACGACGGGTGACGTTGCCAATCACCTGATTATCATGAGAGAACATATAATGTATGCCGTAACGCAAATCTTCCAGCGCATTCCCTTCAAGATGGTTGCCGTGGGAGTTTTCAATATAAAGGCCATCACGAGTATGGCGCACCTCGTTGTCGATGATTCTCGCTCCGCTCACGGAAAAAAGATGGATGCCATTACCACGGTCCTGGGAGCGAACACGGGTGTCACCCACAATGGTGTTGGCTATAATACGGATATCCCTTGCACCATCCGCCCAGATACCAAAGCCTGGCCCCTGCAGATGGTTGTCCTTCAAGAGCGCGCCCTCGGCATCGGGCCGGATAAATATGCCCGAATCCATCGCCGTTAGATTCCGCCCCCAGGCTTTAAGCGTGCAGCCTTCGACTGTCACGTTTGGGGCTTTGATATCGAGCCCGTGCCCCTGTCCCTGCGCGTGAAGAACGGAACCTTCCTCGCAGCGGATGTGCACCGACTCACTAATGGAAAACTGACCACGGTACTCCCCGGCGGGAAGCACCCAACGGTTATCCCCCTCTGACTGAAGGGGCAAATCGGTGATATCCCGCGCCGCCTGAGCGACGCCGGAAAAAAACAGTAGCAACAGGATCACTAGCAATGGCCGGGACCCTTTATGCCTAAATACCAACACTCACTCTACCTTTTCATGGCCATTATTGAAGGGACCCAGCCTCCCTACCAGGCCCCATACTGACTGTTCCTGCCCGACAAATTACGCCGGTTCTACCAGCATCCGGCCGACCATTTCCATGTGCAGCGCATGGCAGAACCAGCTGCAGTAGTACCAGTGCATGCCGGGCTTATCGGCCACAAAGGTGATGGACGACGTCTGCTGGGGACTGATTTCCATACTGACACCGTGGTTGGTCATGACAAAGCCGTGGGAGACGTCCTCCACCTGATCAAGGTTGGTAACCGTCACGGTGACTTCGTCGCCCTGCTTCACGTTGAACTCTGTAAGGCCAAAAGAGGGCGCTATTGAGGTCATGTACACCCGCACCTTATTACCGTCGCGGATAACCTTGTTGTCGCTTTCCAGGTTGATTTTGTCTTTCTTGGCCCTTTCCACGGTGCTGGCAAAGAACGGATCGTTCCGGTCCCAGATTTTTTTGGTTCTGATCTGATCCCGACGCGCCAATATGCAGTCGTGAGGCTCGGCATAGGTCGGGCCGTCGTGGACGAGCTTCATTTCATCGCCGGAAATGTCGATCAGCTGGTCATTTTCAGGGTGCAGCGGTCCGGTGGGAAGGAAACGGTCCTTGGAGAACTTGCTAAGTACCACCAGCCACTGGCCGTCCGCATCGCTGGTTTCGGTCAAGGAGGCGTGAGTATGCCCCGGCTGGTAGTGCACATCCAGCTTCTGCTTGATGTAGTTGACCTTCTCACCGTTGTAGGCACGGATGGCCTCGGCAATGTTCCACTTCACGATCTGGCTATCCAGGAAGAGCGTGGTGTAGCCGTTACCCCGGCCATCGTAGGTGGTGTGAAGCGGCCCCAGGCCCAACTCCGGCTCCGCCACAACCGCCGCGCGGGGATCTTCAAGACTACCATCGAACAGTTCGTCCAACTTGTCAATTTGGATAACCGAAACCGTCGGTGACAGCTTACCGGCGGCAATAAAGTACTTTCCGTCCGGAGAGGTGTTCAAGCCGTGGGGATTTTTCGGAACCGGGATGTAACGCGTGAAATCCGAGCCCTTACGTCCGTCTACGACCGGGACGTCGGAGCCGGCCAAGGTAGAGAACTTGCCCTCCTTCACCGCTTTCTCTATACGCTCAATATTGAACACTACGACCCAGTCGCGCTCGTTGCGCATCATGCCACCCAGGTCGGTGGCGTCTTCCGAGTTATAACAGGTAGAAGCAGCGTATTTTCCGGTATAGTCAGCATCCACATTGTCCAGGTTGCCATCGACAATGACCTGGAACGCCATTTCCATTTTTTCGGCATCAATGACGTTAAACATCGTGTAGCTGTTTTTGTCCTTCAGGTCATAGTTGGAGCCGTCATTCGGGTGCGGAATCACGAACTCGGCATTGGCAAACACATACTTGGTATGAGGCACTTTCTGCAGGCGCAGGCCGTGAATGGCTTGGACACTGGGCACGGTCAGCATCTTGTCACACTTCATGATATCGAGACGGATGCGGGCCACCCGGGTGTTGGCCTTGTCGTTAATGAACAGGTACTTCCCGTCGTACTTGCCGTCGGTCATGGAAATGTGCGGGTGGTGGCAGTCGCCGTTAAGGTATTTGGCGCTCTCGCCCATAATTTCCCGACTTTCATTGGTGAGGCCCCAGCCACTGGCGGAGTCAACGTTGAACACCGGAATACGCATCAGCTCGCGCATGGAGGGTACCCCCATCACGCGCACTTCACCCTGGTGCCCGCCACTCCAGAAACCGTAGTACTCATCCAGCTCGCCGGGTTCGACATGGATTTTGGCCCTGGATTCACTCACGGCCTCCGCCCAGGACTCACGGCTCATTACCGCCCCACCGAGCGTCGCAGCGCCCATCAAGGTGGCGCTTCCCACGGCGGTGGCCCCCAGAAAACCACGGCGGCTCAAGCCCGCCTTGTCTAGGTCATTCGAGGTGTTCTTTACATCTTTCTTACTCATGAGCTCTGCTCCTATTGTGACAACTATTTGTAAAAGCCATTCAACGACTCTGGCCGGTCTTTGCGTTTATCAGTGTCAGGGTTCCGCTATCTGCACGACAGGAATGTACTCGTTGGGCGCCTTTTTCTTGCCCTTGGCCCGTCGCTTTTTCTTGTTCACCAGCGGCGGACATTTGTTGTCGTTGTGATAGGTCATTTGGCAGTCCAGGCAATAGTGGCACTCGTTCGCATTAATCCGGCCATCGGGATGAATCGCTTGAATTTCGCACTCTTTTGCACAGAGCTGGCAGGGGTCGCCACACTCTTTACGGCGTTTGAGCCAGTCGAACAACCTAAACTTGCTCGGTATCGCCAGCGCCGCTCCCAGAGGGCAGATATAGCGGCAGTACACCTTTCGAGTGAAGATGCTGATAACCAACCAGAGCGCCGCATAGAGCACAAACCACCACTGGCGGTCGAACTTCATGGTTACCGCGGTCTTGAAAGGTTCCACCTCGGCGGCCTGCTCGGCGGCGGACATGGATTCCAGCGAGATGCCGAACAACACCAGCAGGATGATGTATTTCAGAGCCCACAACCGCTCATGCACGGCGAATGGCAACTCGTACTGAGGCACTTTCAGCTTGCGGGACGCTTCATTGATTAGCTCCTGCATGGCGCCAAAGGGGCACAGCCACCCGCAGAACACCCCGCGCCCCCACAGCAGAATACTGGCCGCGGTAAAAACCCATAAGATGAAGATAACGGGGTCGCTCAGAAACAGGCTCCAGCGAAAGTCCTGAAACAGCGAGTGGGCGAAGGTCAGCACGTTAACCACAGACAGTTGCCCAAGGGCGTACCAGCCTATAAACACCACTGTAAAAATCAGGTAGCCACGACGCAGCCAGTGCAAAAATTTCGGCCGACGGGTGAATGTATCCTGTAGGAACAGAATCACCGTGAGCAACAGCAGTGCAACAACGATCACGCCGATTTGAAAGCTCTTCTGGTACCAGATATTGACCCACAGGGGACGATTGGCTTCTTCGGCCGCCGCAATTTCCTCCGCGGTGGGTTCGGGCCGTTCAATGTATTGCTCCGGCATCTGATAGGGAAGCTCGAAGCTTGTAAAGATGCTGCTGACCGGGCCGGTCTGACGGCGCACCAGTAACTCCAACGTCCAGGGCGAACCGGGGTCAAACTGGTAGTGTTCACGAACGATAAAGATCGCCATCTCATCAAAGTCGGGCATTCCCTCGGCGTAGACATCCGACAGCCGCTCGTAATCACGGTCCCGGAAACTAATGCTTTCGCCAAACTGGCGCAGCTGCACCCGGTCGAAAATGCCGCCTCGAACATAGCCCGAACCTTTGAACGAATACTCCCCCCGACCAAATACTCCAATGGCATGTTCGCCGGGCTCGAGATCTTCCATCAGAAAACGGTACTGGTTTTCGCCCAACAAGTTTCGCCCGATGGTCGGGGGGTTAAGGTGGGTGGCGTAGAGGTCGATAAAAGTTTCATCCACCTCCTGCGGCCCGGCTTCGTCCACGCCTTCCGCCTCGGTCCCCTCGAACGCCTTATCCACTTCACCACGGGTCAGGCGCAGCCGGCGCACGGCGCCATTACCGGTCAACTTCGCCCAGTCCGCCGGCTCGTAAACCTCCTCGCGCACCCTGGCCGGCTTCTGCGCCGTAGCCGCTTGGGCATCAATCAGCCCCAAGGAAACCGCCACTTCGTGCGCCGCCCGCATGACGATTTCGTTAATGACCATGACGGTGACGGTCGCTCCGCTGACCGCATCGACGGTAACCGCGTTGGCGTCTCTGGAGCGGCCCACGACTACCCGCTGGTTAACACCGATGCCTTCGTACTTAGCATTGAAGTCATGCAACTTCTGCTCGGGAATGCCGATCAGCAGAATGGGCTCATGGTGTTCTAGCACATAGGCATCCTGAATCACCGCTTCGGTGTCGAGAATGATGTGCATATTGACTGGTTTGCCGGAGTAGGCGGGGATATTCACCACGTTCAAGCTCTGGAACGCATAGCCCAGCACCTCCTCCCCGGCCGCAATGGTGCGCACGCCGTAGTCCCCTTTCGGCTCGGAGACTGTATCGGCCTCAGGGAAGACACGGTCAATGCGCGCCTGGGCAAGTTCGGCGTGCGGTTGCGCTCCCGGGCTCTCGGCAGCTTGCACTCCCGACACCACCCCCATGAACAAGGCCGGCAAAAACAGGACAATACATAGCCCAAGGTGGCGTGCGGAACTTGAAGGGATCCAACAGCTCTTCATCAAAAACCGATCTCAACTATGGAGGAGAGAAGAAGAGAGTCTCGCTACAGTCGAAGTGCGTCCATATAGAACAACGGCAGATCATGGACTCATGATTGGGAAAATTATCGCACTCTTTTTTAGGCGGTGGATACCACTGGGAGCGAGGCGCTAGAGGTACCCCCGAGTGGGTAACCTCCTGTTTTACTTGGCTTTCCCGCGGCCCCGGCCAGCTCCCTTGTGATCCGTCCACACTCGTCCCGGGACGCCAAGCCTTTTGCCTCCTTGCCCAAGGGACGACGTTCCGCCCTCCACCAACGCGGCGACCCTACCCCGCCCTATACCTCTCCCGCGAGCTTGTCGCCCTGGTTGCCCGCCCGGGCCCGGATACCTACCACCCTCGCACAACGCTGAGCGGCCCTATTTGCCCCCCGCCTGTGAGCCCTCCCATTTCGAAGCCGTCCGCAGGCCAGGAAACGACCGTGGCGGTGAAATCAAAAAAATTTAGTAGAAGGGGGAATAAAACGTCGCCTGGATCGTTGTCGCTTATGAAACACACAAAAAGGCGGCGCTTTGTCGCCTTAGCAACACGATCAATCATCAAGAAGAGGTCTCGCCATGAAACATCTAAAGAAAAGCGTACTGGCCACATCCATCGCCATGATTATGACCGGCTGCGGTGGCAGCAGCGGTGATTCTGATCCGAACACCGACAGTCCGGACCAAACCGACTCGAGCTCCAAGGTGAGCTCCTCCGGGGTGATTACCGGCTTCGGCAGCATCTACGTGAACGGCGTCCGCTACGACACCGCCAGCGCGGAAGTCGAGTTTGAGGGCAAAGGCCGCATGAGCGAAGACGACCTGCGCCTGGGCATGCGGGTGGAGATTGAAGCTGCCCAAGAGGGGGAAGGCCGTCGCGCCACTCGCGTGGTGTTCGATAAAGACCTGAAGGGCCCGGTCAGCACCGTGACGCCCGACGCGGAAGATCCCACCCTAGGCACCCTGGTGGTGTTGGGCCAGAGCGTGACCGTGGATGCGAACACCGTTGTAGGCAGCGGCGTCACCGATGCCAACATGGATGGCCGTATCGACCTGAACGACCTGAGCAGCAGCGAAGGGCGCGTCGTGGTTGAGGTGAGCGGCTTTCCCACAGACGCCGGCTTTGTTGCCACCCGCCTGGAGCGGCTCAACGGCGGTGACGACAGTGATGAGAACGAGGCGGAAGTCAAAGGCGTGGTGGCCGAGCTGGACACCGCCAACGGCACCTTTATGGTTCGCGGGCTGGAAGTCCACTACGACCTGACCGCCTTGGAGGATGACCTGGAAGAAGGTCAGCTTAGCGAGGGTTGGTTCGTGGAAGTCGAAGGTGAAGTCCAGGCGGACGGCAGCTTACAGGCCACCAAGATCGAGCGCGAAGACGACCGTTGGGAGGAAGACGACGAACGCGAAGGTGAGTTCGAAGTCGAGGGCATTGTTCAAGCCGTCGATACCGACAGCACCCCCAACAGCGTCACCATCAACGGCGCCGTGATCCCCATGGCCGACGCCAGCGTGCTCGTCGGTCTGGTCGGCACCAAGGTCGAATTGGAAGGCTCGTTCAATGCCGAAGGTCAGCTGGAAATCGACGCCGACGATGACGGCATCAAGCGGGAATGGACCAACAATGTGGAGGTCTCCGACCGGGTCGAAACCGTGGGCGCCACCAGCTTCACCACCCGCATGGGCGTCACCGTCACCCCCACGGGCCTGAGCCGGGTGGAAGACGATAACGACGAGGATGGCGACCACCTGAAGCCGGAAGAGTTTATGGCCCGCCTGCAAGCCGGCGATGCCATTGAGGCCCGGGGCTACCTCGCTGAAGACGGCACTCTCACCTGGAGCCGGATTGAGCGCGACGACGATGATGGCGACCAAGCGTGCTCACTGCGCGCACCGGTAGAGGCGGGCAGCATTGATGTCTCCACCGGCACCTTCACCATGCTCGGGGTCACCATCGATACCGCCAGCATTCTGGACGACGGCGCCTTCGGTGGTGACGACGACAGCAGCCTCGGCCGAGTGGAATTCTTCAGCACTCTGAGCGCCGGCGCAGTGGTCGAAGCCGAGGGTAATGAAGAAGATGCGGCCGCCTGCTCAGACGGCCTGCTAGTGGCCGCGGAAGCTGAGTTCGAGTCCGATGACGAGGTGAACACCACCTACGACCGGGACGAGGATGACGCCGACGAGGAAGAAGAGACCGAAGAGAACGAGCAGGACGGCACTGAAGCTTAAGAGGTAAGCTGTCGTAGTCCAGACCGGGCCCCAGGGAAAGGCCCGGTTGTTCGCTGCAATTGCCAAAGGGATTTCCCTTGATCTATTCTGTCTTGTAGTCTGACCTGTGTTTCACACCTGCGGTAACTACCCACCCCCAACTAGGGTATTGCCCTGACTCCGAGCCACTAGCCATGTCCCCCAACGGTTTCCCTCCCTACACACGACTGCTGCTTACGGGCCTAATGGGGCTTTTGCTGAGCACGGCCGAAGCGGCGCATGCCGAATCACCTTTTTCCGGAGTCACC
Source organism: Marinimicrobium locisalis (assembly GCF_039822625.1). Lineage (NCBI taxonomy): Bacteria > Pseudomonadati > Pseudomonadota > Gammaproteobacteria > Cellvibrionales > Cellvibrionaceae > Marinimicrobium > Marinimicrobium locisalis. The sequence continues at coordinate 13,675 of NZ_JBDLLG010000005.1, forward strand.
GGCTTGCCGGCCCCGACCCTGTACCTGGCGCAACGGGGCGATGACGACCTTGAGGACCTGAGGGACGATATTGAGGACGAGGTGGAGGACCTGGACGATGAGGTCGAGGATAGAATCGGCGGTGAAGCGGAGGACGAGCTAGAAGACGAGGTGGGCGATGAAATAGAGGATGAGCTCGAGGATCTGGCGGAAGAGGCGGCCGAAAACGCGCTGGACGATGACGCCGAAGACCTGGCGGAGGAGCTAGCCGAAGAGGCCGCCGAGGACGAGCTGGAAAACAGCCTGGAGGATGAGGCCGAGGACCTCGCCGAAGAGCGGGCCGAGGCCGCCGCCGAAGATCGGATGGATGAGGACGAGTTCGAAGATTTGGACGAGGACCTGGAGGACGAGCTCGAGGACGAACTCGATGAAGACCTGGAGCCCGAGAACCTGGAGGAAGGCTTCGACGAGGACGACCGGCTGGCCGAAGCCCTGGAAGAGCGGCTGCTGGATGCGGTGGAAGATGACTTGGACAGCCTCGTCGAGCTCAACACCGGCGATATTATTGTTCGCAATGAAATGCTGGTACTGGCCGACGCGGCGTTGCTGGAGCGGCTGAACCGCCACCCGGCACTCGAGCTTAGGGAGCGACAGCCTCTCTCCGCTCTGGGCACGAGCCTGGGCAGCTTCCGCGTTCGGAGCGACGTGTCACTGAACACCTTGCGGAGCGAACTGCGAGAGACCTACCCGGGGCTCTCCGTGGACTTTAACCACGGTTATGAATTGAATCAGGGCCGGGGGGAGGCCGGCTCGCCGGTTACCTTGTCCTCCCTCTATCGATCCGCTACACCGGGCCGAACACGGACCGCCATCGGCATGCTGGACGGACCGGTGAACACCGGCCACCCCGCCTTTGCGGACGCGCGGCTCGCGCAAAAAGCCTTCGTGCCCTCCCCCTCCGAGCGGGACCGGGCGCATGGCACGGCAGTCGCCTCGCTGCTCGTGGGCCGCACCCCGGCGTGGGAAGGCTTGGTGCCCGAGGCAGAGCTATATGTCGCCTCGGTATTTTCCGAGCAGGCCCGGTATGGCTCCATTGCCACCACCCAGAGCCTGATTACCGCGTTGGATTGGCTGGTGTCCCAGTCGGTGAAGGTGATCAATATCAGCCTCGCCGGCCCCGCCAACCAAACGCTGGAAACGGCGCTGGAGCGAGTTCGAGCCCAGGGCATTCTGCCGGTCGCGGCTGCGGGCAACGCCGGCCCCCTGGCGGACCCACAATACCCGGCCGCCTACCCCACAGTGGTGGCGGTCACGGCTATTAACCGCGAGCAAAGGCTCTACCCCTATGCCGTACGCGGTGATCATTTGGATTTTTCCGCCTATGGCGTGAACCTGAGCGCCGCCTCCGGGAAGCGGGGGTTCGAAGCTGTCACCGGCACCTCCTTCGCCACGCCCGTGGTCACCGCCCTACTGGCCCGCGCTCTGATCGATAGCGGCTCGCCGGAAGCCGCGCTCCAAATGCTGAAGGCGGACACGCTGGACCTGGGCGAGCCCGGAAAGGACCCCCTGTTCGGTCACGGCTTGGCGGGGAAAAGCTGGCTATCAGAGTAATTGCAGGGTAAGACGCGCTTCCACTCGATTATCGGTGTAGTCCACGCTGGCGAGGTTGGAGGTATAGTCCCGGTGCTCGTAGCGCAGCTCCAGTTCCCAGCGGTTCCCCAGAGGGGCTTCCAAACGCGCGCGCCAGCGTTGGCGCTTATCCAGCCGGGCGCCGTCCTCATTGGTGGAATTATCACTGAGGTACTGGCGCTCCTCGTAGCGCCAGTCCAGCTTCAGAGTGGCCCAACGCGGCAGGCGCCGGGTGTACAACAGGCCCAAGCGGTGGGCGTCGTAGTCATAGCGGGGGTTCACTGCGCGCTTGGCGCTGAGGCGATAGTTAGCACTCACATAGTGCGCGGTGCCGTCCAGAAAGTAGTAACCCGCCCACTGAGCCCGAGAATCGTCATTGTTACGCTCGGGCGCCCGCAGCAAATCCGTCTGCTTAAAGGCCAGCTCGCCACGCAGGTATAGCGAGCGGTTGACTAGACCGGAGGCCTGCAATCCAAGCTGGCGATTCTCCAGCAAACGGCTTCCGCCCAGGTAAGCCACGCTGCCATCCACGCGTGTGGTCCAACGCACCGGCCCCCACCGGTGGCTCAAGTTGCCGTAGCCGTAATGCAAGCCCAGGTCATACCTCGGGTGCTCCTCAAAGCGCCGCTGCTCCATAAAGTAACCGGCGCCCAGCCGAGGGCCCGCCTCAAGCGCGTGCTCCACATCCAGGTCGACCGAGCCGACCCAGGCCGAACCAGAGTCCCGGGAGACCGAGTCGAGCTCTTCCACCACCAGGTTGTCTTCATGGCGGGCGCCGGCGGATACCGACAGGTCCACCGTATCCCGCACCTCGCGCCACAACGGGGAAGGTTCTTCTGATGAGGGCCGCTCCGCCCCCTGCGCCAGGGCCGCAGCGCAGAGAAGAGCCAGCAGCGCTGGAGGCAGAGCCAAACAGCGGCGTTGAACGGAAAGTCGTTTCATTCTCTGGCTAATCTCATTCCGGGGAGCGGGCTAACAGAGCAGCTTCTTCCTCGGCACTCAACGGCTCACCGGCCTCTAGCCCTTGCAACACCGCCTCTACTTTCTGAGACGGCCCGGAGGCGGGCTGGTAGCCCTGGACCGGCGGCTGAGTGCGAGAGACCAGTGTCTGCCACTGACCGTCGGTGGACCGGCAGGCCAACCCGGAGAGGGTGTCATCCCCGGTCCGCCCGGCATACTCCCGGCACAGCCGACCATCGGCGGTCTGGTAGCTGGCCAACGGCATTACCTGCCAGCCTTTGTTCGGGTGCTTGCGCCCCTCGCCGCTGGGGGTCTGCTCCAGGGTTTGGTAGACGAAGGTTTGCATAGCCTCGGTGTTGGGCCCGGAACCCGCCGTCCAAAGAAAAACCGCGCCCAAAGCCAGCACCAGGGAGGCCGCCATTGCCCAATGAGACGGAGCCGAATTCATTGGGAAGCGCAACACCCGCGAGCCGCCGGAGCGCTTTGGCGAGCTTGCCGCGCGGCTCAACCGCTGCGGTACCGGCTCATCCAACACGGCATTCAGGCTCGCCTTGACTTGCCCGTCCACCGCCCGCAAACGCGCCAGTGCCTCCCGCGCTTGCGGCTGCGCCGCCAACAGCGCTTCGGCCCGGGCGGTCTCTTCCGGCCCCGCTTCGCCATCGGCGTAAACCATTATCAGTTCAAAATCGGCATCATTCATCGCGGTGTCTCTCTCGGTTAACCTACTGGTCGTGCTCGGTCGGCGCAGGTGCTAATCGTCAGTTGGCCCGAGGTGTTCCTGGACTCGTAGACGCGCTCGGGCCAGACGGCTCATTACGGTGCCCCGGGGAATGCCCAGTTGCTCGGCCACCTCCCGGTAGGAGTAACCTTCAACCACCACCAGCACCATGACCGCTCGCTGCTCCTCGGGTAGTGCCTCCAGGGCCTTCAGCGTATGTTGAAGCAAGTCCTCCTGTTCGGCCCGGTCGGCGCTGCGGGTGTCTTCCCGCTCGGGCATCCCCTCATCATCCAGGCTCACCGGAGCGCGCTTCTCGCGGCGCAGGTGATCGATGCGCTGGGTCTGGATAATACGATACACCCAGGAATCCAACCGCGAGCCAGGCTGCCACTGATGCTCCTTGCTCAGGGCCTTTTCACAGGCTGCCTGCACCAGGTCATCGGCCTCTTCGCGGTTGGCCGTCAGGCCGAGCGCAAACCGCCTCAGGCGCGGCAGCAGAGCCACCAGTTGGGAGCGAAAATCCAATGTCATTCAGGCCTCATATTACAGACAACGTCTCAGGGCGGGTTTTATTCCGTCTTATTCCATAAAGTGGCTCTCAGCAGGGCTGATACCGCTATTGCCGATACCCTCGCAGCGTTTAGATAAGGAGATTATTGTAGGCTAGCAACTATTTTGCTGAGCATAGCGGTGCTGGGCGTGCGCATCAACAGACTCGCCAGGGAAACCACTGGCATGTGCTGCGTTGAGGCGGCGTGACAGACAGAATAGGGGGAGCGACTCCGGCGAAGGGTATAACCCCGCCGGAGCCCAAAGGGACGGGCTGTTACTCCGCGACGGGCGTTGCGTTTTCCGGCGACTGTCGGCCAAACAGACCGAGCACCCGCTGCCTAAGGCGGACACCGCCGTAATAGCTGCAGGGTACAAGGAACAGGGTGACCACGGAGGAGAACAAAACCCCGAATGACAGGGAGACCACCATCGGAATAAGGAACTGGGCTTGAAGGCTGCGCTCGAACAGGATCGGCAGCAGGCCCACGAAGGTGGTAATCGAGGTCAGTACAATCGGGCGGAAGCGGTCCACGCCCGCATCCAGCACCGCTCTCAACGTGTCCTCCCCCCTGGCTCTCAGGGTATTGATCCGCTCGAGAAGAACGAGGTTGTCATTCACCACCACCCCGGAGCAGGCCAGGAAGCCGAAGCCGGAGAACAGGCTGAAGTCCACCCCCACAATCAAATGCCCCAGCACCGCACCCACAAAGCCGAAAGGAACGGCCAGCATGACCAGTAGCGGCTGAGAGAAGGAACGGAAGGCGATGGCAAACAACGCCAGCACGAAGATAAACGCTTTTATAAAATTAGCCGAAAAATTATCCCCAAACTGAGCCTGGGTGCGCAAGCCACCGTCGGTGGACAAATTGAAGCCCACAAAGGATTGCTTCCAGTTCACGAGGTTCTGATCGAGCATGGTGTTGACGATGTCGTTGGCATCGTGCCCGTCTTCCACTTCCGCCGTAATGGTGATGTTCCGCTTGCGGTTCACCCGGCGAATGGTGCTCGCCCCCGGCACCAGCTCGACATCGGCCACCGCGGCGATGGGCAGCTCCCGACCATCGGGCGTGCGAATACGCACGTGATCGAGGGTATCCAGGGTTCGGCGATCTTCCTCCGGGTAGCGCAACATGACCCGTACATCCTCTTTCGCACGGGGAATGCGTTGTATTTCCTCTCCGTAAAAGCCCTGGCGTACCTGCCGCGCCACATCACCCTGGGTGATGCCCAGGCTCTCGGCGTGGGGCTTGAGTTCGACCTCCACCTCCATGCGCTCGGAATCCAGGTTGCTGCGCGCATTAAACACCCCGGGGTAGCGGGACAATGCCTCGACCACTTGGTCCACCGCCGCCTGCTGTGTCTCGCGGCGATTGTCCAACAGGTTAAGGTTCAGTGTGATATCCGGCCCGCCCCCGCTCATGGTGGCGTTGAGTGAATAACTCTGCGCCTCCGGCAGGGGGCCGACCAACTCGCGCAAACGGTCGGCGACCGCCGCCGAGGCCACGTGGCGGTCCTCATCCTTGGTGAGCCCGACGAAGATGGTGGCATTGTTGCCGTTCAGGCTCCGGTTTACCTCACGAATAAAGGATTGGCCACGGTTCTGCTCAAGCAGCTCGGGGTCCTGACTGAGCACTTCCACCTGGTCGCGAATATGTTGGGCCACCGCTTCGGTGCGAGAGAACGGTGTGCCTTGGGAGAAGCCGACGTTCACCATCACCATGGGCTGGGGAACTTGGGGGAAGAAGCTGAGGTTGATCCAACCTGCGGCCACTATGGTCACGGTCACGGCAAATACAAAGAAAAAGGCCAGAAAGGTACTGCCCTTGCGCCGCAGCATGGCCGCCAGCGCCGGTTGGTAACGGGCGGTGGCAAAGCGCTCCATGCCGTCCGAGAAACGGTGGCGAATGGCCGCCATTTTACGGCCCACCATAAAACGGCTGGGAGTCTCCGGCTTCATGTGCGACAGGTGAGAAGGCAAAACCAGCAGTGACTCCGCCAGCGAGAACACCAGGCACAGAAACACGACCCAAAAAATGGAACGGGTATAGATCAGCACATCCGAGGGCACATCCATCATCGGCATAAAAAAGATAATGGTGCTCATTACCGCCAGAAATACCGGTTTCAATACCGAGTGAGTACCGCCGATGGCCGCCACTCGGCCGAGCTCGCCCCGCTGCTGGTGGCGGTAGATGCTCTCGCCCACAATAATCGCATCATCGACCACAATCCCCAGTACCATCAGGAACGCAAACATCGATAGCATGTTGATTGAGACATCCAGGTAAGGCAGCAGCCAGATTGCGCCGGCGAAGGTAGTGGCGATACCGGCGACCACCCAGAGTGCCAACAGGGGGCGCAGAAACAGCATCAGAATGATAAAGACCAAAATCAAGCCGCTCAGAGCATTGTCCTTGAGCAGGTTAAAGCGGCTGTCAAAAATGCTCTTGGATTCGAAATTGATTTTCAGCTCAAGCCCTTCGGGCAGCTGCTCCCGAAACTGTTCAACATAGCGGCGGGCGTTTTCCGTCCCTTCGAACAGCAGTGGGTCATCGCTCATTTTCACTTCCATGTTCAGGCCGGGCTTCCCGTTCATGGTGAAGTCGATATTTTGTTCGGCAAAGCCGTCCTTAATAACGGCCACGTCACTCAATAGCAGCCGCCCGCCGTCTCGGTAGCTGCGTATGACTATCTGCGCGAAATCGTCGTGATCAAACGCCTGGGCGCGGGTCTGAACCTGAAGGTCACCGTCTTTGGTACGAATGGTGCCGGCCGGCACGTTCAGTGAGGACTGGCGAATAGCCTCCGCCACCTCATTGAAGCTCAGATTGTAGCGGCGCAGCGATTCCTCAGAGATTTCGATGCTGACTTCGTCGTTTTTCAACCCGGTAATCACGACTTCCGACACGCCCGGCAAGAGAGACATTTCATCCCGGATTTGGTATCCGAGGTCTTTCAGTTGCCGCCGGTCCGCGTCCCCATAGAGCGCGATGTACATGAGAAATTCACGCTGGACCAGTTGGTTGATAATGGGCCGCTCGGCCGAGGGGGGAAAGGTATTGATGGCATCCACACGGCCCTTGATGTCATTGAGCAATTCGCGCACATCAAAGCCTTCGGCCACTTCCACATTGACCGTGCCATAGCCTTCCTGGGATTCAGAGGTAATTTGAAAAATACCCGGAAGATCGGCGATGGCCTCTTCAATTCGCACCACCACCTGTTGTTCCACTTCGCTCGGGGCCGCGCCGGGGTAGGCCATGGAGACAAATATCCGGTTGCCTTCGTAGGCCGGGAACGTCTCTTTTTTTACCATGCTCCAACTGCTGTAGCCACCGATCAACATGGCAATCATCAGCAGGTTGGCGGCAATGGGGTTATTCACAAACCATTGAGTAAGCGCTCGCATGGTTTACTCCTTCCGCTCGCCAGCGGACTGACTCGTCGTGGCGGCGCTCGCCGCCGCGATAGCGCCGCTGTTCTCTTCAGAAGGGGCCGAGGGCTCGGAGATTACCGGGTCCACGAGGGTGCCGGCAGGAGTAAGAGATTGCTTCTCCAGGGTGACCCGGGTCAGCTCCGGCGAGCTGGACTGAACCCAAACGCTGCTATCGGTTTTGTGTAACACCGTCACCCGCTGCTCGCTCACCCGGTTGTCACTGTCGAGCACCAATAATTTGTCACGCTCAAACAACGCCGCCCGAGGGAGCTTTACCACTTCTTTCAGCTCCTTGCCTTGAATCTCCGCTTCGACAAACAGGCCGGGCAGTAGCGGGGCCCGGGGCTTACCCTCGGGCGAGGTAGGGGCAAAGGGCTCGTTCACTTCCACCACGGCGTAGTACAGCCGTGAGTCGGCATCGACAAAGGCGTCGGTGCGTACCAGTTGGCCCTGCCATTGCTGTGCCTTTCCCGCGACGCTGCCGCGCACGGTCACCGCTATGGGGGCTTGGTCTTGAGTGCGGCTCTGGGAGGTCAGGGGTAAATCAATCAGTGCCGCTTGCTGTTCAGTCAATGGCAGCCGGACTTCCATGACCTGCGAGTCGTAGACGGTGCCCAAGCGGGTGCCCGCGGCCACATATTCCCCCAAATCCACGTCCATCTGGCGTACACGACCGCTGAAGGGCACGGTGATGCGGGTTCGCGCCACGTTCAGTCGGGCAACCTCCAGCGCCCCGCGAGCCGAGGCGAGACTGGCTTCGGCGGCGGCCACTTGAGGCTTGCGCATAAACAGGTTGTTGGCATTTTCATCGCCCAGGTCCCGCCATTCCCGTTGGGCCTGAAGAGCCCGGCCCCGCTCCTCGGCCAAGCGCTGCTCAGCGTCCGCCACGCGGGATTGGGCTTCCAACAGCGCCGCCTGATAGTTACGGTCATCAATTTCCAGCAGGGTCTGATCGCCCTCGAAGAAGCCCCCTTCCACAAAAGCAGAGTCCACGCGGGTAACCCGGCCGGAGACTTCGGCCACCAAGTCGATCTCGCGCTTGGGCATAACAGAGCCCTGGGCCTGCACCGACAGCCGCAGGGTTTCGGGGTGGGCCTCGGTGACGGCCACACTGACGTTGGCGGCTTCCTCGGCGGGCGGACGCGGGGTCGGTTCGGGCTTGGCCGCGACCAGGAGCACGATGACCGCGACCCCCACTGCCGTGATACCCAGCGGTAGAACGATTTTTTTCAGCATGTTCAATTCCCTCGTGAATGCGTAAGCACTAGCAGGTCGTTAAATTGGATTCAGGAAGAAGTCGGGGGAGGCTGTCTTCGCGGTGCTGAACAACGTGAGGCCGCGATATGACTGTATGGCTACCCGGAGAAGCCTTCCTTATGCACTATTGAGTGAGTGGAACTCGACGAAGCCCGCGGGCTTATTGTCGGGGCGCCATTATGGCACAGGCACACCGATCGCGGTAGATGTACGCCAGAGCCTTTTAAGCCTACCGCATTTGTCACCCGAGGCACTTTACCGGTTCTCGCATGTCTGAGGCGTCAACCAATAGAACCTAGGACGGAGTGAGACCATGCCCCCACTAAACCCACCCCTTCTCATGCTTGCCATGCTCGCGATGGCACTGCCAGGGCTCGCCCTGGCCGACAGCCCGCAAGCGCTGATGGCCGCGTTGGACCGCCTGGATAACGAGACGCCCATCAGGGCTCGGCTGGAGTCCGAGCTGTGGCGAGCCGAGGGCAAGGGGGAGGACCGGGAAGAAACCACGCGGACCCTCACTCTAAGCCTCACCGACAACCGCGAGGGGTTCTCACTGCAATATGGCCCTAAACTCCTCCGTCGGCTAGATGAGGAGGCAGAGCAACAAGTAACCAACCCCGACGCCAAAACCCCGCTGAATGACCTGGCCTGGCGACTGAATGTGAACCAGCTGCGCCCTCTGCTCTCTCCCGCCCAGGAACTTCGGCGTGCCATCAAACGCGCCGAGTTTCGCGAAGCCGTTTCCGATGAGTATGACGAACAGACCGTAACCCGGCTTATCTTTGATAGGGACAAGTCCGTGGTGCACGAACGCATGCGCCGCTACATTAAGGAATTCGACTCCACACTGGAAATCTGGGTGACCCCGGAGGGCACACCCTTGGCCAGCCGTGTCAAACTCGACGCCAAGGGCAGTATTTTGTTTGTGATTCGCGGAGAACACCAGAAAATGTGATCAGCCACTATGATGTAAAGAGTGGCCGCCTGATCACCCGCCAGCGCACCGAGTGGCAAAAAACAGACGTGCCCCGCGAGCACCATGAAAGCCGTCTGGAGCAACGGTTGAGCATCCCCTAAGCGGCCTCCCTCGGTTCGTTTCTTAATACTGTCACAGTGCCCTGCTAGGGTTACCCGGCTCAAAACCATCCCACAGTCAGGGTGACCCGAGATGTCCAAGCCCGATGTTGGCTCGCAGGAAGCGCTGTGCCGAGCGCTGATCGAAGGCAGCAGCCAAATTAAACGTTACCTGAACCGACACAGTTCCGATGCGTCGGACGTGGCGGACTATTATCAGGAGGCGGTCGTTCGGGTACTGGAAAAGGCACGGGAACAGCCCATTCGAAATCCGGTGGCCTATGCCATGACCATAGCCAAAAACCTCATGTCAGCACCATCAAGAACCACCGCTCTCTCTGATGAAATGAACCCGGAATGCCCCGCGCCCACCCCGGAACAACAGGCCGAGAGCGATGAGCGATTCCGACACTTTCAGGAGGTTCTGCGACGCATGCCACCCCTTCGTCGTCGAGTGTTTATTCGCCGTCGCCTGCACGGGGAGAGCCGCGAAGCCATCGCCCGCTCTCTCGGCTTAAGCGAAGAAGCGGTGAAAAAACACATCACCCGGGCGATGAGTGATTTACAACAAGCTATCGATCGCCACAACACGGTTTAGCCGCGCCCCATGAGTTCCGAACCGACCAATACACCCAGTTCGAAGGCCTACGAAGAAGCTGCTGCGTGGCTCGAGCGCCTGTCGGACGGCGAACTGGACAAAGTCAACGCCCACCGGTTCAACCGTTGGCTCAACACCGATGACAACCAGGCTCTGTTCGACCGGATGCTCCACAGCTGGTCCGACCCGGTTCTGACGCGGGCCGCCCAGCAGAGTCAGACGAATGCCACGCTGCCCGAGCGCTACCGGGTTGCCTCCCGCGCCTGGCACCGCTTCTGGTGGGCCACTGCCGCCCTTACAAGCTTACTGTTGGCGGTTTGGCTTTTTCCCGGCTTTTACGACCCCGCAAGGCCCTTCTCTGCCACCGTACAGTCCGTTGCGACGGAAGTGGGCACGCCCAAAGACCTCACCCTGGCCGACGGCTCCACCCTACAAATGGCCGCGCTCAGCGCGCTGGAAATACGCCTTGAGGAGACACGCCGCACCGTGGCACTCAAGCGCGGTGCGGCCTACTTCGCCGTGGCGCCGGACAAACAACGGCCCTTCTCCGTCCACATGGGCCCGGCATCCGTCACCGCCGTGGGCACGGAGTTCAATATCGACCGGACCACCAGCGGCATTGATGTCACCGTGTACGAGGGCGCGATTGAGGTGCGGGCACGACCCGAAGCCAGACCCAGCCTGTTGCGCGCCGGCGAGCAAGTGCGAATTACCGAAAACGGGCTTTCCGACGTGCGCGCCGTGGCGCTCGCCCAGTTGGTGGACTGGCGCTCCGGATGGGTCGAGGTAAAGGACGAAACCCTGACGTTTCTGCTGGAAAAATTGTCCCGTCACAGCTCGACACCGATCCGCCTCGCCTCTCCCGAGTTGGGTGACCTGCGAGTGGCCGGGCGGTTTCGTCTGCAGGATACGGACACCGCGTTGACCATGCTGAGCCAACTCTACCCACTGCGGGTCGATCGCCAGGCAGGACGCATTTGGATCGAACCCGCATCGGACTGAGCCGGGAGGCCGAGGTGATGCTCGCCCTCCGTGCAACCCGCCGTCTCATCTTGTTGGGGCTAGGATGGTTGGGAGTGCTATGCGCGATCGCTCCGTCCCTGGCTCAAGCGGAACGCTTTGACCTTCCGGCCCAACCTCTTGCCGAAGCCCTATCCGCCTTTTCCCGCGCAACGAATCGACCGGTGATTTTCAAGCCCGACGTCGTGCGGGGCATTTCCGCCCCGGCGCTGCGGGGCCAGCTCTCGCCGCAGGAGGCCCTGACCCGGCTCCTCGCCGACACCTCTCTCACCGCCCAGACCACCGGAAAAGGCTGGTTGATACTCCCCAAACCGCAGCCGCCCACCGACACGCCCGCAGCGGGCCCGAGATTGAATGAGGTTTTAGTGGTGGAGCGTTATTCCGACGCTCTGGACCGGGCCTTGCGACAACAACGGGCGGCTAACCGGCATCAGGACATCATACTGGCCGAACGAATCGGCGAATTCCCCGCGCTCAATGTGGCGGAGGCGATCAAACGCAGCCCCGGTGTCTCCGTCGTTCGCGACCGGGGGGAGGCGCTGTTCATCAGCATTCGGGGCCTGCCCACGCAGTTCAACGCCCTCACACTGAACGGAGCGCCGGTCGCGACCAACGAGAACACCCGCACCTCCGAGCAATACGGTCGGCGCTTTCACCACGATACCTTGCCGGCGGAACTGATCGCGGGTCTGGAAGTGAGAAAGTCGCCCCAGGCCAGCGACCCCGAAGGGGCAATCGGGGGCAGTGTGAACCTGGAAACATTTCGTCCTCTGGCGTTGGACGCCCCCGTAATGAATTTCACCACGGCCGTGAGTCATTCCGAGCTGGCGAACCGGCAAGACCCTCGGGCCTCCGTTATCGGTTCATGGCGCAACGCCGGGCAAACCTTCGGCGCCCTGTTGGGCCTCACTTACAGTGAGCGTCATTTACGCCAAGACCGAGCGCTGAACTTTCGTTGGTACTCACTGAATCCGAAGGCGATTGACCCGGAGACTCCCACTTCCGACGTCATCTCCCCCGGCAGTGTTAGGCCCACGCTCGAGCTGGAACATCGCCGACGACTCGGAGTCAACGCCGCTCTGCAGTGGCGTCTGGGAGAGCACACCGAACTGGACGTCAACTCTCTCGCGTTGGGCCAACGGATCGGCTATCAGGAATACAGCTACAGCGCCGACTACGATCCAACTCAGTTGGAGCCGGCGAGTGTTGAATGGCGGGGAAATGCCCTTATTGCCGGGCGGACGAAAACCGGTTCTTCCCAGATTGGCACCGAGTCCACGGAACTGACCGATCGTTTCCAGGCGCACAGCCTGGCGTTGCGGCACACCGCCGGCCGCTGGGAGTGGCAAACCCGTCTCACTCATTCCAGCACCCAAAGCTTTAACAGCGAACCGATACGACGAACCCGCCTGCGCCGGGACGAGAACGTTCCTTTCGCGTTTCGGTATTTCAAAACCAAGACGGAACGGCTGCCGTCCATTGAAGACCTGGAAAGTACGCTGGATACACCCACCCGATTGCCGGGGCGTCGACTGGAATGGCGTAAGATCGACTCGGAGGACTCCTACTCCGGTATCGGCCTCAGTGTCATTCGTCGGTTTGAAAACACGACGATTGAACAGTGGGAAACCGGGCTGCAATGGCGCGAGCACCGCCGGGATTACCAGCGTCGGGACGCGCTCATCACAACGGGCATAGAGGACGAGTATTTTCCAGCCAGCCACTTTCACTTATTGCCCGTGGACGACTTTCTTTCACACCAGGGAGGAAGCCTTCCCCGTCAATGGTGGGCGCCGGATGAGTCAGCTTTCTGGGCGGAAGTGAACACTCAATCTCTGGCAGAGCAACCCCCTTCGGCTGAGGACAAGCAGAACTCCTACCGGATTAGGGAAACGGTGGACGCCTTCTATTCGCAAATCCAGTGGGAGCAAACGCCGTGGCGAGGTGACATCGGTGCGCGCTACGTCCTCACCGGGCAGCACGCTTTCGGTTATCGCGGCCGCGCGGGATTCGAACCGCCCGAGCCGGTCTCCGTTCATCGACGCTACGGTCACTGGCTGCCCGCTCTCAATGTGGTGTACCAACCCTCAACGGGTCATCAGTGGCGGTTTGCTCTGGCGCGCACCATGAATCGGCCCGACCTGCAGGATCTTGCCCCGAGACTGACCCCCAGCTCTGGCGACGAAAAGACCGCCGTCGGCGGGAACCCCGCTCTGGAACCTACCAGAGCCTGGCAGACAGAAGTGGCGTGGGAGTGGTACTTCGCCCCGCAAAGCTTGCTCAGCCTCGGGGCATTCTGGACGGATCTGGAGGACTTTATTCAAAACGATATTGTGGATATCGAACTTGACGGAACGCCCTATGAGCTAACCACAAAAAGCAACGGAGCCAAGGCAAACGTACAAGGTCTGGAGTTCGATTTTCAGCATATGCTGAGCTTGCCCTCCCCGCTCTCGGGAAGACTGGGCCTGCAGGCCAACGTGACGCTCACCAATTCCCGGGCGCAATACCGCATCGCCAGCCAACGGGTCACTGACGACCTGGCCGATGTCTCCGGCCAAACCATCAACCTGGGACTGGTGTATGAGCTTCGCCGGTTCGGCGCCCGCGTCCACTACAACTGGCGCGACCGGGTCCTGAAAAACGTGGGCAGCGCTACTTTGGCCTCCCAGGACAGCAATGCCTTCGGCACGCTTGATGCGCAAATAGCCTACCACCTGTCAGACAGCGTGAGCCTAACCCTTGAGGGAATCAACCTGACCGATGTGGCGGAGTGGGAATCCATAGCCGGTGAAGAGTTTGCCGGCTACACCTACTACGGACGAACGTTTCTGGTGGGTATGAAAGCCAACTTCTAGCACTGGCGCCCGGACTGAAGAGCGGCCCCAAGAGACCGCCCTTTACCGCTACTGCTCGCGACTCACAAATCCGACCCGATCGAGTTCATCGCCCGAACGTCCATAAGCCCCGACAAAGCCATGGCCAGCAGGTGCCGTCAGCGTCTGGCAACTTCCCTGGTAGCTTCCAGCCGCCAGGCTCTGACCCATATTGGTCGAGAAGGACAGATAAAACACGCGGGTATGACCGTTGCGCTTCGCTTGGCAGGCCGTCACCTGAGTCAGGTACTCGCCCGCAGACAACGTCATGGTCTGGGCCGACCCACCCGAACCGCCATGGCTCAGTGTCATACCGTTACCGTAACCAAACGCCAGCTGGTCGACACGGCTTCCGGCCCGGACAGTGACCTGTTGCACGGAGGGATAACCGCTATTATCAAGCGCACCCACGTCGTTAAAGAAGTGACCATGAGGGCCGCCCACAGTTTGCGTGAGAGTCAGGCCATTATCAAAGCTCACATCAAAATGCGCCGCCACTGGATCGTGATCTGAGAGCGGCTCGCCATTCTCGTCCACGAACTCTCCGGGCACTTCGGCCTGATTCAGGGAGAGCTGAACGGCGGGTGAACTTCGAAACAGAATTTTATCAACCCGCTCACAGTTGCCACTGTTCGGATTCGAGCAATCGGTGAGCGCGGGAGCACCGCTCACCGGGTAGTTGCCGCCGCGCGCCGTAGCAACCCATACATCGGTGAAACCCGCATCAATGAATTCGTGCAGCTTGTCGGGCGTGCGAGTGTAGCGAGAGTTGGTGTCCCCCGCCACGATCACAGCATGCCCCGCGGAGACCGTCTCAATCGCACTCAACAACTGCATCAGATTGCTCGCTCTTGCCGCGTTGGATTGGGCATCGACTGCGGCATCAGCGTGAAGGTTATAGACATCAACAACCGCGCCATTATTCAGTGTCATCCGCGAGAACGAATAACCCTTGGGAGTCAAACAATCGGTGCCAGCGTCAAACACACCGTGGCAGTCGTCCCACTGCACGCGCGAAAAATCTGTCACACCGGTGAAGGCGAACCGGTTCATCCCGTCGCCCATGGCAATGTCGCCCGAGTGCGGCGACTGGTAAGAGTGATTCAGCTGGCTGACCAGGTCACTGTGGTAGCTGAAATCCTCCTGAACCAGAACAATATCATAGCCGTTCAACAATGGGCTGATCTTGACTGTATTGGTCGCAGGGCTAGCGGAGCTGAAGGCATCCGGAAGGCCCGCCACATTATAGGTAAGCACCCCGAGTGATTCACCGGCGCCGACGTGAGCACTGAACGCCAGTGCCATAACAATCCCCAAAAAACGTTTCACAGAAAGTCTCCTATGCGTATTGGAAGGTGAGTAGACAGTGTCTGAAAACCTCAACAGACTCTCATATGAGCGTTAAAACCGCTTTTCAGGGACAGAAAAACTCGTGAATTTTGCGTGGCAATTTTGTGACTGGGTATTTCATCAGAACTGAGGCCATCCCTGGCGCTCTCGATCAAGCACTCGGCCTGATTCGGTGCCAGGGGCCGGTGATCGCCAAGGTGAACCCGGGGCGCTGAATATTCACAAACAGCGTACTGCCATCCGGTGAAAAGCAGGCACCGCAGAACTCGCCCTTTTCGGGGTGCGCGTTCATGGCCAGGGTGTACACCCGTCCCTGCGGAGTCATGCCCCGAATGTAATTGACCATGTCCGGCTGACCGGAGTAACTGTCCTCACAGATGATCAGGTCACCCCAGGGGGCTATAGCCAGATTGTCGCAAGACTCCATGAGCGAGCGGTCCCGGCTTTCGTACATTAGCGTCAACTCACCCGGACTCTCCTGCTCCCGCTCCGTGCCTTCATGCTCGCTAGGCCGGTAGCGCCAGATCTGCCCAATGTGTTTGGGCCCCCCGCCGGTGGCGGCGAAGAAAATTTCCCGCTGCCCGTCAGGGCGCTGTGCAAAGGCGACGCCCTCGCAACGGCAAAAGCGCGCGGCGCCTTTCTCTGCCCCTCGGGCACTCAAGTCGCCATCGGGCGAGGTCACATTCTCAAGATCCATCCAACGGCACCGGAAGCTCTGGCCAATGGACACCGGCCGGGCATTCTGATCATCAACATCTTCCTGCCAATTCCGGGTCAGTGCCGACGGCCACTCCTCAATCACCAACGCCTGCAACGTACCTCCGGCCACCAGACGTTGATGTTCGTTGGGAAGGAATCGGTAAAACAGGGCGTGATCGTAGTCCTCGGTCATGTAGATCACGCCGGATTCGCTATCTACGGCCGCCGCCTCGTGAACAAAACGCCCCATGTCGGTTAAAGGAACCGGATCGACCAGACCGGTCGCGGTGGACGACACTTCAAACACATAGCCGTGCTCACGGCCGAAGCCTTGCGCTTGAGTCACCAGTGTTTCCTCACAACTTAGCCAGGACCCCCACGGAGTGGCACCGCCAGCGCAGTTGCGAGCCGTACCCGCAAGGCTCAAGTGGGAGCGCTCAATCGTTCCCTTCTGGTGGTCGTACAGCAGGGTCGTAGTGCCCCCGTTGACAGGCAGCCTCTCTTGATAAAGGTCGTACGCCTTTCCCCCAACATGTTTTTTCGCCCGTTTGAGATCACCGTCGAAGGCGTCCATTTCCGGCCCCAGAGAATCCAACTCGTGATTACGCACCAGAAAACTTTTATGTTTCCGACCGGGCACGGGGAAGGCCGCCATCCCATCCGGCGCGCTTGGGGTGATCAGCCCGTCGCTCATTCGATCGCCCGTGCGAGACAGAATACGATAGCTGAAGTCAGTTGGCAGGTTGAGAAGCCCCGCTGGATCTCTGACCAGCTGACCAAAAGGGTCCGCTCCGTATTCGGGATCGACGGCATAGACCTGGGATCGAACCCAGGGGCTGGCCAACCCACCGAATGCCACCGCGGCCGCGCTGGCATTGCGTAGAAAGTGACGTCTTGATACTTTCATCGTTTACCTCAAAAAAAGGGCCGCGCTCTTTCGAATGCGGCCAAAGAGGGGGGCAACTCAAATAGAGGCCCCAGGAGAGTCTGCTTTTGTCATGCAAGGGCGATCAGAAAAAAGCCCGACCGTCAGAAGGTCGCTCTGACACCCAGAGAGAAGGTACGACCGTAATTGGTGTAGCTTCTGAACTCATCGCCATCGACAAATTCCTGCTGAACTTCGCCGGTAATATTGATACCTTCCAGATAGACCTCAACCGCATCGTTAAACGCATAGGAACTGCTGAAGTCCAGTGAGCCGAACTCGTCTTTGTTTTCGGTAGAAAGCGAGTTGGTTCCGATTTGGTTCAGCACCCCATCACGCCAGCTATAGCTGAAACGAAGCGCAAAGGGATCTTTTTCATAGAAGGTCGTCAGGTTGTAGCTGTTCTTGGCGACATCCTCCAGGTCCCCTTCGATGGTTTCTTCACCATCCACGTAAGTGGCATTGGAGTCGGTGTAAGTATAATTAGCCTGAACCCCGAGGCCATCCAGCGGTTCGGGCAAACTTTCGAACACCTGCTGATAGGCCAACTCCAG
Organism: Marinimicrobium locisalis; assembly: GCF_039822625.1. Classification (NCBI taxonomy): domain Bacteria; kingdom Pseudomonadati; phylum Pseudomonadota; class Gammaproteobacteria; order Cellvibrionales; family Cellvibrionaceae; genus Marinimicrobium; species Marinimicrobium locisalis. The sequence continues at coordinate 31,302 of NZ_JBDLLG010000005.1, forward strand.
GCCGGAGACATCGGCGTTGGAGCCGTTCACCTTAGACGTCAAACGGTAGACTTCTCCATTGAACTCCAGGTCAGACATCTGCGTCTGGATGAAGGTGGAAATGTCCTTGTAGAAAAGCCCGGCGGTCAGCGCCGTCACCTCGTTCGGGTACCACTCCAGTGTGGCGTCGTATTGCCAAGCCTCGAACGGCTCCAGGTTCGGATTGCCGCCCGTGGCGGTCAGAATATCGCCGGAGTTGAAGGTCAGGCGCGGCGCCATATCCTGAAGGTCCGGCCGGGTAATGACTTTGGCCGCCGAGAAGCGCGTGGTGAGCGTATCGGTCATGTCCAGCACCAGGTTGGCCGAGGGAAGGACGTTGGTGTAGTCACTGGTGAAACTGACCGGCCGGGCTTCGCCGTCGACCGAGGCATAACCACTGGAAGTCTGCTCTGTTTGCGAAACGCGCACCCCGACATTCCCGTGCAGTATCATGCCACCGGTTTCGGCATCCAGGTTCAGCATGGCATAGGCCGAATTGATGCTCTCGTCGATCTGGTAGGAGTTGCGAAGGTCCCCACCGGTCAGCGGCTCGTCCAACTCGGCCGTACTGGGGAAGTTTTCCCAGAAGCGACTCTCGTCGGGTATCAACCACTCCTGAGGGAAACGGCCGGAGGCATCCCCCAGAAAGTCATCAGCGGGAAATTCAGTAAAGTAGCTTTCGTCAAAAGTGACTCCTTCGATGCCTTCGTACAGACGGATGTCCCGACGGAAGTAATCACGCGAACGCTCGCGCAATTTGATTCCCGTGACGAACTCGGTGAAGCCGGCCCAATCAACATCCCGCCGCGCATCAAACTGAACAAACTGCTCTTCGTCTTCCGCCCGTATGGTGCGCCACTCCAGTCGGCGTCCCGGCCATTCCGAGGGGTCATTCAGGTCGGTATTGCTGTACTCAATGCTTGGAGCAGACTCTCCATCCACTTTCGGGAAGAGGAATTCAAACGCGATGCCTTCGGTACGGCGGAAACGGGTGCGGCGAATCGGATCGGCGTCTTCGCTATCGGCGGTGGAGCGAAAAAGGTCGGCGGAGAGTGTCCAATTGTCGAGCAGCCATTCGCCATTGAGGCCGACGGCCAGGTTTTCATCGTGAATACCCGAGCTTTCCCGGCCGATCTGAACGGAACCGTTCTCCGTGGCCCCTCCGACCAGGGCGCCGTCGCGAATCACCGCGGAGCCAGAAATCAACTCGTCGTAATTGTAATCGGCGCTGTAGGTAAACTCGTCGTAGTTCACTTCCTGATCAACGTAAAGAATGTCCAGGTTGATATCGACGTTATCCGCTGGACGCCATTGAACCGCAGTGCCCAACCCCAGACGTTCACGATCTTCAAACTCCAGTGTCGGACGAATACCACCGGGGGTAATGACAGAACCGGTGTCCGCGGTTCCATCACCGTCGGTGTCGATCCCTTCCGGAATTTCGGTCCAACCGAAGTTCAGTGACCGGTCCTGACGAACGCTTCGCTCCGCGTAGGCGCCGGAAACCAGAACACCAAAGGTTTCACCGTCATTGGTCCAGCTGGCCAGACCGGAAAGCCTGGGATCGGTCTGATCGGCCAGCTCAGAGTGGCTGGCCTGAGCCGACGCAGCCACTTTGTCTTCCCCGATATCCAGGGGGCGGAAGGTTTTCACATTGACCGTACCACCGATGGCGCCTTCGTCCATATCCGCCGTCGGACTTTTGATGACTTCCACGCTGGACACCAGCTCCGCCGGCAAGGTGTCAAAGCGGAACTGTCGGCCAAACTGCCCGGAGGTGCGCACGTTTTCGTTCACGGCCATGGTCCGACCGTTGAGCGTTGTAACCTGGAAGTTGGAACCCAGACCACGAACCCGGACATACACCCCTTCACCGCGATCGCGGACAATGGACACACCGGTCACGCGCTGGAGCGCCTCGGCGATATTCTGGGCGGGAAAGTTGCCAATATCTTCCGCAACAATCGCATCGACAATACTGTCGGCGTTGCGCTTGGTGTCGATGGCGGACTGCAGGCTTTGTGAGAAGCTACCGCGAACGACAATCTCTTCCAGAAAATCGCTGACGTCGTTCTCTTGAGCCGATGCGCCGGCGCTTGCCACACAAAGGGCCAGCAGACTTTTTTTCAGGTATGGATGTTTCATGTGTTCCCCAATGTCGTTTCTCATGGATAGGTGCTGCTAAAAACCGGGCCCGGGTTTTGGCAGTTCTGGCTACCTAGAGGCACGGAGGAGGAAAAAGGGGACACAATAAAAAATTTTTTTACTTTTTTCGTTTATCGGAGCCGGCTGTCACGATGTGGTCACAAGATCCTGCTTCCATACCCGGTCGGGCTTCATGGCCCCCACCGTCTTAACGCTTGATTCCCGCTCCAAGCACCCCCATAGTGGCATAACTTCACTACTCGACGTTAGGGGGTTCATTTGGCGGACGAATCTACACACCATCATTCAAGCCCAAAACTCGAACGGCTGGCCTGGTACCTGGACAGCGCCTTTCGCATTCCCGGCACGCAAGTAAGGCTGGGCGTTGACCCGTTAATCGGTTTGGTTCCGGTGGTCGGGGACGCCGTCAGTGCTCTGCTTTCTTGCTACATCCTTAATGAAGCCTCTCGCCTGGGCGTACCCCGGTCCCTGTTGGTGAGAATGGGGTTTAACATTCTGGTGGATGCAACCCTTGGCGCCATCCCCCTTGTCGGGGACATTTTTGATGTGACTTGGCGGGCTAACCGTAGGAACTTAATGCTGCTGCAATCGTTCCAAGACCAACCACAACAAACCCGACGCCGCAGTCGTTTGTTCAGTGTCGCACTGGGGGCAGCGCTATTAGCGGCGTTGGTTGGCTTCATCGCTCTGATGGTTTGGCTGATTGGCTTGTTGTGGCAGGCGATCACCGCTATCTAACAGGCCGTTTTCAACGCCGAGGCGGTAACCGCAGGTCACCTTTCACAACCCGTAAATTTATCAAACCAGGAGGTTTTTATGGACATTCTTCGAGTATTGATTGCGATTCTTCTGCCACCTCTGGGGGTTTTCTTGCAAGTGGGTATTAAGGGGCACTTCTGGTTGAACATTTTGCTCACCCTGCTAGGCTATATCCCCGGTATTGTGCATGCCGTATGGATTATCGCCCGACGTTAGCGCACCCACCCAACACGACCAGAAGTAGCTGGTTTCCCTAGGACCGGCCGGCGGAATGCCGGCCACATCGGTAATCGATAGAACGGAGCCCCACCATGTTCGAGCGCACCTTTACACTTAAACCCACCTTTACACTTAAACCCACCTTTATCATCGCCGCCCTCATTTTTTCGGCCTCGGCCGCTCACGCCTCCGAGTACCGGTTCGAGCTCCAGGGGGAGTACGGCACCAACGACAATGAAGACGATGAAGTAAACGTGGAAGACAAATCCCTGCGGGGCACCTATTACTTCAACCCGGTCAATACCGAAGACCATGTGCTGGGCGAGGCCGCCTTTCTGGAGCGGGCCAGCAATATCCGCCTTGGGGGCTACCGCTCCACCATGGAGGTGCCGGAAAGAACTATCTTCTTCGAAGAAGAGCCCTACGTCTTAAGCGCTTACGAGAGCAGCGTCGACACCTATACCGCCTCGGCGGAGTGGTACCTGCCGGGCGACCTGTTCTACGCCCGGGTAGGGGCCACTAGGTTCGAGTCTGGTTCTTTTAATTCGGATGAAGCATGGAATGCTTCCCTCGGCATTACCCCCGCCGAAGGCCTGTTGATTTCCAGCGACTTTTACGAAGACCAAGACTTCGACGAGGACTGGAACCTCAACGTCAAGTACGTCACCGACGGGCTTGGCCCGACGCTGGCACTGACAAGCCGCTACAATTACCGCAGCTATAGTAACAACACTGCCATGCTGGGCGTGGATTTCTACCTGACCCGCACCCTGAGTATCGGGGTTCAGCGCTCGGAAGTGTTGGAAGGAGGAGACACCCCCGATAACTGGCAATTTCGGGCCAGGAAGTTTTTCGGCGAGCGGTGGAGTGTCTCGGGCTACTACAACGAACTGGAAGAGGAGGCCAACTTCGGCGTCGCCACCAGCCTGCGGTTTTAAGCGCCCTTCTCACGGACTGTAAAAAAAGCGGGTCGCAGTTAAAGCTCGACCCGCAGTTCGACCGCTTGGTTCTCGGGCAAGAGTAGCAACAGCATCTTTTGCTCCGCGTCGTAAAGTGGCTCTGTCCGTGCGCCATTGAGCCACACTTGCCGTGGCGCCCGTTCAAGCCGGAGCCGCACCTTGGTCGGGACCACCATTTTGGGCGTTTGAAACTCCACTTCCTCACCGGAGCGGATCAGCGTCATTCGCTTCTCCCGATCACCTTCGAAGGCGTCCACATAGGTGAACGCGGTTTTCTGCCCTGGCTTTCCCGGCAGGGCGTGAATCGTTAAACGCCCCTCTTCCAAAGGACCGCGCCAGCGACGGTCGCTACCCCGATAGATATCCCCCGTAACATAGAGCGAGTTGCCCCGCACAAAGACCGGGATGCGCTCGAACTCAGCGGTCACACTGAGGGTTTGCTCTCCTTTGAACGCCCGGTTCAGGTCATAAAAGTCGTACCAGTGGCCTTCCGGCAGGTACACCTGGCGCTGGTCCTCGGGGGTTAGCATGGGCGCCACGAGGAAGGCACCGCCAAAAAGGTATTGGTCCCAAAGGTCGTAGGTGTTTTCATCCCGGGGGTAGACGTAGGCCATGGGCTTCATCAGCACCCCATTGGAGGCGGAGGTATTGGCCAGGGAATAACTGTAGGGAATCATGGCCATGCGCTGTTCGGCGACGGCACGGAAGACCGCCTGCAACCGCTCGGAATAGCGCCAGGGCACGCGGTCTTCCCCCTGCCCGCCAATACCATCGAGTTTGACTTCGAACATGCCGTTCCAGGCGCCCCACTGCAACCAACGAGCGTAGAGCTTTTCGTCGATGCGGCCGTCACCCAGGTAGCCCCCGGTATCCGAACCCCAGACCGGAAAGCCCATAAAGCCGACGCGCATGGCGTTGGCCAGGTTCCCCGCCATGCCCTGCCAGTTGGGGCGGACGTCGCCGCCCCAAACGGCACTTAAAAATGGCTGGGTTCGGTGGTACGCCGCGCGGGCAAAGTTGAACTGGTTGTCGCCGTGGGCGCCGCGCAGAAACTGGTCGATCACTTTCGAGTAAAGGTACACATAGGTGTTGCGCGTTTCCGATTCCGGCACCGGGTCGTGCCAGAGGGCGGTCATCGGGAAGTTTTCATCGGCGCGGTCCATTTTGTGCCCGCGAATGCCCGCGTCGTACTGCAGGGTTTGGAGGCGGCGCTCGAACTCCACCAGGGCTTGGGGGTCGGTCAAATCGATATAGGTCCGGTGGTTGGGCAGCAGGCCGGGAAAGTCGGTATCCCCAAAGGTCATGGGCCCCACCCAGCTCATCACCTCCATGCCGAAATCGCGGTTTATTTGCCCTATCCATTCTTCCGGGTTGGCGAACGCGTCGGAGAAGTTCATCTTGGACCATTCGTGGCCACCGTCACTGTAGGGTCGGTCCACAAAAGTGGCGGTTAGGGGGATGCGCAGTTCGCTGAAGTGTTCCAGGTCGGACAGAATTTCCTCTTTTCCGGTGTTGTAATCCCGCCACACCACCGGCCCCAGCGCCCAGAGGGGTACGGATTTCGGCGCACCGATCACCTCATAATAACGCTGGTGGATGTGCTGCCCGTCGGGGCCGTGAATCAGATACCAGTCGAGCTCGTCGGTCTGGTGATAGATATGGGTTATTCCCTCTTGGGCGAACCGGTACTCGCCCTTGGCGAAGGTATCGAAAAAGCTGCCGTAACCGGCGCTGCTGAGGTAGAACGCCGAGAAGGCCGAGGCGTAGTTTTCCGCGTAATCGCGCTCGCCCTGATGGTAGACATCCACCTCCACCGTTTCTCCCCGCAAGTCCGGGCTTTTGCGGTTGTCGGGGTAGAGCTTTTCAAGCAAACCGAAATAGTGTTCGTCTCGGTCCACCAGGTTAATACCGATGTGGTGAAAGCCGGGGTGAGAGGCCTCAAAGCGAAAGCGGCCGTTGTCTTGGGTCACCCTCACACGAAGCTGCTCCGGGAAGTCCTCGATGTAGCCGTCTTCCCCTTCCAGTGTGATTCTCAGGTAAGCCTGTCCATCGGCAGCGCCGGGCTGGGGGACCAGTTCGGTAATGGTCCCGTGCACGAAGTTGAATTCGAACGAATCAATGGTGGCGAAGCGCTCGCCCCGGTACGCAATGTCCAACCCCTGCTCTCCCAGCGACAGGCGATAATCGCCGCTCCGCCAATGGTCTTGTTCAACGCCCGGCCCTTGAGTGGTGCAGGCGCCCAGTACCAGTAGCACCGCCAGCCAGAGTCCGTATTTTCCCAAAAATTTCATTGTGTCCGCCTCCAGCGACGAGAGTGAATAAGCTACCCAAAAGCATTGGCAAGACCCGGTCGGCCATCCAAGGCGTTTCCTGCGGCCCGCTAGGGAAGCGGGTGCAATTGCTCGTGGCGTACGATCCAGTCTTTCGGAAAGCCCGGCGCCGGCCGCTCGGGAGCGCCCTCCCAGCCGGCGGCCATCATTGCCAGCGCGGTGAGCAGCCCGCCGTTACCGGGCAAGTACAACGTCAGGCGCTCGTCCTGGTAGTTGTGGCCATTGTTCAGATAGCGGTTTTTTTGCACATCCATCAGCAGGGCATCCACCGCCTGCTCCGGCCGACCGAGCCGGGCAGCGCTCATGGCGACCATGGGATAGTCCCACCCCCAAGTGTGGCCCCAGTTCCAGGAGGCCAGGACGGCGTCCAGGGTGTTGCCCATGGCGTTTTTATCGATGCCCGCCCCCGGTAACATGCCGTAAGCGCCGAGCATGGTGGGGTGGTCCCGGCGATGTTTGGCATCCTCAAAGGTGCCCAAGGCATTTTCCGAATTCTGGTAGAGGCCATCACTGAGCGGGTAGTCCGAAAGCTTGCTCAGCACCTCATCCCATTTCCCCTGCCGTTCCAGCCCGAGCCGCTCGCGCCACTGCTGGGCCACGGTCAGGCCATAGCGCCAGTACGCCAGCTCGAAGGTCGGATTGAACGCTTCCTCGGGCGGGTAGATTTCCTGCCCGGGGATTAAAGGCGGCCCCAGCCGGTAACGCTGTTTTTCCGGCTCCCAAATGGGGTAGTCCGCCATAAAGGCGGCGGTTTCGAAAACGATGTCTCGATACTGCTGCAGCAACGCCGGGTCCTGATCATGGTGCTGATACAGCAGTTCAGCGTAGTAGATGGGATGGGGCTGCTGCCAGATCAGAAACACCCCGATGCTTGAGGGGCTCTCCCGCCCCTCGGGCCCCACCATTTTGGGCCAGCGCGCGCCCTCGTAGCCCTGGCGCCGGGCTTTCTTTTTGGCGGCCGCCAGGGCGGTCTGGTACCAGGGCAGGCTTTTCTCAAACAGATCCGGGCGGTCCCAAAGCACATAGTGCACGCCGTGCCACCAGTGCATTTCCAGGTGAAACTTGCCGAACCAGCTGTTACCGGTCAGCCCGGTTTCCGCCGGCGGCAATGAGCCCGACGTCTGAATCGCCGTAAGGTAGCGCGAGAGCACCGCTCGGCGTTCCAGCTCTCGGGCTCTGGGGTCGTCGGTTTCCGACAAATCCAGTGCGCCCCCGCTTTGCCAGAACGCCGGCCAGTGCCGGGCACTGGCGGCCAGGGTCTGCTTCACATTTGCGCTTTCGGCCCTCGGCGGCGCTTCACTGAATTGCACCGTCACCGCCAGTTCGCGCTGAGACGTCGCGAGAAGAAACTCGTGTCGCTCAGGCTGAGTGACCGTTACCTCGCCCTCCCAGCTCACTCGCACGAAATACTCCGCCTCATCCAGCCGGCGACGCAGCAACAGATAGCGAGGCCCCTGTTCGAAGACCAACGTCGAATGGCGCTCGGGCTGAGACCAGTCCGCGTTCGGCGTGCCCCAGTTCTGGGACCCGTAGGGAAAGTTCAGGCTCACTTGCACCTGTCCGCTGGCCAGGAGCGGCGACTGAATTCGAGCAGCCACCTGATCCACCGAGGGGTGCACGGCGGTCTGGACCGAAACCGCTGTCTGCTCCAGCTCAAACCGGCTCTCCAGCACGCCCTGCCAGAGGTCAAGCTTCTGGTCGATGGCAGTGAGTTGATCCGGAGTCACTGATTCCCCCTCGCGGGTAGTCATGGCCAGGCCGATTTGCCCCAGATGCAACCGGTGGGGGTTGGCCCGCAGCCATTGGCCGGCCGGGGACTCCATATCGGCCGCATAGGAAACCGACCGACCGTCGGTGTCGTAGTGCTGGAAAGTGTCCGACAACTCATACCCCTCGGTATTGGCCTCGGAGTGCCACCCCCAATGGGACTGGGTGGCCAGGGGAATCCCCACCTGATAGTCGGCGGGAAAGGTTTGCAGGCCGGTGACGTCGGCCGTAAAGGCAAATTCACCATTCCCCAGGGTAAAAGGCGACAGCGGGTCCAGCTCCCGAACGGTAGGATGGTGACGTGCAACCAGGGCGTGGCGGTTAATCGGTTGGTCGAGCGAAGATTGAGAAGGCTGATGTTGGCAGGCCAACAAGCCGAAGGTCAAGGCCAATAGTAGGGTGACCCCGGTCATACGCCCGTGAATGGAGATTCGCCGACAAGAGGGGGTGAGCTGGCTCATGGGGACTCCCGGAGTGTTTTTATAAGTCTTATTGACTATAAGAACATATTTCCCACCCCGGGGGAAGCCACCCCTACTACTGCGCGCTGGCCTGAACCGTCTCCGGTTTCGCCTCCGCGATGCGCTCCTGCATGCGCTCTTGTAATGCGCGTACGGTGTCTTTTTCGTAGCGGACCGCCGCACTGGCCACCGAGCCGCCCTGGCCGGTCGTCAGCCAGCGCCGAATTCGACCGGCATCGCCCAAGGGGGTGCGGGTCCCAAAGGAGTTCAGCAATACAATGGCGGTCGCCTGGCCATCAATGTCCGCCACCATCACCAGGCAGCGCCCCGCTTCATTCAGGTAGCCGGTTTTGGTCAGAGAGACCTCCCAGCGGGAACTGTGCACCAGTGGGTTGGTGTTGCCAAAGTAGAGCGAGTAATCCGGGTTGCGAAAGTGCACCGTGTGGCGGCCACCCTGGCTAAGCTCGCGCAAAGTGGTGTTGGCGTGGGCGGCCTGCACGAGTTTTAGCAAATCCGATGCCGTGGACACATTGCTCTCGGACAGCCCGGAGGAGTCCACAAAGTGGGTTTGGGTCATACCCAGCGATTCGGCCTTCTCATTCATGGCGCGAATAAAGGCATCATAGCCCTCCGGGTGATGGCGGGCCAACAGGTAAGCGGCGTAGTTCTCGGAGGACATAACCGCCACCTGCAAAAGATCCTTGCGCTGGGCCTGCGAGCCGGTCCGAATCCGGGAAAAGGCATTATTGGCCGGAGGGAAATGACGCTCTTCCACCGTGAGCCACTCCTCCGGGTCGGCCTCCGATTCCAGGGCCACCAGAGCAGTCATCAGCTTGGTTACCGAAGCAATGGGCATGGCCCAATCCGCCCGTTTAGAGAACACCGGCGCCGGCGCATCCAGCGGAGCCACAGCCGCCCCAATGGAGGCCAGCTGCAAGTGGGAGGGGTCGGGCTCATCTTGAGCCAGGCCGGGAGCGGGCAAGGCCGCCATGGCAAGACTCACGAGGCAGAGGCTCAAAAGACGGCGGCCGAAGGCCTGACGGAGGGAGGTAAAGCGTTTGGTCATTATTGCGTTCTCATACTCACACTATATTTCGCCGACAGGTTACCATGATCGGCAAACCAAACCGAATGCCGTTCATCATTTACCCAACAAAGCAGGATCAACCATGTCACGCCGGAAAGTCGAATTCACCAACCGCGCCGGACACACCCTGGCCGGCGCCCTAGAGCTGCCCGAAAGCGGTGCCCCCAAGGCTTTCGGCCTGTTTGCCCATTGCTTTACCTGTGGCAAGGATGTGATTGCCGCGACCCGAATCGCCCGCTCTCTCGCGGACCAGGGTATCGCCGTGCTTCGCTTTGACTTTACCGGCCTGGGAGGCAGCGACGGAGATTTTGCCAACACCACTTTCACGAGCAACGTCTCCGATCTGGAGTCGGCAGCGGAATTTCTGGGGCGCGAATACCAGGCGCCCAAGCTGCTGATTGGCCACAGCCTCGGGGGCGCCGCCGCCCTGGTGGCAGCCAAGCGCATCGACACTATCGAAGCGCTGGTGACGATTGCGGCGCCGGCCACCCCTCAGCACGTGGAGCACTTGTTCGCCGACCAGGCCTGCGATATCCGCCGGGATGGCCAAGCCGAAGTGAACATCGGCGGGCGCCCCTTCGAGCTGGGCGCGGATTTGCTGGAGGATTTAAAGCTCTGGCCCGTGGAAAAAACCGTGGGGGATTTGCGCAAACCGATTCTGATTTTTCACTCCCCCGCCGACCAGACCGTCAATGTAAGCGAGGCGGCCAAAATCTACCAAGCGGCCAAACACCCCAAAAGCTATATCTCCCTGGATGATGCCGACCACCTTTTAAGCCGCCGGGAGGACGCCGAGTACGTGGCCCTGACACTGACCGCCTGGGCCAGCCGTTATTTAAAGCTCAACGCCCCCCAGGCAGAAAGCCAAGACCGCCCAGCGGTGGAGCCTGGTGAAGTCCTGATCACCGAAAAGGACACCCAATTTCTGCGCGGGCTCTATACCGCCGACCACCAATGGCAGGCCGACGAACCCGCGAATAAAGGGGGGACCAACCTGGGGCCCACGCCCTATGACCTGCTACTGATGTCGCTGGGGGCCTGCACGTCCATGACCCTACGTATGTATGCGAATCACAAAAAACTGGCCATTGAGGACATTCAGGTGCACCTCAAGCACCGTCGCGTGCACGCCGAGGACTGCACGGACTGCGAGTCCAAAGAGGGCATGATTGACGAAATCGAACGTCGGATTCATTGCGAAGGGGAGCTAACCGACGATCAACGTCAGCGCTTATTGGAAATCGCCGATAAGTGTCCCGTGCACAAGACCCTGAGCTACCCCATCAAAATCCGGACCCGGCAGGCGTAGCCTCCCTGTGACGGGCTTCACAGGACGAAGGCACGGGGCGCATGTCGACAAAACTGACATAATTAACTGAAATGACGGCGAACTCCTTCCAGAGGCGCGTTAAGCCGCTGATACTTAATGGTTTTAGTTTTGTGGAACAGTTTGTGCAGAACGCCACGGCGTGAAGAAAATGGTGGATGCACAGGGTGCACCGAGCCCAGGGAGCGGGTGACGCCTTAAACCGATCCCAAACTGCCCAAAAAACTGCACGGGAGTTGCTATGAAAACCATCCAAGTATTGCGTTTGGCCATGACAGCCGGTCTATTGACCCTGGCTGCGGCGGCCACTCAAGCCGCCTCCATCAAACTGACTTACCAGAACAACCTCTCGAGCGAAGGCGCCCCAACCGGAACGATCTACGAGGGCTGGAGCGGCTCGCACGTCTACGCTGGCGAATTTGATTTCTCCTCATCCGAGAACAGTACCGGCATTGCCCAGTGGGATGAGGGCTTGAGTGCCTTCTGCGTGCAAATCGACACCACGCTAAAGAGCCCCAGAACCTACGATGTAAGCCAAGGGCTGGGAGCGTTTAGCACCACGGAAGCCACCTATATCGATCGGTTGTTCTCTAACTACTACGACGAGGCACAAACGAGTGTGCAATCAAGCGCGGCCTTCCAGCTGGCTCTGTGGGAGGTCGTTGAAGAGTACTCTGGTAACGCGCTCAATCTGTACCACCACCACTTTGAAACAAGCGGTTTTGGCGGGGCAAGAACCACCGCCCAGAACTGGCTTAACAGCCTGACGGACACCAGTTTGCAGACCGGCCTGTACGATTTTCATTACTTACAGAACAGCGACTCTCAAAACCTGCTGACCGTCACCAAGGCCAGCGTACCGGAGCCGACCTCGCTGTTCTTATTCGTGACGGGCCTTTTCGCCCTATTCCGCGTTCGGCGCCGGGTTCGTTAAAAGCGGCCCCCAACGAAAAAGCCGGCCCATAGGGGCCGGCTTTTTTTATTGCTTGAAGGGCGGGTGCCCGCCGGGGTTTTACCACCCGGGCGCTATTGCTCGCCCTCTCCCAGTTGCAATGTCTCCGCAATCTCGAAGTAAGCTCGGCCGCTGCCCTGAACGGTTTCTGTCTTGGCCGTCTCCGAGGCCAGGTGGACCTGCTCAAGCAGCACCGCGAGCACTTTCATTTCTTTGTTCATCTTACCCAGGGCATTTTCCAGGGTGTAACTCAACTCGTGCACGCGGGCCAGGTCGGCGCTGGTCACCTCGCCTTCCAGCAGTTTACGCAGCTCACGGTTGCCTTCGGTAAAGTTGGCTACGGCCTGCTCCAGCGTATCCGCCGGCTTACCCTGGTAGTGCTCCAGCCTGTCCTCCGCTTGAACGGAGCAGGCCAGTGCGGCCAGCAGGGGTAACATCATCAGGGGGCGTTTGAATGTCATGGGGTGTCCTCGTCGGTTGAGCGGCCCGTCAATGGGGCGATTATAGGGGAACAACTAAATGAGAAGCATTTCCATATAATCGCATACCCACGCTCTACCGACAATCCCCCGGGCGGGGTATTTATGACGTTGAGTCCGCCCCTTTAGTCGGCCACCTCAACCCGGTTGCGGCCCAACTCCTTGGCGAGGTAGAGGGCCTCATCCGCCCGATAAAACAGTTGCTCAACGCCCTCGCCCTCCCTCAGGGTCGCCACGCCGAAACTGACGGTGATCGGTGCCGGCGTACCGAACCGCTCGCCTTCCACCAGTGCCCGCAGCTTCTCTGCAAGATTGGTCGCCTCCGCCCGGCCGGTATTGGGGCACACCAGCGCGAACTCTTCCCCGCCCCAGCGAGCAAAGCCGTCACTGGCACGAATGTTTTCTTGCACCGCGCTGGTGAGCCCCGAGAGAATCTGGTCCCCCACGCCGTGGCCGTGGTTGTCGTTCACCACTTTAAAGTGATCCACATCCAGAAATATCAACGACAACGGCTCGCCGTGGCGACGAAACGCCAGCAACCCCTCTTTTATAGCCGCTTCCACCCCTTCCCGGTTAAAGGCGCCGGTCAGGGGGTCTTTTCTCGCCCGTTCCTCCAACGAGCGCCCCCGGCGGTCCAGCAAGCGGTTCACTTCCAGCAGCTCCCGCTCCCGCCGGCTTTTAAGCGTTACCTCCTGTTTGAGCCGCCAGATTCGGGCCGCCAGAAAGCCCAATGCCACTAGCACCCAGGTGGCCATAATGCCGAAATACCACTGTTCGGAGGACACGAGCTGTCCGACAAATTTCACCTTTGACAGGCTGAAACGGTGTTCCCCCGCTACCGGCGCCTGGCCGGTCTGGACTTCTAGGACCACGATATTGTCAAATTGGGGATGGGTGAGTTCCGGTGGCAACCGGTTGTGTTGAAACCACCAGTTGGCCACAAAAAAGTCCTTCATGGAAAAGGAAGTAGGGCCATCGCCTTTCACACGTTCCCGACTGAACTCCACTTGGTTGTATTTGGTGCTGTCGTTTTTGTTCGGCACGCTGTAAGCCGGGTCATAATTGCGCAAATAGACGCGAATGGTTTCAGTGGGCCCTTCGTAATCCAGCCATAGGTGAATCTGGTCATAGCGGGATAAATCCAGCCCTCTTTGCCGCCGATGGGGGTCAAAAATCATCTCAAAGCCGCAAAAACTGTACTGTGCTTGCTTCCTCAGGTTACAGCGCCAGCTCATCGCTGTGGGATCCAGAATCTCAGACTCGCTACTTCCCCCCGAGACCGAGTCGTCGTAAACCGCCAAGGCAGCATCACTGGCATCCAGGGTAAGAGTGGTCTCCAGTATGGGCCGCTCGGCCACCACCGCCACCACGGTGAGCACAACCAACACCGCCAGCGCTTTTTCCAACCCAAAGGTTGTTCGGCCGTCTGCTTTCTTGATGGTATCGGAGCCCCGACTCATTCAGTCTTCCCCTGTTCATTTGTCCGACAACCTTATCCTAGCTGGCCACTCCAGGAAAGTCGAAGATTGTCGGCGCTTGGTGTCGCGCCAGTACCGCTGTACCGGCTCGGTGGCTGGTGAAAGACGGGCCGAGGTCAGAGCCTCAAGCCCATCTGCGTTTGCAGATAGTCCGCCACGGCTTGAGCATCGCCGCGAAAGCGAACCCGATCGGCCTTTCTCTCCAGTTGATAGCGATACATAGGGTCGTAGTACTCTTCGAGCAAAGCCCGAATCCAGCTGCGGTGGAGCTGCGCCTCCCCCCGCTCGTGTGCGGCCAACGCCTGTTCGAGCAGGCGGTTCATTTCGGCGTAGCGAGCCCCCCCCAGACGTTTTCGAATCCGCCCCAGGGACAGGCGCAGGTCCTCCGCAAACCGCTCAAAGCCCCGCTCTTCGCCCTCGTGGGCCTGCCACTCGGCCAGCTTGCGCAGAATATAATTAGTATAGGTATGTTCCACCCGGGCCGGTAGGGAGGTTTCCAGTACCACGATGGGCGCGCGTGCCATGGCCTCTTTCAGCGGCTGCGGCAGTACGCAGCGTCCGATCAGGTGGCTTTCATCCTCCACCAGCACCGGCTGCTCGGTCCGGCGGTGGTGGCATCGCAGCAGATCCACCGCGATGGCGTTTTCAAAATCAATTTGGCTCGGTTGGCCTCCTACCCGCCGACCAAAGGCACTGCCCCGATGGTTGGCGCGCCCTTCAAGGTCGATACTCTGGGGCCAACGCCAAAGGAAGTCGGTTTTGGCGACCCCGGTGCGCCCGGCCAGGATGACCAGCGGTTGAGCGTGGCACAGCTGCTCCATTTGTTCCAGAAGGAACCAGCGCATAGCCTTGTAGCCGCCGACGATGCGAGGGTAGTCACAACCCGCTTCCCCAAGCCACTGCTGGCAAATTTGGGAGCGCAAACCTCCACGAAAACAGTACAGCAGGCCATCGGGGTGGGCCCGGGCAAACTCCAGCCAGGCTTCCACGCGCGCCTGCTTAACGGGGCCCTGGACCAGCTCGTGCCCCAGCTCAATCGCTGCGGTCTGGCCCTGCTCTTTATAGCACGTCCCCACCCGGGCGCGTTCGTCATCGGTCATCAGCGGCAGGTTGACCGCCCCGGGGAAAGCGCCCTTGGCGAACTCCACCGGCGCCCGGGTATCGATCATCGGGGTATCCCGAAGAAAGATACCGAGGTAGTCATCTGTCTCAAAGGGGCGCTCAGCCATGGGGGCTCCGGATCGGCGAGTCGAGAATCGAGCGGAAATTATACGGGCTGCGCGCGGTGGTTTCCATGCCACCGGGGGCGTGATTAACAAGAGCCTGGCAAAGCGCGCGGCACGGGCACCGCGCTCTTCTAAAAGTGGCTGTTAGGTAACCGGCCGGAAGCGGTCGCTTTCCAGGTCGTGACGCTTCATGATTTTGTGAAAGTCAGAGCGGTTGCGGCCGGACAATCGAGCGGCTTCGGTAATGTTGCCGCTGGTCATTCGCAGCAGTCGCACCACGTAGTCCCGCTCAAACTGCTTTTTGGCTTCCTTAAGAGGCATCAGTACCGGCTCTTCCTGTTGGGGCAGCACTTCCGCCACCAGCGTCTCAGGAATGACCGTGGTGGGGGCCAGCGCCACCAGCTGTTCAATCACGTTGCTCAGTTGGCGAATGTTGCCGGGCCAATCGTACTGCAGCAGCAACCGCTGCCCCCCCGGTGAAAGCTGACGAACTGAATCACCGGTCCGCTTGGCAATGGCCTGCAGGAAGTGGTGGCTAAGTAGGGGGATGTCTTCTTTGCGCTCGCGCAGCGGTGGCAACGCCAATTGGGCGACGTTGAGTCGGTAGTAAAGGTCCTCCCGGAAGGTCTGCTCGGCAATGGCTTCGTCCAGATCCCGGTGGGTGGCGGACAGCACCCGAACGTCGATCGGTTGATCCGCCGTGGAGCCCAGCGGCCTGACTTTGCGCTCTTGCAGCACCCGCAGCAACTTTACCTGCAGGCCAATGGGCATATCTCCGATTTCATCGAGAAAGAGCGTGCCGCCATCGGCCGCGATGAACAGGCCTTCCCGGTCCTGAGTGGCGCCGGTAAAGGCCCCCTTGGTGTGGCCAAACAACTCCGACTCCAACAGGTCCGCGGGAATGGCGCCGCAGTTCACAGCAATGAAGGGCGCATCGGCCCGTCGGCTGGCCTTGTGTACCGCTTGAGCCAACAGCTCTTTACCCGTACCGCTGTCCCCACCGATCAACACATTGATGTCGCTACGGGCCAGCCGTCGGGCCTGCTCCAGGCATTTAAACATGCTCTCGCTGCGGGTGACGATGGCATCGGACCACTGGGCGTCGGGCACGGGCCCGGTGCCTCCCAGTTCAATCGCCTGCTCCAGCACCTGACGCAGTTCGCGGTTGTCCACCGGCTTGGTAAGAAAGGAAAACAGGCCCTGTTGAGTGGCATCCACCGCTTCGCGGATCGAACCGTGGGCGGTGAGCATAATCACCGGGAGGTTGGGCCAGTGTTGCTGCAGGTGATAAAACAGCGTCATGCCATCCATCGGCTCCATGCGCAGGTCGGTGATCACGGCGGCGGCGGATTCCTGCTCCAGGCTCGCAATGGCATCGGCGCCACTGGCCGCTGTGTGAACCCGATAACCATAGGCATTAAGCCGCATGCTCAACAACTGCAGTATGCCCGGGTCATCATCCACCAGCAGAATCAGCGGGGCTTTTTCGGTGTCCTTATCAGGCTGGGTTTGCGTCATGGCTGGGCTCCCCTTTGGCCGGAGGTGTCCGCGCCATCGGAGGCCTCACCCATCTCGGCCTCGATCGCGCGAATGCCTTGAATCATATCGTCCAGTTTTTTTTGCGTCGAGTGTAGCCGCCGCTCAAGTAAAGCGTAGGACTCCGCTTGGGCGGCCAGCAAATCCAGCAAGGCGGCCACATCCTTCGCATGCGGCTCCATGTCCCGGGCCTGAACCAGCGCGTTGGCCAAGAGCCCTGGAGTTTGGTCCGGCGCACAGGAGGCCAGCATAAGCGTTCGCATCACCGCCTGCCGGGAGGATTGTTCGAGATAGTCTTGAATTAACGCATCACGTTCTTCCTTGGGGCGGGCGCACTGCACACGACGGAACCCCAACAGCGCGTTAGCGGTGTTTGCGGGCTCGACCTTCGGTTCAGACCGCCGCTGAAGCACTACGGGGCAATCCAAAGGACTGTTTACCTCGGATGGCGCCTGTGACTGGCGATCGTTTTGTATTAGCGTGCACCCCACCAGGGACAGCAGCAATACGCCCAGAGTACCCATTCGTGTCATGCGACATTCTCCTGATCAGCTAATGGGGTCATTGGAAAGCGTAAGAGGAAACGACTGCCCTGGCCGGCTCGGGATTCGATTCGAACGTCTCCTCCCAGCCGAACGACCGACTCTTTCACAATAGCCAGTCCGACGCCGCTCCCGTGCACCGAACCGTGCCGCCGCACATGCCCCTGCACAAAGGGCTGAAAAATCTTTTCCTGTTCGGCCACCTCAATGCCCGGCCCCTCATCCGCCACGGAAATCCAGGCATCGGCGCCCTCGATTCCCCAGCATACAGTCACGCGTCCCTCGTCGGGGGAGTAGTGGTAGGCGTTGGAGAGCAGGTTGGATAGTATCATCTCTAATAGTTGTGGGTCGGTTTCCAGTGTGTCGGGCTGCCCCCGGCACTCCCAGATAACTCGGTGGCGCCAATTCTGTTGATCCAGCCGGCCGGTCAGTTTGGAGCACAATTCAGACATCACCACGGGCTGGCGTCGTAAACCAACATTGTGGGTCGTTACGTTGTAGTTCAATAATTGCTGAATAAGTTCCTGAAGACTGTGGGAATTTTCCAGCAGTATGCGCACCACAGACTCCTGCTTTGCATTTATGGGGCCGGGCACTTCATCTTTCAACAAGGACCCGGCCTCAACGATTGCCGAGAGTGGCGTTTTAAGTTCGTGGGAAACATGTCGAAGAAAAGCCTGTTTTTGATGGTCCGCGGCGCGCAGCTGATCCCGCATCCATTCCAACCGCTCGCCCAACGCTTGGAAGTCCCGCGGGCCGGTCACGGCAATGGGTGTGTTCCAGTCTCCGTGGCCGAGATTGCGAATGGCCCAGGAAAGCCGGCGAATCGGCCGAATCATTTGCAAAAAGCCCAGCGCCATCAGCGCCAGCGTCAACGGCAGGCTTATCACCCCCAACAGGAACAGCCTCTCTAAAATATCCTGCAGCGCCAATTCGCCACGACTTTGAAGCGCTTCACTATAGTCGGAGACAGCCGAACCTAGTTGCCCCCGGGTCTGACCCAACTCCTGAAGCGCCGAGGTAAAGGACTCCTCATCAGAACGCTCCAGTACGACGGGTTCAAGCTCCGCGAGCGCGGCACTTAACGCCGTCAAAGTAGCCGCCAGTTCTTGGTGTTGCGCTTCAGCAACAGGGCCGCCCTGAGCGCGACTCTCGCGGCGTAAAAAATCTCTCAGCTCCCCGACCCCAACAAGAATTGTTTGATATTTTTCCGCGTAAGGTTCGAGAAACGTATCGTCGCGCAATAAACGGTATTGCCGGGCAAAACGTTCGAGGTCGCGTGTCTCTTCGTTAAGCTCGCCGTGACGGGCCTGAAGCGTGTCCGAACGGCTCACTAATTCGCGCTGTAGTTGTAGTTGTTGATAGAGCGACCAAGACGCGTAAGCGACCATCGCAAAAACCGGCACCAGAGTAACCATGGCAATCAGTAGCCACTGCTGGGACAGCGATAACCCTTTGGGCTTGTGGGGCATGGGGGAACTCCTCTTCACCATGGCCTGATTCAACGCCTTTTCCAAACAACCTTCAAACTGTTGCTCTTTAGCGACACCCTAAACCCGCCATTTTAGCGGGCTTGAGCGGCTTGAGGGGTAAACCCCGTCGCAATTTAGCAACACTACAGCCCCTCCGAGATCGGTACGCCTGACACCAAAAATACGTAAATCACTGATATTTATGGATTTTTATATTGTGGCACAGCCTTCGCATTATCCTCGGTGCCAGCGCAATAAAACGCTGGCAACACATCAACAGGAACGATGAGGTGACATTATGAACATGAAGACTATTTACGCGTTGACGGCCACTGCTCTGTTTTCTCTGGGTTCTCTGTCCGCTGTAGCTCAAGATTGGGGCGACGACAGCGAGACTGATACCGAGACCGGTACTGAAACCGAGTCTACCTACGAGAGCGGTACCAACGATAGCTCCGCCTTTTCTGTTATCGACCAGAACGGTGATGGCAGCATCGATAAGGACGAAGCTCGCAACGCCGGCGTTAGCGACAGCCGCTTCGAATCCATGGACGCCAATGGAGATGGAACCGTGTCGCAATCGGAGTACGAGGGATAAAGCGACTGCACCCACTGGAACCTTAGGGTGCTCGGAGCGAGGGGGCACGGAAGTCACCCTCGACTCCGCCTTCCTTTTAACGAATAATCATAGGGACCATGTTTGCGTCGTTAACGGCGCAAAAATTTTCGTAACAACCAAAGAGGAACCATCGCATGAAACAATCAATTGTTTACGGTTTTGCCGGCTTGCTGACTCTTACATCTGGAGCGGTTCTGGCACAATCTTCGGACGATGACGCCCACGTTTACATAGGCGGCAGCTATGGTGGCTTTAAAGCCAGCGGCGGCGAATTCGACGATGAAAAGGATCTAATCGAAGTCTCTTTCGGTGGTTTCTTTAATCCCTATCTCGGCCTTGAAGCCAGCGGCACCTATTTTGGTGAGTATGGCGGCGACTTGGCCACGGCCGAAGCCGAAGGCTATGGCATGGCTCTGATCGGACGCGTACCGCTGTCTGATACTTGGGGCCTGTATGCCAAGGGCGGCCAATTCTTCTGGGACGCCAGCATTGACACTCCCTTCGGCAGCGCCGAAGCCGATGGCGATGATCCTTTCTTCGCCGCGGGCACGGACGTAGAGCTAAGCTCCCACCTGAGCATGATCATTGAATACAGCCGCTACCAGATCGACACCGAAATCGAAGATCTGGAGGGCGTGGAAGATACGGACCTGGACACCGTTAAGGTGGGCGTTCGCCTAGAGTTCTAATTCAGACTTCACTCCACCCACTTGCGCCAGCAAGTTGACCGGCCCACTCCCCCGGGCCGGTTTTTTTATGTCTGTCCAGGGGCCGCTCAAAAAAAAACGCCACCCGATAAAGGTGGCGTCTCAGTGGATCAAACCGGGCTCACTCTAAGGCGAAAACCGGAGCTAGTAAGTGTAACGCAGCCCCAGGTAAACCTCGCGTCCGGTGGTGTTGTATTCACGCACCAGATTCAGATCACCCTGCGGACCGGTCGTATAAAGCCGCTCGGCCTCGTTGGTCATGTTGATGCCTTCCAGGGTCACTTTCAGATCGTCAGTGATGTTATAGAAAGCGGACATGTCCAGGCGAGTCGGCCCGGTCGTCGCGTGCTGCGCGTTGCCGTTGCTGCCGTTGGGACTGGTGATGTAATCATCCCGACTGTTCCACGAGCCCCGAACACCGAAGCGGTCGGTTTCGTAGTACAGCGTAAAATTGTAGCTGCTCTCGGACAGCCCCGGCAGTGTGCTGACCACATCATCAAAGCGGGCCTCCGACTCCACATAGGTGTAGTTGGCAATGGTGCCCATGTTGTTGAAGGGTGCAGGCAGGAAGGTGAAGGTTTGCTGATAGGCCAGCTCGAAACCATCCAGCTGGGCGCCGTCACCGTTGACCGGCTGCGACACGAACCAATCGCTTCCATCAACAGGCACCACGCTGGGGTCGTAAAGCGGAGAGTCGGGATCATACTCAGGGTAGCTCGCTACAACCTGACGCAGCTCCGAGGACAAGGCGCCTTCCACTTCGTCACCGGCGATGAAGCTCTCGATGTCTTTATGGAAGACGGTCAGTGCCAGCAACCCTTGGTCCCCGAAGTACCACTCCACGCCCAAATCCACGGCGTTGGCACGAATGGGATCCAACTCCGGATTGCCCCGACCGATGTTACCATTACGTGGCGTCACGTTAGTGACGGTGGGCGAGAGACTGCCCAAGCCGGGGCGGGTCATGTTCCGAGAGATATTGGCTCGAAGCAGCAGGTCTTCCTCGAGCTCCCAAACGATGTTGGTCGAGGGTAGAACGTCGGTGTAGTTGTTTTCCCCGGTCAGCGGGGAAATTTCACCGGTAACGGGGTTCTCAGCCACACCTTCCGAGGTCATAAAAGTACGGGCGAGTCGAAGGCCGGTATTGACTCGCAGAGGACGACTGAAGACGTCGGTCTCAAAATCCAACTCACCGTAGACACCCATGGTTTCTTCCTGAACATTCCAGGAAGAAGAGTCAAGCGGAGCCGCAGTGAACTGCCCCGCATTGTAGGCTTCGATGGTGTTGTCAAAATTGGCCACCAACCAGTTGGTGGGGAAGCCGTCGGGCGCGTCCAGCCCTGTGGCGAAATCATCCACTCCCAATTCACGGATATTGGTAGTGAGGGAATCTGAAGTATCAGAAGGCGGCGTAAGGGTGCCCTCGGTGGGATCATAACGCAGTGAGTCCACCTCCCGGTCATTGTAGATAAAGCCGGTTTTGAACGTGGCGCCGCCCTGATGGGTGACCAAATCCACACTGAAGGTGTTGTTATCACGATCGACCACATCTTTGCGAATTACCGGGCCGGTAAATTCGTAGTTATTATGGTCCATGATATCAAAACCGTAACTCATCTCGGCGATATTGGCATTCGGGCCGAAGTCGAATGAGAAGGTGGACGCATCAGTCGCCGTCAGGTTAAACCGGTACTGCTCCTCGTCATGCTTGGAGGAGGCATTCCCCAATACAACGCTCAGCGTTGTCTGGTCCGACAAGTCATAGTCCGCGCTGAACACGGTTTGAAGAAAGTCGGTTTCCGAAAACTGCCCACGGCTTTCAGAGCGCGGCTGCACGTTGCTGAAGCTACCCGCGACCATGTAGCGGCCACTTGGGTCCAACGTTACGCTTTCGGGGGTAATCGTGTCCTGAAGGTTACGGAACTGCGCAAAATAGTTGTAGGACTCGCGATCGTTTTCCAGCTTGGAGCCCACCAGATCCAGACTCATTTCCAGCCGATCGTTGGGGCGGAACTGAAACGAGGCGGTCGCACCGGTGCGATCTTGAGTGTTGCCGAAGTAATCCATTCGCGGCAAGCGGGGGTGCCACATGTAATCCAGGGGTTCATCCCCGGATGTATATTCAGAGTGGTTGGCCGCCGGGTTGGCCGTGCCGGTCACCTCGGTCCCGGTGGTATCGGCCCATCCGCGATCGCCGTTGGCAAAGGGCGACGTCCAGCGCACGGTGCCGAAACCTTCCTGTCGCACGGTGCGGGTCGATTGGGCGATGGAGAACAAGGCGCCGAAGGTCTCGTCCATGAAGGTGTTGCTGACCAGGGCCGAGAAACGCGGATCCTCCTCACCGGCCACATTGTCGACAGTCATCTGTGCGCTGGCGCTGAGGTTCAGCCCCGGATTATCAAAAGGTTTGGCGGTATGCAGTTCCACCGTGCTGGCCAGGCCGCCCTCTTCTACTGAAGCGGTAGTGGACTTGTGAATATCAATACGATTAAACAGTTCGGAGGCAAAAATATTGAAGTCCATGGAACGGCCGCGGTTCACGCCCCCGGAGGAGTCCAAACCGCCGGCGCCACCGGGCACTTCCATGCCGTTGAGGGTACTGCGGGTAAAGTCTGGCCCCAAACCACGCACGGTAATACTGCGGCCTTCCCCCCCTTCGCGGGTGATCGCCACGCCGGGCACCCGCTGGAGGGATTCGGCGAGGTTCAAGTCGGGCATTTTGCCCATGTCTTCGGCAACGATACTTTCGACGTTATTGGCAGAGTCACGTTTGATATCAAGCGCACGTTCCAGGCTCTGGCGAAACCCCGTGACCACGACTTCCTCCATTGCGGGTTCGCCGTTGGTTGATGTTTGAGCCTGAGCCGCACCTGCAATCGCCATAGCCAGAGCGGTCATTGAAGTGTTGGCCAAGAACCGGCGACCAATGCGTTTTTTCATGTAGGACATGATGCCTCCTGAGTTATTATCTCTTTACGGTTATTATCAATCTCTCACCACTGTCATCAGCTTCCCCCTGTTAAAACAGGAAAGAACATAAGCTCAGCGACGGGCAACCGCCGTCCTATTCAGAATCGACGGAACTAGAACGGGCATCACCACAGCGACAATGGATAGCCTCTGCGAACCAACACAGATAAGCCAACGCGCAAGATTTACAAAGGCACCTTGGAAGCAGGCACACTCAGGGGGACGCAATAGAGCACTTTTTTCTTGGCAAAGCATCTCCATTGGCAGACAGAATGACACATGATGTGCTCATTTCTCCCATTCCTCTCTCTCACTCAAACTATCATCACTTATGGTTATCGCCGGTCGCTTTTGCGGTGCCCAACACCCGGAGGCATTACCACACCAAGCTTATATTAGAATCCAGCGTTTTAATATTTGCATAGGTTTTTATATATCTCAACCCCTTTAGAACAATTTTTAGCCGAAGTGTGACAAATCCTTTAAAATGGCGTCAAAGGCGCCCGTACTCTTTTCATTCATCGGAGACTTATGAAATCGACTGCCAGCACCGACACCCCCGAATTAAGTAGTGGTTACCGACAACGCTTTGGAGCCTTGGGCCGGCTCTACGGAGAGGCCGCGCTTGAGCACCTGGCCGGGGCTCACATCGCGGTGGTGGGTTTGGGAGGCGTTGGGAGCTGGGCTGCGGAGGCCTTGGCTCGCACCGGCATCGGCACTCTGACATTGATTGAGCTCGATGGCGTTTGTGTCACCAACACTAACCGGCAGCTGCATGCCCTGGAGGGCTATATTGGCGCCTCGAAAAATCAGGTGGTCAGCGACCGGCTCAGGGCCATTAACCCAGAGCTGACCATTCACAGCGAGGAGACGTTCCTGACCAGCGACAATGTGGAGGCGCTGATCGGTCCACGGCATGATGTTGTTATTGATGCCATTGATGCTGCTCACATTAAGGCACACTTGGTCGCCTACTGCAGTCGCCGGAAAATGCGCCTGGTTACCGTGGGTTCCTCCGGCGGCAAGCGGGACCCGAAACAAATTGTCTGCCATGACCTGGCGCAAACGGCCTATGACCCCATGCTGCGCAAGGTTCGCAATTTACTCTATCGGCATTATGGATTTCGCAAAGATGCCAAGCGGCGCTTTCGAGTCGATGCCATTTACTCCAACGAGCAGATGCACTTCCCTCAACTCGACGGCAGTGTGTGCACGGGGGACAAAGGCAACCGGGACCCGGACAGCGGCGTCAAACTCGACTGCGGCGGGGGTCTGGGGTCGGTCTTGATGGTAACCGGGAGCTTCGGCTTTGCGGCTGCGGCCCAAGCCGTGGAACGATATCTACAGGACCGCTCAGTGCTCAAGCCCAAAAAGTAACCGGGTGTTCTCGCCGGTAGCGGCGGCCAGTTCCGCAAGGCTTAGGCCCCGGAGCTCGGCGAGCACGCGGGCGACCTCGGGCAGATATTCGGGGCTGTTTCGCTCCCCCTGCCGGCCGCACAGGGGCATGTCGGGCGCATCCGTTTCCAGCAGAAGTGCCTCAAGGCGCACCCGACTAACCGCCTCACGGGTTTTCTTCGCCCGCTCGTAAGTGATGGTACCGCCAATGCCCAATCGAAACCCCATTTGCGAATAGGTCTCGGCGATGTCTGCACTGCCGCTGAAAGCGTGGATAACGCCACCGCGCTCCAGCGGGTAGCGCTTCAGCCACCGAATCAACTCGTTGTGGGCCTTAACGCAGTGGAGGACAATGGGGAGCCGCCGCTCGGAGGCAAGCTGCAGGTGCTGCTCAAGCAGCTTTTCCTGCTCTGCCATGGGGGTATCAGTAAACTTATCCAAACCGCACTCCCCCACCGCCACGCAGCGGGAGGTCGCCAGAGCCCGGCGGCATGGGTCAAGCCACTCGTCCTCCCGAACTTTATGCTGCCACCAAGGGTGAACGCCGGCGGCGAAATACCAGCCGGCTGTGGTCTCGCAAAGTGCCCGGGCCCGCTCCCATTGGCGAGGCTCGGTGCCGGGAATCAGCAGCTGTCGAATCCCCAGCGATCGACATCGGGACCAGATGTCGCTTCGGTCTTCATCAAAAGCCTCGAAATCGAAATGACAATGGCTGTCGATCAAGTCCGGGGGCATACCTCACTCAGCGCCAGCGATAGGCAATCACGGAGTTGGTGAAGAACGTCGGGATATAGGCGACACCGTCATCGGGGTTCCAACCGAGATCGGCGGTATTCATTCTCGGGTCGCGGGTATCCATCAGGCGGTTAACGTCACCCTTGTTGACGTGGTAAACCAGCCCCACCCAGCAAGTGACGAGAAACTCATCGGTGCCGATTTTCTCAACCCCATCAATGCCGGCTTCAAAGCCGGTGGCCACGGTGTGCTGCTTGCCATTGGGGGTAACTTTAAGCAGCGTCTTGCCCGCTCCGACATACAGCGTTTTACCCTCGGCGTACAGGCCATTGGGATCTTCAAGCCCCTCAAGGAAGAGGGTTACCTCACCCTCACGATCAATCTGATGAACCTTGCCGGTCCGGGTATCGGACACATAAACCTTGCCCGAGCGGTCAACGGCCACATCATTCAGAAAGACCGCTCCTTCCACCGGCATGCGGGCGTCAACCTGGCCGGTTTTAAGGCTAATGGCAACAACTTCATCCAGGTCGGCCACGTACAGAGTGTCGCGGAAAACTGCCATGCCTTTGGGGGCATTCAGACCTCTTACCCAATCTTGGTCCAGGATTTCGCCACTGACGGACAGCTTGGCAATGCCTCCTTTCCCGTCGGCCTTGGCGCCTTCGCCATCGATTTCCGAAACCAACAGGTACGGTTCCCCGTCCGCCTCATGGTAGAGGACGGACTCGGGCACACGCAGGCCTTCGGTTTCCCACTGGCGCTCAAGGGAAGGCTTTTTGCCTGCCGCTGAGGGCTCCTTACCCGCCGCTGAGGGCTCATTCCCTGCCGCTGAAGGCTCCTTACTCGCCGCTGAGGGCTCTTTACCCGCCGCTGAGGGCTCTTCACCCGAAGCTGAAGGCTCTGCCACCGTCGGCAGGGCGAGCGTAAGCAAGGTCGCTCCCGTCAGGAGGGCCTGCCACAGGGCCCGGGTTTGACGGCTTTTTTGCGGTTTTCCTCTCATTCTCGACTCCCTTTGGGGGTTGATGTGGGCGGGGTCACCAAGCGGTTAGCCGCCCCGGTTTTCGATCAGGTCATCCACCACTGTCGGGTCGGCCAGTGTGGAGGTGTCCCCCAGGTTGTCCAGTTCATCCGCGGCAATTTTGCGGAGAATACGCCGCATGATTTTGCCCGAGCGGGTTTTGGGCAAGCCCGGTGCCCACTGGATAATGTCCGGCTTGGCGATGGAGCCGATCTCTTTCACGCAGAGGTCCACCAACTCCTTGCGCAGCTCGTCACTGGGTTCTTCGCCCCTCATGAGGGTCACATAAGCGTAGATGCCCTGCCCCTTGATGTCGTGGGGGTAACCCACCACGGCCGCTTCGGAGACTTTGGGGTGGAGCACCAGGGCGCTTTCCACCTCGGCGGTCCCCATCCGGTGACCGGAAACATTCAGTACATCGTCCACCCGGCCGGTAATCCAGTAGTAGCCGTCCTCGTCACGGCGGGCCCCATCACCGGTGAAATAATACCCCGGGTAAGCGCTGTAGTAGGTGTCGATGCAGCGTTGATGATCTCCGTAGACGGTGCGCAGCTGGCTGGGCCAGGCAGCCTTGATGGCCAGGTTGCCGGAACCGGCGCCTTTGACTTCATTGCCCTCGTTATCCAGCAGCACCGGCTGAACACCGAAGAACGGCAAAGTGGCCGAACCGGGCTTAAGGTCGGTGGCCCCGGGCAGCGGGGTGAGCATGTGGGCCCCGGTTTCCGTTTGCCACCAGGTATCCATAATGGGACAGCGCCCCTCGCCCACCACTCGATAGTACCACTCCCAGGCCTCCGGATTGATGGGCTCGCCCACAGTGCCCAGCAGTTTTAGGGACTCCCGCGAGGTTTCTGTGACCCACTTATCGCCCGCGCCCATCAGCGCTCGGATCGCCGTGGGGGCGGTATAGAAGGTGTTGATTTGGTGCTTATCCACGACCTGCCAGCAGCGGGAGGCGTCCGGGTAGGTAGGCACCCCTTCAAACATCACCGTGGTCGCGCCATTGGCCAGCGGCCCGTAGACGATATAGGTGTGGCCGGTCACCCAGCCCACATCGGCGGTGCACCAGTACACATCCCCTTCCTGGTGGTCGAACACGTACTTGTGGGTCATGGCCGCCTGCAGCAAATAACCGCCGGTGGTGTGCATTACGCCTTTGGGCTTGCCGGTGGAGCCCGAGGTGTAAAGGATAAAGAGCGGGTCTTCGGCGTCCATCATTTCCGGCTCGCAGTCATCCGGCTGACTCTCTACCGTGTCGTCGTACCAGATATCCCGACCTTCCTTCCACGCAATGTCGGCGCCGGTACGCTTCACCACCAGACAGGTGTGCACGTCCGGGCAGTTGTCCAGGGCTTTCTCCGCATTGGCTTTCAGGGGAATCCGTTTACCACCCCGGACCCCCTCATCCGCGGTGATCAGGACGCGACAGTCGGCATCGAGAATGCGGTCCTTAAGGGCATCGGGAGAAAAGCCTCCAAACACCACCGAGTGAACCGCGCCCACTCGGGCGCAGGCCAGCATGGCGTAGGTGGCCTCTGGAATCATGGGCATGTAAATGCATACCCGGTCGCCCTTTTTCACCCCCCGTTCGCGCAACAGATTCGCCAGGCGATTCACTTCGGTCGACAGCTCGCGGTAGGTGATCATTTGATCTTCGGCGGGGTCGTCACCCTCCCAGATAATGGCGACCTGGTCGGCGCGGGTTTCCAGGTGACGATCAACACAGTTCACGCTGACATTGAGCTTGCCGCCCTTGAACCAGGCGATTTCGCCCTTGCGCAGGTCACTCTCGCACACCGTGTCCCAGGGCTTATCCCAGGTGAGGAAGGCCTCGGCCTGCTCTGCCCAGAAACCGTCAGGGTCCTCCACCGAGCGCTGATACATTTCCCGATACCGTTGGGCATCGATGTCGGCTTGCTTCTTGAAGGTCTCGGGAACAGGGTACAGGTGTTGTTCGGACATGAATGGCCTCGCTTGCTGATGTCGATTATCCAGTGGGCTGCGCCGCTAATTCGGTAACACTCAGCCCACTAGTGACTGTAGACGATGTCGCATAGCTTTAAAATTAAGCTTAACAGCAGTTCACGAGATTGGCCACGGAGAACGTGGCCCAGACGCCAGCCCACCCGCCTGGGAACGCTTTATGGAGTTGAAGAGCGGGAGGGAGGCAAAGAGGCCCCCAGCCGGGGCGGGTGGCCCGGCTGGGGGTTCGACAGGCTAGGCCACTTGCGTGGGGATGGTGTTTGAGGTGCGCTCGACGCGGTTTGACTCGTCCAGGTAAACCAAGCGGGGCTTGTGATTGAGCAGCTCCGCCTCGCTGTAGTGGCCGTAGCTGGCAATAATCACCCTGTCGCCCACCTGAACCTTGCGCGCGGCGGCGCCGTTCATGGAGATGGTGCCCGAGCCCGCATCCGCAAGAATGACGTAGGTGGTAAACCGCTCGCCATTGTTGACGTTGTAAATGTCGATTTGCTCGAATTCGCGCAAACCCGCCAGCTCCACCAAGTCGCGATCAATCGCGCAGGAGCCGTCGTACCAAAGTTCGGCCTGTGTCACCGCGGCCATGTGCAGTTTGCCTTTCAGCAGGGTTGAAAGCATAAGCTTCTCCCGTGTTCGGTGTGGACCTAAGCGTCCAACACTAGGGATACATTGTCAATCAAGCGTGCCCCCCGGGTGTACATGGCACCCAGGATGGTAATATCGGCGTCATCATCCGCCGCCGGGTCCAGGGTGTGACTATTGCGCACACTGACGTAGTCGGGCCTGAAACCCGCTGCCTGAATTTGTTCCTTCGCCGTTTCAGCCAAGACGAGGTAATCCCGCCGGCCCTCTTGAACCTGGTCCCGAATCCAACACAGGCTCCGATATAACTGAGACACCGTCGGGCGCTCATCTTCTCCAATAAAACTGTTCCGCGAGCTAAGCGCAAGGCCGTCGCTCTCGCGCACAATGACGCCGGCGCGAATCTCAACGGGAAGGCAGAGATCTTCCACCATACGACGAATGACGGCCAGTTGCTGAAAGTCTTTGGCGCCAAATACAGCCTCGTCGGGCTGGACGATATTAAACAGCTTAGTCACTACGGTCGTGACGCCCTCGAAGTGGCCGGGGCGGCTGGCGCCACAAAGCACATCCGTCATTGAAGGGACCACAACCCGGGTCTGCTCTGCCATGCCGTTGGGGTAGATTTCCGTCTCGTCCGGGCAAAACAGGTAATCGCAATCCACCGACTCCAGTTTGGCGGTGTCCGCCTCCAGGGTTCTGGGGTACTTATCCCAGTCTTCATTGAGCCCAAACTGCAAAGGGTTGACGAAAATACTGGTCACCACGCAATCGCACTCGCCCTGAGCCTGCTTCACCAGTGCCAAGTGCGCCTCGTGAAGGTTACCCATGGTGGGCACAAAACCGATACGCTTGCCTTGGCGACGCTCTTCGGCCAGCGCTTTGCGCAACGACTGGATCTGGTGAAAAACCTGCATGACTGGCTCGTTTCGAAGGCGATGTGATGTGCTTGATCCCAGCACCCGAGACAAGCCGGGTGTTACCATTTTACCCAGAGTGGGGCCGAGATAATACACGCTCGAAACGCCATGTACAATCTTTGGCCAGGGGCTGGCCCTCTCGCACCAGCCCCGGGCCGGGGCGGCTTTCCTCTCACTTGAGAGGTTAGAAGTCGTCCTGCTGCATATATTCCGGGGCCAGGTTCTCAAAGCGCGTATATTTACCGATAAAAGCGGCCCGGCTGGTACCGACTTCGCCATTACGCTGTTTGCCGACAATTAGCTCGGCGACCCCTTTGTCCGGGCTATCCTCATTGTAGTATTCATCCCGATAGATAAACAAAATCACATCCGCATCCTGCTCAATCGAGCCCGATTCCCGCAGGTCCGAGTTCATTGGCCGCTTGTTGGGGCGCTGCTCCACCCCCCGGTTGAGCTGAGAGAGGGCGATAACCGGGCAGTCGTACTCCTTCGCCATGGCCTTGAGCGAGCGGGAGATTTCCGAGACCTCCTGGGTCCGGCCCTCACTGGGGCCACTCAACTGCATCAACTGTAGGTAGTCCACCATGATCATGCCCGGGTTGCCGTGTTCCCGGGCGACGCGACGCACCCTGGCGCGCATTTCCGTGGGGGAGAGGCCGGGGGTATCGTCGATAAACAGAAGCTTGTCTTTGAGCTTGCTGACCGCGGCGGAGAGTTTGGGCCAATCCTCCTCGGTGAGCTTACCGTTACGAATCTTGCCCTGGTCAATCCGCCCGATGGAGGACATCATCCGCATCACCAGCGAGGCGGAGGGCATCTCCATACTGAACACCAACGTCGGCCGGCTCTGGGTAAAGATGGCGGATTCCACGAAATTCAATGCCAGCGCGGTCTTACCCATTGAGGGTCGCGCTGCCAGAATAATCAGCTCCCCGGGCTGCCAGCCGGAGGTACGTTTGTCCAAGTCTTCCAGGCCGGAGCTGACGCCGGTGAGATCACTGCCGGAGCGAAACAACTCATCAATGCGCTGGACGGTGCTTTTCAGCAGCTCGTTCAGCTCCAGCAGGCCGCCCTCTTTGGGCCGATCCTCGGCAATTTCCGCCACCCGCTTTTCGGCGATTTGCAGCAGGTCATCCGCATCCAAGCCTAGTGGGTTGTAGCCGGACTTGCTGATTTCCTGGGCCACGCTGATCAGTTGCCGAAGCGTGGAACGCTCTCGCACGATATTGGCGTACGCCAGGATGTTGGCGGCACTTGGGGTGTTGGCGGCCAGCTCGGTCAGGTAACCCAGCCCCCCGACGCGCTCAAGCTCGTCGTGGCGGTGCAGCTCTTCGGACAGAGTGATCACATCCAGGGGCTGATCCTCTTCCGACAGGTCGCACATCATGCGGAAAATCTGTCGGTGATCGTCCCGGAAAAAGTCCTTATCGGAAACGACTTCACGCACCGCTTCCAGGCGCTTATTGTCGAGCATCAGTCCGCCCAGCACCGCCTGCTCGGCCTCTACCGAGTGAGGTGGGGGCATTTTGGCCGCGGAGGCTTCGTCCTCCGGCGGGGTATCCAGCGGTAAGTCAGACATGGAATCTCAACGCAGTTGGTCGCACACAAAAACGGGCACTATCGATCGCTCCCCGGAGGGTCGATAGTGCCCGAATTCGTCAGATTTGTCACCGAACGAGCCGGTCCGGCTCGCCCCTGAGTGTAGGCTTACTCGGCCACCACGCTCAGCTTGACAGTCTGAGTCACCTCGGCGTGCACCTGCACGTCGATGTCGTACTCACCGATTTCGCGAATCGCGCCCTGGGGCAGCTTCACTTCGGCTTTGCTCACTTCAACGCCAGCCTTGGTGATGGCTTCGGCGATATCGCGTGTACCCACGGAGCCGAACAGCTTGCCTTCGTCACCGGCGTTGGCAGCGATGGTCACGCTGACGTCGGCCAGTTTGGCGGCGCGAGCTTCCGCTCCGCTGAGCTTCTCGGCGGCGGCCGCTTCGAGCTCGGCGCGGCGCGCTTCAAATTCCTTAACATTTTCCGGCGTGGCCGGAATCGCTTTGCCCTGCGGCAGCAGGAAGTTGCGGCCGAAACCGGCTTTAACGGCAACTTGGTCACCAATGCCACCAAGCTTGCCCACTTTCTCAAGCAGAATAACGTCCATCTCGTATACCCTCTAAGTTGTATGATCCGGCGAGCAAGGCAGGGGGCACTTAGGCCCGGGGTTTTGCCCGCTCGCGAAAATTCAGCCATGTATCCAGAAATGCCAACACTGCCAACAAATGGGTGGCCGGCTCCAACAGCACCAACACGGCGTAAAACACAAACAGCCACTGAGTGCCCAAGCGTTTGATGGCCACCAGCCGATGCATCATCGCCACCCCTTGCACCACAAGCGGGAAGGCAAACAGCGTCGACCACAGGGCGTACTCCAGCCCCTGAAACAGACAGTACAGGGAGGCCACCATGCACACTATCGCCTGCACCGGGTGCAGCTTAAGCGCTTGAAACTCAGCCCCAAAGCCGCCGGGATTGGCCACCAGCGAATGCCACCAGCGCCCGATCATCAACCCGACCGCGGCGGGGAATGCCATCCCGTAGGCGAGCAACCCCAACACAAAGGCGGCGCCGTACGTGATTGGTTCGGCGTCCGCCGAGCTGGCCATCTCATCACTGAGCTGGTTCCAGCTCTGCACCGCCGACTCCACCGCCGAGGGTGCCAAGGCACCCAGGGTCAGGGCGAACAATGTCGCCAGGGCCACCATGCCCATCAGGCAGGTTGCCCACCCGGTGCCGCGCCCCAAAAACAGCGCTGCCAAGTAGGTGAGCACTACCCCTCCAACCACCGCAGTGGCGACTGCCGGGGCAATCTGACTAAAGCCGAGCAGCAGCAGTGAGGGCAACAGGCCCCACAGCAAAATCAGCAGACCGTTGTTTCGTCCCACGCGCAGTGTGACCAGAGCCACCGTGGCGGGGGTCAGCAGCGGGACCCAATTACCAATCAGGGCCACCGCCGTGGCTTGCAAGCGACCGCGCAAAATAAAGTCAGCCAGCGCTCGCAATGTCGCACTCCTTCAACCGATTGACGGCCGCGATTTACTCGTGGCTGTCGGTGTACGGAATCAGGGCCAGGTAACGAGCACGCTTAATGGCTGAGGACAGCTGGCGCTGATACTTGGCTTTGGTACCGGTAATACGGCTGGGTACAATCTTGCCGGTTTCGGTGATGTACGCTTTCAGTGTTTCCAGATCTTTGTAGTCAATGTGTTTCACGCCTTCGGCGGTGAAACGGCAAAACTTGCGACGACGGAAAAAACGTGCCATCTCTTATTCCCCTTCTTTCTCGGTTGCGGCTTCAGACTTCGTTGCGGCTTCAGACTTCTCTTCAGACGAGCTGCTGCTCTCCTCAGAAGAAGTGTTCTCGCTACTCTCTTCGCGGCGCGCCGGGCGACTTTGCTTGGCGGTACGCTCGCGGGCATCTTTGTCCGCTTTCAGAATGGGAGAATCTTCGGTGATGGCTTCGTCTTCGCGAATCACGAGGTTACGCAGAACGGCATCGTTATAGCGGAAGTTGGTGGTCAACTCTTCCAGTGCCTCATCGGTGCACTCGACGTTCATGAGTACATAGTGGGCCTTGTGGATTTTGTTGATGGAGTAAGCCATCTGACGGCGACCCCAATCTTCCAGGCGGTGAACCTGACCACCAGTGTTCTTAACGCTGGCGGTGTAGCGCTCGATCATACCGGGCACTTGCTCGCTCTGGTCCGGGTGGACCATAAAGACAATTTCGTAATGACGCATTGTTGCTCCTTACGGGTGAAAGCTTCCCCCGAAAACGCTCGGAGTGAAGCAAGGAGTGGCCGAAGCCAAAGGGCCCCGACCGGTTAGGGGCGGCTATTCTAGGGAGTTTGATGGGGGGTTGCAAGCGACATTGCGCACTTTTTGCACAACCGGACGGCCACAGGGCCGTGGCCGTCCGGCCGGTCGCGGCGAGAAGCATGAGCCCACAGCACCCTTGGGAGCTAAAATGTCGGATTACGCCTAGCTAATCCGACCATCCGCGGGAGTTTCGGCGCCGCGCGCCGCCGCGAATCAGTGGCCGTAAACCGGAAACTTGCCGCAAATGTCCAACACCTTGCCTTTAACCTCTTCGATCACGGTGTCGGCGTTGCCGGCTTCCAGCGCGTCGAGAACGTCGCACATCCAGTGAGCCAGTTGTTTACAGTCATCCTCCCCAAAGCCCCGGGTGGTAATAGCGGGGGTTCCCACCCGCAGCCCGGAGGTAATGAACGGCGAGCGCGGGTCATTGGGGACGGCGTTCTTGTTCACAGTGATGTTTGCACGACCCAGGGCCTCATCGGCATCTTTACCGGTGTACTCCTTGCCGATCAAATCCACCAGCATCAAATGGTTCTCGGTACCACCGGAGACGATCTTGATGCCGCGCTCAATAAAGGTGGACGCCATGGCCTTGGCGTTTTTTACTACCTGCTGCTGGTAGGTCTTGTACTCCGGCGCCATGGCTTCTTTAAAGCTAATGGCCTTGGCGGCGATTACGTGCATCAGGGGGCCGCCCTGACCGCCGGGGAAGACGGCGGAGTTAAGTTTTTTCTCAATCTCTTCGTTGGCCTTGGCCAGAATGATGCCTCCGCGGGGCCCACGCAGGGTTTTGTGGGTGGTGGAGGTGGTGACATCGGCAATCCGCACCGGACTCGGGTACACCCCGGCGGCCACCAGGCCGGCCACGTGGGCCATATCCACCAGTAAGTAAGCACCCACTTCATCGGCAATATCGCGGAACTTCTGCCAGTCGATCACTTGCGAGTAGGCCGAGAAGCCGGCCACGATCATGCGCGGCTTGTGCTCGCGGGCCAGGCTGGCGATTTCTTCATAGTCCAGCTCACCGGTTTCCGGGTTCAGGCCGTATTGAACCGCGTTGTAGACCTTGCCGGAAAAGTTAGGCTTGGCGCCATGGGTCAAGTGCCCGCCGGCATCCAGGCTCATGCCCAGAATGGTATCGCCCGGCTTACACAGCGCCGCGTAGACGGCGGAGTTGGCTTGGGAACCGGAATGGGGCTGAACATTGGCGTAGTCCGCGCCGAACAGCGCCTTGGCCCGCTCGATGGCCAGTTGCTCACTCTGGTCCACATATTCGCAGCCGCCATAGTAGCGCTTGCCGGGGTAGCCCTCGGCGTACTTGTTGGTCAGCTTGGTACCCTGGGCGGCCATCACCAGCGGGCTGGTGTAATTCTCCGAGGCAATCAGTTCAATATGCTCTTCCTGGCGACGGCTTTCATTCTGGATGGAATCCCATATTTCGGGGTCAAAATCGGCAATCGTCTGAGTTTTGTCAAACATGAACACATCCTGAGAAGGGCGACAGGCCAGGAAACAGCCCGCCGGGAATTAAAAATGGAGACGAATTGTACACCAACCGACCAGCGCGCTTCCAAGAAATTTCCTCAAGCACAACCGGACTGGCATTCATTTTGGGGCGCCACACCCCGTTCGGTGTTGGTGCGGAAAGCTCGCCGTTGATCTGTTAACCTACGACATTCAGCTTTGGTTAAGCCGTTCGGGGCTATAACGGAGAGGAATGCTCGCAAAACCGAGCACCACTTCCGGGAGGACACCCCATGAAGACCCAAAAAGTGACCCACACACTCGGGGCGACGCTGCTCCTGCTGCTATTGAGCCTGGGCTCGCTGGCCGAGGACAGCCATTACACCCAAGCCGAGCTGAACCAGCTACTGGCGCCGGTGGCCCTTTACCCCGACACTGTCCTCTCCCATGTGCTGATCGCCAGCACCTATCCCCTGGAGGTGGTTCAGGCCCACCGGTGGACGCAACGGCATCCCGGCCAAGACGGTGGAGCGGCCGTAAGCGCGGTCGAACATGAGCCCTGGGACCCCAGCGTCAAAGCCCTGGTGGCCTTTCCCCATTTGCTCGAGCGCATGAGCGATGACCTGGACTGGACGCAACGCCTGGGGGATGCCTTCCTGCACAATGAAGAAGCCGTGCTGGCAGGTATTCAGGACCTGCGCCAAAGAGCCTACGATTCCGGCCACCTGGAAACCACGGAACATCAGACAGTGGTGGTGGAGCGCAAAACCATTATTGTGGAGCCTCGGGTCTCGGAAGTTATCTACCTCCCCTACTACGACACGCGCGTGGTCTACGGCCCCTGGCGCTGGCACCACCATCCACCGTCGGTTTGGCACCGCCCTTCCCGCGGCTACTGGCATTCGGGCATCTTCTGGAGCTTCGGCGCACGGATTGATCACCACGACTTTTACTTCAGCGGTTTTCACTGGAGCAATCACCACACGGTGGTCATTGATACCCACCACAGCCACAAACGACCACGGCTTCACTCCAGCCGCAGCGTAGTGCGCTACAAAAAAGCCAAACGCTGGCGCCATGACCCGGCCCACCGCCACGGCGTCGAGT
This sequence comes from Marinimicrobium locisalis, assembly GCF_039822625.1. Taxonomy (NCBI): domain Bacteria; kingdom Pseudomonadati; phylum Pseudomonadota; class Gammaproteobacteria; order Cellvibrionales; family Cellvibrionaceae; genus Marinimicrobium; species Marinimicrobium locisalis. Next base: position 67,449 of record NZ_JBDLLG010000005.1, read on the forward strand.
ATCGCCATACCAACGTTCGCCACAAATACACCACCCCGGGCCGGGCGCAACGGGCTCAACCAGCCAGCACCGAGCGCCGCCACCGGACGGACAGCCTGCAACGCCGGCTGCAATCCCAACCAGAGCACCGAGCCAACCAGAGAAAACCGCCACGTCTGGAGCGCCACGAAAACCGAAAGAAACCTCTGAACGCACGCCGAGACGAGCAGAACCGTGCAGAGCGACAGCGGGAGCAGCGCCGGGAGCCCAACCAAGTTAATGAACGGCGCCACAGCACCCGAACTGACCGCCACCCACGGAACGAACGGCAGGAGCGCCGAAACAACGCCCGGGAGCGCCAACACCGCCAACCGGAGCGCAGCCAGCAAAATTTCCAAAGGAGCACCAGAGAACGGGTGGACGCCGCCCGCAACAGCCGGACCATTACCGACCGAGCGCGGGAACGCCGCGAACGGTAAGGGTCAGGCGGCCACCGGCTCGGAGCGCAGGCAGATAGCTCCACGGTAACTTTGGTCCGCGGAACCGTAGACCAGGTGGGTGTCATCGCCCGGAAGGTGCAGAGCCGTTTGGCTCGCCAGGCCGATCAGCACCGCGCCGGTGGCGGCCCCGATATCCCCATAGAACTCCGCCGGGTGGTGCACTTTAGGGTCGTTAAAGTTGTGGTGGCTACGGGTCATCGCCACACCCAGTTCCTTTCCCCAAAAGCGCTCGCCATTCGCACTGCTGTAGATATTCTTAATGGTTTTGCCCGAGAAGCCCCCGGCAATGGCCTGTTTGAAGGCTTGATCCAGCCCTTCGCCCCGATGGGGCTTTTCGCTGAACCAGTGCCCCACCTCATGACCGAAGCCCGGCTCGGACAAAACTACCCGCCGGCCACCGTGCTGCAGCGCCTGCGCTGGATCAGAGGTCAGCCACAAATAGCCCGCCGCCTCTCCGGGGGCAAAGGAATCGCTCCCCGAATGCGGGTCCAAATTCTGCGCCGAGAGCCGCTTCTGACCATCCAACAGCTTCAGCAGGGGCGAGAGCTGGTAGCTGTCCGCCCCGCCCACCAAAACGCTGGGGTGACCGATATCATAGGCATAGTGAAACGCCAGCTTGATCGCCTCGATCGCCGCCGGCCGCCCAATGTTGACACTGCGGCTTTGCGCCGCCGCAATGGGTAAGTGTTTCAGTTCAGTAAACAAGGCACGGGAGAATCCCTTGCTGACCTGGGAGTTTATTCCCGGGTAGGATTCCGGGCCTGCAAACAACACCGGTATCGGCTCGTCCTTCCCGTAAGCCTGAAGCGCCTGGGTCGCCGCCACGCGAGACATGGCCAACATGCGCTTTTCTCGCAACGACAATGAGGGGTAGGTCTCGAGACAGCGCGGCAGATCGGGCAGCGCCTGATCGGGCACCAGCGCCTGAATAATCAGCTTCCGGTTACCGGTAAAATAGCCGCTGGTCGCGTAGCGACTGACCTGCGCCCCGGCGGCGGCCCAGACCATTTCGGTGGACCCACCAATGGCGGTAATCATCCCGCTTCCAGCGAGATACAGTACCCGCCTAGATGTCATAGAGCCTCCTGTCGCAGCTCAAGACTGGGTAGCGGACGCATGGGCTCAAGCAGCGCCCATTCGAGTGCGGCCGCTCGACGTTGGCGCTGATAACCATTTTGATAGACCCAACGGGCGTGCTCCATCGACACCGGACGACCGAGCAAATAGCGTTGACCCGGCTCAAACCGATGCTTGACTGTGTGCCAGAACATGGTGATTTTTTCCGAATTGGGCCAGGCCAGATGTTCATCCTCATCGGGTGCGGGAACCGGCGTGGCCGGATCATCCTCGGATTCATCGTGCGTCAATTGCGGCAAACGATGGCTGAGTTCATGTTCCTCCAGATGGATGCCGGTAATCTGATAGAACGCTTCACCCGCCACTCGGGCGAGCACGGCGTTCTTCATACAGCCCAATAGCCAGGGAATCACCTCCGGATCGCCAAGAGCCCCCGCGGCCTGTATCGCCAGACGGGGGTCCTGCACCGAACTGTCCGCCCCCCGCTCAGGACCCTGGTGCACCTGAGTGATCCAACGTTTAGCTTCACTCGCGGGTAACACTCGAGCCCCCAGGCTCAATGCTTCACGCTGAAAAGGCCCCGGCGCCACTGCCAGGGGCGTTAACCCCAGTGCGGCTCGCCGGTCACCCAACAATATCGCGGCCTTATTCGCGGCGAACACCAACGGGGTAACCTCCGTCTCTCGCGCTTCCGCAATAAACGGCGACAGATCCCGCCGCTTGAAAACACCGGCCGCCCTAACCGCTTCAGCGTACAGGGCCTCATCTTCCCGACAGTCCTCCCGCCGCAGTATACGGGTCAAGTAATCGCAGGGATCTTCCCCTCGAGCAATGCAGGCCGACAGCGCCAAACGTTTGTGGTCCATCTCCTTACTCGTGAGAAACCGTTTGAGCCACTCGTGGCAATAACGACCCGGCATCCAGGCCAGAGCAGAAACCAGCGCCGACAACCCCGCCGGCGTATCGCTGGCGGCCTCAACCGCACGTTGAATGCGGTTCACATCCAGACTTTGAAACGCCACTACCGAAGCGGTGAACACTTCCCCCGGCTCATTCAGCAGCAGTGCTTTCTGGCAGGACCGCCATGCAGATTCCGGCGCCATTGAGAGGGCCAGGAGCTGGCTGTCGATCCGGCTCTCCAGCTCCGCCAAGTCGTTGGGAGAGTAGTGCGGCTGATACAGTGCGCGGGAGCGCAATAACCAGAGGAACGCGCTTTCATCGACATAGTCGTCAAATTGAGACTCGAAGCCCAAGTCCGGTGCGCTAATATTTTTGATGGCCGCCGTCATGCCCGCTTAACCCATAATGTTTTTCTTGTTGTGGTAGAGGGGGTCACCCATGCGACAGACATTCTTTCCTTCCATTTTTACATCGAAAGAATACATCATGTATTCACACTCGGCCTTGTGCTTGCCGCTGATAATTCCCTTTTTTACGCCGGCCTCGTCCCCGCTACTTTTACTATAGACGGCGCCTTTGACCATCGGCATTTCGCCGTCCACCGTTACGGATTTTGGCCCTTTTGCGGTATCGGAGGATTGACCAATGTTGGGATAGGGTATGGGGACAATGGAAGACCCGATCGGTGTCTTGCACACGTCGGGGAAGACGGTGCTCATGCCGCCACTGCCTTTGTGAGCAATGCCGCGTCCGTTGGCGAAGGTCGTTTGTGCCATAAACCTGATCCTTATATTTTACGCAAATTGCGCCACTACCAAGACGTTCGGCCCAGAGCTACGTGAACCGACTCAACATCCAACACCTTCTTGGGGCACTGAATCTGAGCACGCCATGTCATTGCCAGGCGGCGTTGCTCGGGCTCCAGAAAAAGCGTCTCCAGTCGCGGCTCCAGGGCGGAAACATCTCCACCACGAGCAGCTTTTACCGAAAGGTTGACCTTTGGGACTTGGCCCTGCCAAGCACCCTCCGGGTGCATACCCTCAAGCGAGAATGGTTCCCCGCCTTCCATCCACCCCGGGTACATAAGCCCGGGGGCTGACACATTAAAAAAGCGCCGGGAAAAATCCTCCGGCGCAAAAGGAGCGCGCGTCTGACGCCACTGTTGATCATAGGTTCCGGCATGGCGGGTTCTCGGCAGCCAACTAGGCGCCACCGCTCCCACACCGACCGGCTCAGGGTTATCACTCACCGACTGCAACAACGCCTGAGGATGTTCAATATTGGGTAGGGGCTCTTCCTCTACGTCCTCTGCAGAGAAACGACCTACCGCGAACCGGCCCACGGGGTTGCGCTCGTCATACACTATCCAGCGCCCGTCCCGTTGGACCGAGCCGCCGTAAGCATGCTCGTAGCGAATCGGCATGCTCACAAAGGGCTCTGGTAACGAAATGCCGCCGCGCCGCCAGACCCTGTCCCCAAAAACGGCCAGTTCCTGGCTCAAAGAGCCCACAGCCACACTCACTGGTTGGCGGCAAACCGCCTTGGCCTCTCTTCCCCAAGCACTGCCTTCCACCAGAACATCGGTGGCCATTTTCCCCAAGTGTTGCTCACTGGGGTAACGCAGGCTGGAAGCACCGGGCTCACCATAATAGGTGTCGCCCTGCCAAACCTCATGAGGATCGTCGGAGACGGTCCAACCACCCCGGTCCTCGAACGTTGCCTTTACAATAACGTAAAGCGTATCTACCCCGCTCTCATCATTCAGTACCGACAACTCCGCCTCGAAGGGAGTGCTGTTATCAAGCTGGAGCATATCCCTCGCCCATCAATTCATCTGAATGGAGGCACCCAGTATCCGGTTCACCCCGCTGGAGCGGCTAACTAGATGCTCGCCTCTCAATACAATTTTTCCCGATTCAGTCAAGGTGATACTGGCGGCACCACAGCGCAACACAATTTGCTGTTTCCCTTCGATAACCGTTTTCTCACCGTCCACTTCCGCTTCCATCGGGCCGGACGTCTCTTGCTCGGTTTCGCCTGTAAACTCTTCAAGCGCCATATCCAGCGGCGAGCGCACAAACCCAAGCAACACCGGCGACTGAATACTACCACCGGCAAACATGATGACCGCCTGGCGACCGAGAGATTCGCGAGTCACACGCACCGCCGGGGTCGCGATCAGCCGATGGGTGGCTCCTTTATAGGTCGCCCGCACGCAGGGCAAACCCTGCTCATCAAGGTCCACCAAAGTGCCCAGCAGAAGTTCGCCCTGGGGCCAATCTTGCTCGGGGACCTCAGCACCTTCCGGCGCGTCGGCCTCACGCCACGAGGTTTCCGTCATTCCACTCACCATCCCAACCTTTCGGTCAATTGCTGGTTACCTTGCTGCCTTTGAGCACGACGTTTCCAGAGCCCTTAACATTGATGTTCGCACCGCTGATCGTAATGTCGCCGTTGCTTTTCATCTGGATCATCGCAGACCCGGTTTTCAATGTAATTTCGTCACCAGCCTGAAGGTTGATGACCTTGGCATCGAGCGAGTATTCATTCTTGACCGACTCCCTGTAATTGCCTTCCACCGACTCGGTCAAGTCCTTCTTGACCGTTACCGACATGTCCTTACCGATGACTTCCGAGTGGTTTTCCTTTACCTCGAGCTGCTTGTTAGCGCCGATGACCTCTCGGTGGTCTTTACCCACGTCAATGGTCTTGTTCTTACCAATGGTCTCGCTCTGGTTGTTATTAACCGTTTTGGTCCGATCATTCTCAATCAGAGAGGTCTCATCGTTACGAACAGTTTTGGTTCGGTCATTGTCGACGGTCAGCGTCTGGTTGTTCTCAACCTCGGTATCAAAATCCTTTTCCGCGTGAAGCAGGACTTGCTCCGCGCCCTTCTTGTCTTCAAAACGGAATTCGTTGTAGTTGTCCGGCCCGCCGCCCTTGGTGGAGCGGGACTTGATGCCGCTTTGGGTCTTCGAGCTGTAGACCGGACGATTCTTGGCGTTGTACACCGCACCGGTAACCAGGGGCCGGTCCGGGTCGCCGTTGACGAAGTCCACGACCACTTCCTGGCCGATTCGGGGAATAAACGACGCGCCCCATTGGTTGCCGGCCCAGGACTGAGCGACCCGGAGGAAGCAGGAGCTGTCCTCGTTGCGCTGGCCTTCTCTGTCCCAGTGGAACTGGACTTTAATACGACCGTAATCGTCAATGTAGATTTCTTCACCGTCCGGGCCCACCACCCATGCCGTTTGAGGGCCGGGCATTACGGGCCGGCGGTGCAGGCGCTTGGGCCGAATAACCGTATCGGAGGGCACGCAAATAAATTTGTTCTGGTACTTCTGGTCCGCTTCGCCACCGGTGGTTTGGGTTTGGTCGAGCACTTCGTGCTCAACTTCCAGCAGGGTGTAGGTTCCCTTTTCCGCACTGGATTCGTGCTTGGCGAGGGAGAACTTTCCCCCGGCCAGAAGCTGGCTGCAGTTTGACTTACCAAAGACTTGGTCTCTTTCGACCTCTTCGGCTTGCATTCTGAGTTTGGGAATTAGGTCCGGCTCGGCCAGGTTATAGAAGGCCGGGTATTCGTAGTGTTCAAATTGCCCGTTACGGGCATAGTCACTTTGGCTTTGCGCCGAATCCAGAAGCGACTTGTCCGGTTCAGTGAGGTCAAAGTCCGTCAGGGACCAGGTACCTTTGTGGTATTGGTAGCGGTGCTCCCACTTATGAATCTGCCGACCCGGCGAGACGCCCAGAGAGTACTCCAGGTCGCTGTCGGGCAAGGTGGGGTAGGCATTGGGTTGATCCACCAACACCAGTTTGTGTTTGCCACCGGTATGTTCAAAGAAGAAGACAATACCGTCTTCCTCCAGCAACCTCCGCACAAAGTGCAGGTCGCTCTCGTTATGCTGGACGCAGTACTCTCTGACGGCGCCGCCTTCGGCGCGAAAGTCGAAATCCTTCAAGCCCTGGTCGGCGAAGATTTCGCTGACGATATCTTTGGTGTTCTTGTTTTGAAAGACTCGGTGGTTATTGGAGTACTGCAGAAAGGATAACCACGGCTTGAGCACCATGGTATAGGTTCTGAGGTTATCGTCCTCAACTTGGCCGACCGTGAACTGGTCAACGTGCCCGGAGAATTCACGCTCTTTCCCATCCTGGATTGTGACGCAACCCAGCTTCCCCATTACGTCCTTCGCTTTGATATCCAGCTTTTCGGACACGAGGGTCAGTGTGAACGCATAGACGTCCGACACCCGTTCTGTACCCTTCAGGGCTTTGACGAGAAATGTATCTTTTCCGAGGGAAAAGTCGCTGATCGCGACCAGACGATTTTCCTGAGTAAGCTGCCCCATAGACTTAGCAACCCTTTAGCCACGCAACCTGGCGCGGTATCGTTCCTTGTTTTCAGAGCTGCGGTAGCTCTGGCGAATAAATAATGATGCCCCGGGGAACCCCCGGAGCAAAATGCGCTTTACAGCGGCTTGGCGGTAGTCAAGTCGTAACCCACGCGCTGCGGGCTGGAGGACTTGTTAGACTTGTCGAAGTCATTGTAGTTAACCATGACCTTCGAGAAGCTCAAAGAGATGGTTTCTACCGGGTCACCGTCTCCGCTGCCGGAAATCTGGTAACCGCTGACCAGTACGTCTTCCAGAACGTAGTCCATGTACTCGGTGACTTTATCGGCACCGGTCTGTACAAACTTGATGGTAACCTTTTTGCCCGCGGAACCGGTCACGGCTTCCTTGAACAGAGCGGTTGCTGAGTTGTCAGCCACTTTGGTCAGGGTCACTTCGCTTACGGTAGGACGAGTTGCTTCACGGTTGGACAGGTTGCCGGGCTCCATGGAGATGCCGCGACCTACACCGAAAGACAGGGACTGAACAGCAATGTGGTCCTTATAACCCTCCGCTGTTACGTTTCCTTTGATGCCTTCGTATTCAAGATAAATTGCCATTGTTTAGTCTCCTTGCGTTGCTGTTTATGAATACCAAGTTTGTCAGTGCTTCCCGAACCGGGAAATTCTTTTCAGTGTTTCGACGATGCGACGGTTTAACTCCGCAACGCCTTCACTTCAAAAACTCTCAGTGGAAAGCGCTTCAATCTTGCTATCCGGGAGAGATAATATCCAATAAAAATGGCACGAACAACCGCACAATCAAATTTAAAGCGCTTTTTCCTCACTTCGAGAACGACGTCACTTAAAAGTGGAAAAATCTCATTTTTAATGTGAACTAGTTCAACTTTTTTGGCGGCCAAAAAATCATCAGACGAAGCTTATTGCGCCAACCGCGACTTTTAAACGACGAGGGGCGCCCCTTTCATCTCATCAAAGGGGCGCCCCTCTACCTTTTTTCTTCCTGGGCTGCGCTGTTTAAAGCGCTACGATGGAAGGAAGTCGATGGGATAAATAATTGTGATGGTTTCCGCCTGCTTCTGTTCAAACTGGAACTGCAGTATCCGCGCCCGTATGCGTTGCTCTAGTGACGGCGAGTTGAGTTCACTCGAGACCACTTCTACCGCGGTGACCTCCCCGGAGGGGGCGATGGTCACTTCAACCACCAGACGCCCCTGGAGCCCGGGCGTACGCCGCCGTGCGCGGTTATAAAGTGAGTACAGCGCGCCTTTATTGCGATCGAAGACAAGGCTGACTTCTTCGTCAGTTCGGCCGGTCTCGGCAAAGCTTGCGCGAGTGCGCTCGCTCTGACCACCGCCTGAGTCGGCGGCGGAGTCCGGCGTTTCCACCCTGGCGATTTCACGCCTGGCCAGCGCATTGCCCTCGACGTTGACGTTGTTTCCATCCACGCCCGAGGCCTGGGTGCGGCCACTGGCCGCGGCCAGGTCGCCTTCGCCGTAGCCAGCGGCACTGGTGCCCAAGCCGGCTCCGCCGGAGCTTTCGGTTCCCAGCATGGTGTCTACCCCGGAGGTATCCATTAGCCCGTCGAGCTTGTCACCCATGGCCAGCAGCCCCGACTGTTCCGCCTCTTCCCGGGCGGCTTGTTGCTCTTCGGTCACCGGCTCCCGGCTTTCCTCGGTCGGCCTCTCCCGTTCGACCACGGGCTCGGGCTCCACAACCGGTAGCGGCTTGGGCTTTTCCTCGGGTTTGGGCGGCGGCTCCGGCGGGGGTTTGGGCTGGTCCACCATAAAGCGGGCCACCCGCTCGGGGATATCCGCCCGGGTGGTACGTTCGGGCTCCGGCACGTCCACCAGTGACAGGGTGATGGCTACCAGAAACGCAACTATCACGCAGCCCCAGAGCCAGCGCAGGTAACCGGTGTCCCGGTTCCCCTGAGGCTGCCACTGGGTTACCAGAGCACTGTAATCGAGTGTGTCGGTCGTTGAAGACATAGTCAGGGCGTGGCTCCCTCAGTACTCTCGGATCTCTGATTGGTGGACACTTGGCTTGCGGCGAAGGCGATGCGCTCAAAGTTCAGCTCACGACTGGTCTGAATCACTTTTCTGACCACCGCATAAGGCACCGACCGGTCGGCCACTACCGTCAAGGTAGTATCGGGCAGGACCGCCAACGACTGTCGGTAAGCCAAGGCTTCTTCAAGGGGCGCCAGGCCCGAGGAATCGCTCGAGCTCGAGTCGATATCCGCGGTGGCCATTACCCGCTCACCCTGCAACAAAATGTCCTCGGGGGTAATAATGACCCGGAGCGTTTGCTCGGGGCTCGTCTCCGCTGTGGATTCGGGCAGCGTCAGCACCTTCTGGCTCGGAATGTCGCTTTCACTGGAGGCGTTGACCAACAGAAAGAACACCAAGATCGTGAAGATGTCCATGAGGGACACCAGATTGAGGCCCGGAACCTTCCGCAACCCCTGGCGCCGCTGAATACGACGCGCTCTTCGGCTCAAGGTTTTCATGCGCTTCCTCCCTGTTCGTCGGGGGCATCTCCCAGGGAGATATCCGGGAACAGTTCGACCCGCTCCAGCGTTCCAAGCTGTACTTGTTCCGCGCTCCGGACCCTATCCATCAACTGGATCATCATGTCATAGGAGACCGAGGGGGATAGCAGCAAGGCGATACCGGTCTCTTCCGGAAAGCGCCTTTTCAGCTCCAATAGCAGTTCCCGCAGTTGGGACCACTGCTGCTCGTCGCCGGTGCGCTCTATTTGTTTAATCAACCCCAGGTTGGCGTCCCTAAGGGCCAAGTAGGAGTCCTGGACGATAAGCTGAAGTTGCAGGTCAACCTGCTCTTGCTCGGATGCCGCCGCCCCGTCCAGGGAGGGGAGGTTCAGCTCCAGCACGGTCATGCGTGAAAACACCGCCGTGATCAACAAGAACGGGACCAAGATCACCATCAGGTTCATGAACGCGGTGATGTTAAGCTCGGCGGCTTCCACGCTCTGGCGCTTGCGGCGCATTCGCATCGCTCTACTCCCGCACCATCAGGTTCAAACACTTCACCGCTGAGGTTTCAATGCTGTCGACCACGCGGCTCGCCTTGGTGGCAAGGTAAGAATGAAACAGCAGCAGGGGGATGGCCGCACAAAGTCCGAATGCGGTGGTGTTCATGGCCACGGAAATACTGGCCGATAGCATTTCAGCCTTATCGGCGGGGTTGGCTTCCGCCACGGCGGTAAAGGCCTGAATCAACCCCACAATGGTGCCCAGCAGGCCCAAAAGCGTGGCCACGTTGGCCAGGGTAGCCAAGTAGTGAGTGCGTTGCTCCACTTCCGGCACAACTTCCATGACGCCTTCTTCCATCGCGGACTCGATCAGGTCCCTTTTGGGGGAGCCCTTAAAACGGGAAAAACCATAGCTCAGCACCCGGCCCAGAGGGTCTCTCAAGTCGGTCAGCGACTGTGAGGCCCGCTCAAAGTCCTGCGCCTTGAGCATGGGCGCCAGCTTTTGCCAAACCCGGTTGATCGACTTTTGTGTTCGGTTTAGATAGAAAAACCGGTCCAGCACAATAGCCAGGCCAATGGCCATGATAAAAAGGATTGCCCACATGAAGGGACCACCCACCTGAAAAAAGCGAATGAAGTCCATACTCTACCCTCGACTTAGTTGGATTTTCGTAAAGTGATTAAATCAGTCGGCGTTTCGCTCTGCGGCGGCACACCGTTAACATTTGCATCAATATGAACGAGCAGCTGCCGACGACGGAGCCGGTAGTCGGCCGTTGATAGCTGATGGTCATTGTACTCGTCCACTAACTGATGAACTCTTTGCATTGCAATTTCTGTGTTCATGAATCAAGCCTTAATCTAATTTCAACTCCCGCACCAAGCGAAAGCCGGTGGTGGCGTCCGCCTGCCCGGAGTGAACGGTTTCCCGGCTGAGGGTACATTCATCCATGGGAGTCTCGTAGGAACCACCCATCGCCATCTTCCGGCCACCGGCGTAAACCCACTCTCTGGCGTTGCCCAGGTAGTTAACCAGCCCCCATCGATTCTGCTGGCCGACTCCGGCCCGCGATAGGGACCCGCCGCGTTGAATACCCCGGGACTCAAACCGACAGTTGCGGTTCGGGTCGGGAGGGGAGCCATTTGCGCTGGCGGCGTGGCGCCACTCCTCTTTTGTAGGCAAACGGTATTGATAGCCGGTTTTTTCCGTTAACCACTCGGCATATTGTTCCACCTGCTCGAAGCTGACGTCCGTAACCGGCCATTTTTCAGCATGGCGGGTCAGCGGCTCACAGCCGGTGGCGCGACAGTAATGGTTGTACTCCTCAACGTTCACTTCTTCCTGCCCAATGGCGTAAGGGGGGCGCCCGCCAAACCCAGGAATGACCACCATGGTCGGCCCGGTACCCACACCGGCCACGGCGTCACGACAGCTCGCCCGAGGCCCTCGGTTACCCGCACCAGCCAGGGACGCGTCACAAGGATCCCTGGCTTCGATTGCGATTCCGGCGATTTGCGCACTGCGGGGAAAGGTCTGCATCGCTTGTTGTTTGAACGTCATCGCCCGATCGGGAAAGGTCGAACCAATGGTTTCGATACAGCTGGCCAAGTTGGTAACGATCCGGCTTTCCTGCCCCCGGTAACGCTTTGGGTCCAGCTCGCGCAACTTTTTAATGGCGACATTGAGGTCTTCCATGTTCAACTGCTGCCGACAGGCCAACTGCCGGTCGACCGTTGCCAAGGCGGTTTCGAATGCGTGATCGACTTTTACCTGCCGGGCCCGCTGCTGTTCCTGCTTCACCGCTTGGGCCTGTGCCTCTTGGCGTGCCAGCCGCTCCCGACGTTCTTCTTCCTTGGCCTGTTCAATCGCCTCGGCCACCTGTTGCTGGAGCGCCTCCAGAGCCGACGCATCGTCCGTGTAGCGATGGGCGTTGCTCAATAGCCGTTGGGTCACGTCAAATTCATCCCCTGCCAAGCGCTCGCCAATCTGATCGAGGTAATTTTGATAGATGGTGGCTCGTTGAGTCTCCATCCACGGGGCCGCCTTACCCAACGTCTCCTTTAGTTCGCTATAGCTTTGCCAGAGGTTCTCCTCCCAGCGAGGGGTAAAAGAGGCGTTCGCCATGAGCGCCAGCAAAGACTCCTTCTGCATTTCCAGGCGCAGTTGTTGTTCGATTTCCGAACGCACTTCCTGCTCGGAGAACTGCGGCATCCATTCGGCGCGGTACTGATAGGCCGCGGCCGCCATTGACCCCAATACCACCAGTGCCCCCACGGCGTATTTGAGCGTCGCTACCCGCTTGTGAGTGAACGCTTTCCAAAAGGCGGTTACCGAGGCCATTCGATCTTCACGCCGAAACGCCAGACAACTTTCAATAGCGCGCCATTGATACTTGTTTAAACCGGGTATACGTTTCGCCCGCAGTTTTTGCCGGGCCGCGTCATCGGCGTGAACACGGTTATAAGGATGCTCCCCCGAGAATATCTCGTAGGCGATGCAGCCCAGGGCGTAGATATCGTCCCGGCGATCCGGGGGCGAGCCTTCCAGCATTTCCAGGCTGGCATAGGCCGGGGTCAATGCCCCCAGGTTGCCCGCATCAAAGACCGTCTTGTCTTCCAGGTTGTCATCGGTTCGCTCGGCCTTGGCGACCGCTCGGGCAATGCCGAAATCAAAGACCTTGGGCACACCCCGGTTGGTGACGAAGATGTTGCCGGGTTTCAGGTCGGCGTGAACAATATTCTCGGCGTGGGCATACTCCAGCGCCGAGCAGATGCCCTCCAGAACTTTGAGACAGTCTTCCTTCGGCAGGCCGACCCCTCGATATTGCGAAAGCAGCTTATCCAGCGGCTTGCCATCGAGGAACTCCATGGTCATAAAAACCGTATCGCCATCCCGGTCAAAATCGTGCACGTTCACGATGTTGGGGTGGGCAATACGCTGGGTTTTGCGCGACTCGCGCTGCAAGGCGATAAACGCCTCGGGATGAGAGCGGAACTCGTCACTCAGGACTTTAATCGCCACGTACGGGTCTCGGTCCTGGGCCTCGACCTTCAGGCGATCCTTGGCCTTGTAGACCACCCCCATGCCCCCGGCACCGAGTACGTCTTGCAGCATAAAACGGTTTTTGAGCAACCCGTGAGGTGCGGCGGCGGAGGTTTGCTGCTCCGGACGGGGTGACTCTTTTTTACGCGCCACAACGGTACGCGCACTCGGGTTCACCACGGTGGCATCGGCGGCACCGCGGCGCTGTCGCTGAGCCGGAGACACGTAGCGAGTGGCGTCGGCTTGGGGTTCGCCCTTTGGGGCCGTGCCCTTGGCCTTCGGAGGAGCGAATACAGTCTCGTCCTTGGGCGGCAACGGTTTCTTGGGCGAAACTCGTGTTTTCGGATCCTTTGGGTCAGTCATGGCGTTCCATCAACTCGCGTTGTTGTCCTCTCGCGTTTGGTCCCGACCGGTGGCACTCACCCGGCCGGGCTCTCCTTTAATTACGACCACTGAAATATTATCGGGCGCGCCGGCTTCCATGGCTGCTTCCATCAGCTCATCCACACAGATGTCCGGATCGCGACTGTCCAGAATTTCGGAAATGCGGTCCGGCTCGACGGCCCCGTGCAGGCCGTCGCTGCACAATAAGTATAAGTCGCCCACTTGAACATCAAACAAACGTAGATCCAGATGCAGCCGCTCCTCAACCCCCACGGCTCGAGTAATCACATTACTGCATTGGTGGCCGTGGGCCTCCTCGCGGCTGATGAGCCCCATCTGCACCATATCCTCCACCTGACTGTGGTCGCGGGTCAGCTGGTTCAGCTGCTGTCGGCGGTAGCGGTACAAACGGGAGTCCCCGGCCCAAAAGCAAATGCCAATGCGACCGCGAATAACCACATCCACGAGCGTGCTGCCCATGGTCGCGCCATCGAGGTGACTCAAGGCGTAGTGCTGTAGATCCCGGTTAACGCCAAGCACACAGTCTTCGACACAGTCCACGGCATCGGCCAAGTGTTCGGGCACCTCCAACCGGTCCAAGGCCTCGACGATCTTCTGGCTCGCCAGGTCCCCCACCTCGTGACCGCCCATGCCATCGGCCACGGCCCAGTGGTCGCAGTCAGCGCGCGAAAGCACGGCGTCTTCATTCAGCCGCCGAACGGCGCCCTGGTGGGTGGCCGAGCAAGTGCGCCACCGAATCGGGCGGCGGTAGGTGGTATCCGGCTCTGACAGAGCTCTACTAGACTCCATGCTCCTCTCCTCGACGATCGTAGGGCTGCTCCCATTGCCAGTCCCGCCACTGGCCGGTGTACATGGCGGCCACGCTGGCCACCGGCGGCAAACCGTTGGCGGTGGCCACACAGGGCTCCACTCGGTCTGACCCCCGCGTGGACCAAATGCTGTAACTCGGCGCCGAGGCGGTAAGCGCGGCGTCCAACAAGTACGGGTATACAGAGCCGGGACTGTCTTCTTCATCCTGCATGACCACCACCCGCTGGCCGCCTCCCGGTCCCGGGCGCGCCTGGGTATAAGCGGAAGAGGTCGCCAATGGGACTTGCTGTACCCGCGCCGCCATTTCTTCGAGCACCATCTGCCCGTCAAGCGCGGCCAGGGCAATCTCCTCCATGGTTTCAAACCAATCGTCGTTGTCGGTCAGCATAACCGTGGCGGGCACCTGCGCGGCGGCACAGCCGAGAATCGTGAAGGGGAAATAGCGCCCCACCCGATCCACGCTTGGCAGGGAAATACCGGCCCAGAGGTTCCCGTCAATCACTCCCGGGGAGAGCGCAAAACGCCAAATGGGGCTGGTCAAGTACACATCCAGCCAGTTCTGCCCCAACTGTTCCTGGGTGGCGCCCACCACTGACTGAAGCCAGTCGTCCCAGATATTGATGCATTGAGTCGACAGCCCACGGTGAATGAAGTCTCCGTGCGCCGGCAGCTTGCCAAAAAAACCGGTGGTGGCATTTCTCAACATTACAGCACCTCCGGGCAGCGATACTGACGCAGCGGGTTGTTGTTAAACAAGTTGTCGACACTACGGGTTTTCACTTCGTAGACCATTTCATCCCGGCGATCGGCGCTGGCGACGACAAAGGTCAAATGATACACATCGGCTCGGGGTGTCTTGTCGACGTCCGCCTCATCCAGCGCCCGCAACCAAGCCCAGGGCCCTTCGTAAGTACGGTGGCGCCGCCCGCCGTTGAGCCCTTCAAACTGAAGCCGCAAGCGATTTTCAGCCCGGTTGCCCGACCACTCCACCGAGCGCCAAAACTTCGGCCCGTGATTATAGCTGAGCACTTCACCGCCCATATCCACGGAGAAGCGCGCGTTCTCCTTGCTGAGTAGACGAGGCTTAAACTCCAACGTCAGGCTGGGTGTGGTTTCGCCGTCTTGGAACATGACTTCGGTAATCTCCATCCCCTGACGCAAGCGCGCCAACGCGGAGGAGGATAGTCCCAGGCCGTAGCCGTCCACGGCGCGGCTGGACCATTGCCCCCGAGTATTGACGAAGGGATCAATATATTGGTCGAAGAAACGCTGGTGCATACCGCCCGGTTTGAAAAATTCACTGAAGTCGTACAGTGACATTTCGGCATCCGCGCCCGCTACCAGGGGATAGCGACCGGCGGCCATGCGCTGATAAGGCTGATAGACCTGAATCTGCCACTCCTTGGTCAGGTGCGAGCGCGCGGAAATTAGGATCACCCGCCAGGTTTCCTGTGACAGACTGGTCAGCCACTGCTCCAGCGGCTGAGGCAGGTTGCGCGCGTAACCGCGGAGACTCGTCGCCGGGTTGCCGGCCCCGTCGGCAAAGCGTTCGCGGGCGATTTCAAACGCGCGCTGGTCCGGGTTCGGAGCCATTCGAATGTCTTGCAGAAAATCACTCAGCTTTCTCAGATCGTCCAACACGACGTGGATCGGGGCTTGGCCACTGTCCCCCCCCATCAAACGATGAATTTCACTGAAGTGCTTGTCCACGCGGGTGGAGTCAATGGTGGAGGCAATCAGGTCGGTCGCCATGTCGGCGCGCCGACTGCGGCCGGCATTGCCCACCGTCTCTTTCATTTTGGGATTGGTCAGACGGGTTTGCTGGGCGCTGACCTGAAGCACACTGTACAGCGGGGAATACAACGGATCAGCGGCCCGCGCCAGAACATCGCTGCCCTGGTTCAAGCTGCTGAAGGGTTTTACCTCCAGTGACTGCAGCGCGTGGCTCCAAGCCCGGATGTAGTCATCGAGGTACAGCGCGGTCACCCGCTCACTCAGCTCACCGAGATCCTCGTCGCTCATATCCTGAGCCGACTCATCCAGGCTGGCAAAAATCCACCGGTCATTGACCAGCTCGCGAAGGACCGGCGAGCGACTGGACAGGTCGATGGTTTTGTAGCCTTCGCGGGTAAACATCCAAGGAATCTGGCTAGCCTCGCGCAGCGTCGGCCCGTGTTCAAAAACGGTCGTCAGTTGATCGCCGTACTGCGTACGCAGATCCACCGGCCGTTGGTACTCCGGTTTGTCTTGAATGCGGTTGTAGACCCGCTGGGCTACCGGAACCTGCAGCAGACGCTGGGCCGTCCGGCGGCTCAGACTGTCGTTCAGAGGTTGGTCGTCCAACTCCAGCGCGAGCAAGTCGCTCAAGTGCTGGGTTAGCTGGGCCCGCTCGGCGCCGGCCAGCACCGGGCTCTGCTCCCAACGGCGGGAGAACCAACCAGCCACCCGCTCGGGCTCCATGCGCTCGACATCACCAAACATCTGGTAAACCCGGAAGTGATTGTAGAGGGCCAGATCTTCCTCGGTATCGAGCAGGGCGGTTTCCAGCTCCCGCAGCAGCGCCTGGGTAAAGGGGCCTCGCAGATACCGTTGATAGGCCTCGTCCGCGCGCTCGTCAATACGGCCGTCGTATAAGCCGACGCCACTTAGCCACGGGTGGGCTTCCTGGTCATAGACACTGCTTGCCTGCGCCAGCGACGTCAGCGGGGCCAGGGTGGCCCGCACGCCCCCGCGCCAATGGTCGGGCTGAGAGGCGGCTTCGAAATCGTTCAGGTGCCCTCGCACATCCTCCATAAAGCTGGCATGGCGACCCACACTGCCAGTCCACACCGTCAGCAGCCCCACTACCGAAGCGGCGAGCGCACCGTAGGCGGTCCGACGCCCCCACCGGCGCCAGCGCTCGTAGCGCGGGTTGGTACCCACCAGCTCCGACTCGGGGAAAATCACATCCTGAAACAAGCGGCCGAGGAAAAAGCTCTTACCACGATTCAGCCCCGTTTCCATGGCTTCGCGTGCGAATCCGAACTGGGAGGAGACGGCGCTCATCAGGCGGTCAATGGGCGTACCGTCCTGCGTGCCGCTAGAGAAATAGACCCCTCGCAAAAAGGGTTGGTACCGGTAACGGTTGGCCGCAAAAGTCTGCCGAACAAAGGACTGCGCCAGGGCATTCACCTGTTCCACTTGTTTGGGGAACTGCTCGATGGCACTGCGACGGGTACCATCGCGCTCCTGATGCATGCGCCACAGCACCCGGTCATACAGGCGGGTTTCCAGGTTTTGCAGTTCCCGGCCAATAAACTCAAAGTCCGGCGCCTCATCGGGCTGGCTGGCATGGGGCAAGGTCAGCCCCCACACCTGCTCGCGCTCTTCCTTGCCCAGATCCTCAAAGAACTCATTGAAGCCGGAAATCAAATCGGCTTTGGTAAACATGAGGTACACCGGAAACCTGACTTCCAGCTTGGCCATCAGCTCGTCAATCCGGGTGCGAATCGTGCGCGCGTGACGCAGGCGCTCTTCTTCGGTTTGGGTCAGCAGGTCCTGAACACTGACAGAGACAATGACGCCGTTGATGGGGCGACGGCGGCGGTGCTTTTTCAATAGCCCCAAAAACCCTTCCCACGCCGAACTGTCCACCACCCGGTGGCTGTCCTGGGTCGTGTAGCGCCCGGCGGTGTCCACCAGCACGGCGTCATTGGTAAACCACCAGTCACAGTTGCGCGTGCCTCCGATGCCCTGCAGCGCGCCCTTGCCGAACTTGTCCGCCAGCGGGAACTCCAGCCCGGAGTTCACCAGTGCGGTGGTTTTACCGGCGCCGGGCGGGCCCACAATGATGTACCAGGGCAGCTCGTACAGCGCCCGGGTTTTGTTGGCGGCGCCCCGGAAACGGCGCTGACGCAGAGTGCTGAGCGCGTCGCTAAAGCGCTGCTGAATCTGATGCACTTCATCACTGGCCTGGCTACTGGCATAGTCCTGGGTACCGGCCTGCTGTGTCTCTTTAATGTCGTCTACCAGAGCACTGTTTTGGCGGCGGTCTTTCCACTGCAAGCGCAGGTTGTTCAACCCCCAGAGCACCAGCAACACCAAAATGGCCAGCAGCCGGGCCGTGCTGCCCCCCAGGGGCGCGACATTGTCTTCACCAAACTTGATGTAGGGGCCGCCAAACCAGATCAATAACGACAGCAGCAGCACACCCAGCAGCGAGATGGTAACCGGGTGGGTAATAAAGGCTTTTATGCGTTTCATAAGTGCGTGGGTTCCCTTTTGCGCCCCTATAAAGCGTTCGGACTGGAGGATTCAATGGATTCGTTGACGCTTTGCAATTGCTCCACCACCGGAGAAGAGCTGGTGTACAACCAATAGCGAAACCCGGAATAGGTCAGGACCAACACCAGGGCGACCATGGCCGCCCAAACCCATAAAGGGATGGCCTGAGTCAGTGTCGAGCGGGTCTGCCCCAACCCTTCCCACGTGGGAGAAAGAGAGCGCTCGTGTTCGCCCCGGTAACGGCGAATGGTGCGGTAGACATCGTCTTTAATCTGCTCAAGAACGTCGCGCCCGCGATTGGCCAAGCGGTAACGCCCCTCAAAACCGAGGCTCAGACACAGATACATCAACTCCAGCATATCGAGATTTTGGGAGGGCGCTTGGTTCATGCGGTCAAGAATTTGGAAGAACTTTTCGCCACCGGAGGTTTCGTTGTGAAAAGCGCTTAGCAGCGTCCGTTGCGCCCAGGGGCTATCGCTCCCCCAAGGCGTATTGAGCACCGCCTCATCCAAAACCGAGCACAAAATATAGCGCGCGGCCAACACCGTTTCAGGCGGGAGGCCCTGCTCGCGCGCCTTTCCCTCGAACTGGCGGATTTCCTGGGTCAACTGACGATAGAGCCCCGCCACGTCGGGGTGGCGGGCGGACTGCCGCACTTTGCTATGAACGGCCAGCAGTGTATCCGCCGCGCTCACCAGCGGGTTCAATCCTCGACTGGGCAGCAGGGCCTCAGGGGCGACTGGCTGACGCGGTGGGGGCGTCACGGGCTCGGCCTGCCGGGGGGCCGGCGGCGGCTCCGGCCGGGCGCCCGGAGAAGACTTCATGCGCGTGCGGTCACCGCCTGGCTTGGGCTGGCGAAATACCGTTTTATCGGGGGAATCCATAAGCGCTCCTCGTCCGTTCCGGCGTTATTGCCGAATGGCCCAAAATTCCATTTCCAGTCCGGGGAAGTCCCCACCCACATGCAGGGCAAAACCACCGGACATGGACATTTCCTTCCAGAAGGCACTGCGCTTCTCCAGCTCGAAATACGCATAGCCGGAACGGAAGGGAATTTGCCGCGGCGCCACAGGCAGGGGCTTGATTTCGATGCCCGGCATGGCGGCGTTCACCAACTGGCGAATGCGCTCCACCGGACCGATCTTAATCTGCGCCGGCAGGCGGGAACGCAGGGTTTCCTCGGCCACATCCGCTCGAACCGCCAACACAAAGGAGGCTGAGTTCAACAGGCTGCGATCTGGAACCTCGGCCACGCGAATACCGTACTTTTTCTCCTCCATCGGCAGCGAAATGGCGGTTTGTTCGTACACCATCGAAAGGTAGGTACGCAGGGTGCTCATCAGGGGCAGAAATGTCTCCTGCAGCTGATCGTGCCGGTAAGGAGCGAAATCCGGTGGACGCTTGTCTTTCGCCACGAAGGTGGACAACTCGCCGGCCATTAACAGCAGTTGCTGAAACATAATGACCGGGTGCAGGTTACGAACTTGTGCCAGGTGATTAATAAGTGGCTCAAAGCGGTTGATCATCTGCAGCATCATGTAATCGGCGATTTCGGCGGTACCGCCGCGCCGCGCGTCTGCCAGACGCCCCGCGATGGCCTCTCCGCGGTGATGCAAGAGCCCACCCAGCTCCGGCAGAAATCCGCCGAGCTTGGCGGCGGCCGAGACATCCAGGCAGGTAGGCAGATACTGGTCATCCACCAGCACTTTGTGATCGTCGCGAGTCTCCGCTATGCGAAGGACTCCGATGCAGGCGTAACCACTCAGGTCTTCGGTTTCCAGCATCAGCCGCAAACGCAGCTTGCCGACATCCACCGGCCGGGTATCCCCGCCTTCGGAGGTCACATCGCGGGCACTGACTTCGGAGACGTAGTAGCGGGCCAGCGCCTGGGTATCGTCATCCCGGGAAACGTCCACGGCGCCCGCCCGGCGCACCGGTACCGCCAAGTACACGAGCGTGTTGTGCAGACCTTCCGGCAATTCCAGTACAGGCGGCGCATCGTCCACTTCGGGAAAGTTAAACGGTGTCCCATCGGGGAACACCCCCTGGCCCTGCAATATCGACAGTTTGCCCAGGTTCAACAGCTGCTGATCCAGCTCCCAGGACTGTAGCCCCCAGCCATAGGCGCCCAGCGCGCTGCACTTGGCATCAATGTAGCGCTCCACGTAGCGGTCGTACTGCTGGAAATGCTGGGGATTTAAAAACATTCCCTCGGACCAGATCACCTTGCTGCTCAGTGACATAAGACGTTCCCTATTCCCGATTAATTAACGACGGAGAGTTGATTGCCGGAGACGCGTATTTGCAGGGTATCCCGAAATACATTGCGCGAGGTCACCGGCACCACAACTTTATAGACCGAATCTTCAAACTGGAAAAACTCCGCCATGACGCCGACATAGCGGGTACTGCTGTCCAGCACCAGCTTGTGGGAGCGCACTTCCCCCGGCACGAGCCTGGGCAGCTGCCGACGCTGAACCAGGGTATCCCCCAGGGCCGACTGATCGCGCTCGTAAAGCTCGATAAAATCGGCTTGCTCAAACGCCTCCTTCGAGTTCAGCTCATACACGCGCAGAAACACCGGAGAGGGGGACCCCTGTACATCCGGGTTAATAGTCTGAGCCGCCTCCAGAGTGAGCTTCAGGTCCGTTTGCAAGTTGAGCATGCCGCCTACTTTGCTCTCGCGGCTGGAGCAGCCTGCCAACGCCAGGGCCACAAGGGCCAGCAGCAGGAAACAGCGATTCAAAACGCACATAGCGATAGTCCTTCTACAATATCTGTCGGAAGCATTAGGAGGAGCGTAGCGATGACAGGCGCCGCAGCTGTTCCTGATACGCCTGTACAAACTCGTCTCCGAAAATTTGCTGGAATGAGCGCTCAATATTGTCGCTCAAATCCCGGTAATACCCCTGGTATTGCTCCCAGTAACGGGCGCGCCTGAGCGCCCCCACGGGGCTGCGTTTGCCCTGCTGGTCAAACCGGGCTTCAAGTCGCTCGTGATCAAAATCCCGCAGCATGTGCTCGAAGGCGCTTCGCATGCCGGCGATCATGGCCAGCTGGTGCTCGGCGATCTCCTGAAACCCTTCCCGTACCGCCGACAAGGGCTCTTTATAAGCCTGAGACCGGCGGAGGAAAATGTTGTCGAGCGCCTCATCCACATCCGCGGAGAACTTCAGCGGGTTGTTCTCCACCGGCTGAATGGTAGTGACGTTCATTCGAAATTCGTTTTTGATGCTCGCCCGCGAGCGCAAAACCTGCATCATGCCATCCACGACTTCGCGCATCATTTTGCCCATCAACGGCAGCAGTTCGGCGCGCTCCTGCTCCGACAGACGGTCAACGTCCAGCCCCATGGCCGCAAACAGCGCGTCACTGTCCCTGGCGGTCGGCGCCGCTTTGTGACTCGGCTTGTGGCTCTGCGCTCCCGGGCGCGGAATCCGAGGCGGCGGCTCGGGCGGCTGTTCGGGTTCAAAAGGCGGTTCGGGCTCACTCACCGGCTCGGGCCGGGGCGGCTCGGCCTGAAACGGTTCCGGGCGAGACGGAGCCTGATGTGCCTCGGTAACCTGAGGTTTTTGAGGGGCCGGAGGCACCGGCGCTTCAAATGCGGCGGCCCCGCTCTGGCCCCAGTCATCCTGGCTCGGCTCATCCTGAGGCCAGGCCTCGCCTGAGCGTTCGTCCGCCTCCATCCAATCATCCGGAATCAGGTTCTCCGGCTTGGACTCGGGCCACGAGAGGGCTTCAGCCCCCGGGTCCTGTCCGCCGAACAGGTCACTTCCAGAGGCCGGCGGGTCGGCAAACGGCCCCGGCGTGGCCTGATGGCCCCCGGAGAACCCGTCGTTGTCGGAAAACGGCGCATCCCAGTCTGACGCTGGCATGTCGCTGACCGGCGCCGGGGTGTTCACTCCATCCAACAGCTGCAAGGGGTCCAGAGAGTCGTGCCCACTGACGGGGGGTTGCTCGGGCATCGCCCCGAAGGGGTCGCTCTGGAACGGGTCGTCCGGCACGACGGGAGCCTCCGCGGGCGGCACGTCTGGCGTTGCAAACGGCGAGTCGGCCGAAGCAAACGGCGTATTCTGGGCGCCACTGTCCATCCCCGCCGCCAGCTCCACCGCGAAGCAGTAATCCCCCACTTCAATCACGTCACCGTGATTGAGAGCGGCCGCTGTCCCCTTCCCCAGTGGCTCGGGCGAACTGTTTAGGAAGGTTCCGTTGGTACTCCAGTCCACAATCTGGAACTGGCCATCGAGGTGAACAAACTCACAGTGCCGGCTTGAGAGAATACGCTCCGGGTCCGGCAACATCAGGGTATTGTCCGGGCCGCGACCCAAGGTGCCGCCCGCCTCGTCAATTGCGTGAACCGTCTGGGAAGGAGAAGTGCCGTCCGGTGCTTTGGTTATCCTGAGGTGTAGAGTCATCCAAATGTCATCCCGAAATTATCCGTTTTCTTTAGTGGTGAAATGTGCGCCAAGCAGGGTGCTTTTTCGCATTGCCTCTGAATATTGGGGTCAGTGTGCCACAATTCTGTTGTTGGACGGAATTGTACAACAGGTTTTCCGCCATTCGGGAACTAAAAAATTGCACTCGGTCACATTTTTCGACATTAACTCAAATTTTCGTTGGCAATTTCATCAGAAACGTTTAAGTTTACCGTCGCCGTATGATAGTTTTCCAAATCGCCGGGGCACCACAAGAGGGAGCTTTATGTTTATTAATGCGACGGATGGCCACCGCTCCATCTCAGAAAACCACGGAACCACCTTTATAGTCACCTTCACTCCAAGGTCGGAAGCGACAGGAATTTGCGACACACAAAAGGGAAGATAAAAGGCAATGGCTTCACCGAACGCAATTGAACTAGACGCCTTACTGGCTCCCATCTCGGACGAGACGCCCGCCGGCGACGACGCCCGTGCCGATGCGTCTCCCCAGTCCCTATACCAGACACTCAAGCGTGAGCGCGCCAGCGCCCGGGCCGCCGAGCGCCGAAGCGTGCACGACGGCGACTCCCATGAGGCCGATGAGCACTGGCGCGAAGTCCTGACGCTGGCCCCACAGGTTCTGAAAGAACAAAGCAAGGACCTGGAAGTGGCCAGCTGGTACACCGAAGCGCTGGTGCGCAAGTACGGCTTCCAGGGCCTGCGCGATGCCTTCGCCCTGCTCCACGGGCTGGTCGAGCAATACTGGGACGACCTCTACCCGATGCCCGACGAGGATGGCCTTGAAACCCGCGTGGCACCGCTGTCCGGCCTTAACGGCGAAGGCGCTGAAGGGGTGTTGATCGCCCCTATCCGGAAGGTGCCCATCACCGAAGGCCAGCCTCCCGCGCCATTCAGTTTCTGGCAGTACCAGCAGGCGCTCGACATCCAAAAATTGGCCGACGAAGACGCCCGCCAGGCCAAGGAAGACAACCTGGGCTACGGCATTACCGATATCGAAAAGGCGGTCCTGGAGTCCTCCGATACCTTTTTTACCGACCAGCTGGACGACCTGGACCAGGCCCTGGAGCACTTCCGCGCCTGCCACCAGCTGCTGGATGAGCACTGCGGCATCGACACGGCCCCGCCGGCGCGCAACATCCTCGATGTGCTCGAAGAGTGCCGCGGCGCCATCAATCACCTGGGGCGGGACAAGTTCGCCGCCGCCAATGAAATAGAAGAAGCCGAGGAGGGGGGGGAGCAAGACGAAGCAACCCCCGGTTCCGAGGCCCCCAAAGCCCCGCGCAAAGGCGGCATGACCCGAGAAGAGGCCTTCCGTCAGCTGCGGGAAATTTCCGAGTTTTTCCGGAAAACCGAACCCCATTCACCGGTTTCTTACGTCCTGCAGAAGGCGGTCAAGTGGGGCAATATGCGCTTGGACGAGCTGATTCAGGAGCTAATACCGGATTCATCGTCTCGCGCGCATTACAGCGAGCTTACGGGAGTGGAAGTCGAAGAAGACTAACACCTCCTGATTGCAGGAACCGAAACGACCCAAACCACTGACAGAGGATTAGGGATTATGTCCGAGAGTATCCACGACAAACTCAAGCGCGTGCGCAAGCCGCGTGTTCACATTACATACGACGTTGAAACCAACGGTGCCATTAGCGAAAAGGAGCTGCCCTTTGTCATGGGCGTCATGGGCGATTACTCCGGCGACAACACCGAAGGTAAGAAGTCACTCAAGGATCGCAAGTTCTCCCAGATTGACCGGGACAACTTCAACGACCTGATGGGCAAAATTAACCCCAAAGCCAATTTCAAAGTTGACAACAAACTCGAAGGCGATGGCAGCGAGATGAACGTCGATCTGGACTTCAACCGCATGGAAGACTTCGAGCCGCACCGTGTTGTGCAACAGGTTGAGCCCCTGCGCAAGTTGATGGAAACCCGCAACAAATTGCGCGACCTGCTCACCAAGGCCGACCGGTCGGAAGACTTGGAAACCTTGTTGGAAAACGTCCTGAGTGATACCGAAGCCCTGTCGGCGCTGTCCGGCGAGCTGGGTGTCGGCGAGGAGAAAAAGGAGGAAGCGAAAGATGGCGAATAATGAAGAGCAACAAGCCGTAGATCAGGCGGAAAGCGAAGTCGAAGAGGTTAGTTTCCTCGAGCAGGCGATTACCGCGACCCGCCAGACCCCGGCCGACGAAACTCAGGATCTTCTGAAGACCCTGGCTCAAGAAGCCATGTCCGGCACGGTTAAGTGGGACAAGAACCTCACTGTTACCATCAACAAGGCCATTGCCGCCGTGGACGAACTGATGTCCACGCAGCTGTCGGAGATCATGCACCATGAGAAGTTCCAGAAGCTCGAAGGCTCCTGGCGTGGTCTGAACCACTTGGTGATGAACTCCGAAACCGGATCCCAGTTGAAAATCCGCATGCTCAACCTGAGCAAAAAGGAACTGACCAAGGACCTGGAAAAAGCGGTTGAATTTGACCAGAGTCAGATTTTCAAGAAAATCTACGAGAGCGAATTCGGCACCGCTGGTGGACAGCCCTACAGCGCCCTGATTGGCGACTATGAATTCTCCTCCCATCCGGATGACATCTCTCTGTTGAGCCAGATGTCCAACGTCGCGGCGGCGGGCTTCTGCCCCTTCCTGTCGGCCGCCGCTCCGGAAATGTTCGGCTTTGAAGACTATACCGAGCTGTCCAAGCCGCGGGACCTGGAGAAAATCTTCGATTCCGCCGAGTACATCCAATGGCGCAGCTTCCGCGAAAGCGACGACGCCCGTTTTGTCACTCTGACCATGCCGCGCGTTCTGGCCCGGCTGCCCTACGGCAGCGCCACCAAGCCGGTGGAAGCGTTCAACTTTGAAGAAGTCGCGGTGGGCGAGAACGGCCAGCACCTGGCCACCGAACACGACGACTACTGCTGGATGAACGCGGCCTATGCGCTGGGCACAACCCTGACCACCGCCTTTGCCGAGTACGGTTGGTGCACCAGCATCCGCGGTGCCGAAGGCGGCGGCCGGGTCGACAACCTGCCCAGCCACACCTTCGTCAGTGACGATGGTGACGTCGACCAGAAGTGCCCGACAGAGATTGGCATTACCGACCGCCGCGAAGCGGAGCTGAGCAAACTGGGCTTCCTGCCCCTGTGTCATTACAAGAACACCGACTATGCCGTGTTCTTCGGTGCGCAGACCACGCAAAAGCCGCCCAAGTTCGACTCCCCGGAAGCCACGGCCAACGCCGCCATTTCCGCTCGCCTGCCGTACATCATGGCAACCTCGCGCATTGCCCACTTCCTGAAAGTGATGGCCCGTGACAAGGTTGGCTCCTTTATGGAAGCCGGCGAAGCCGAAGAGTGGCTGAACCGTTGGATCGGTAACTACGTGAACGGCAGCCCCGGCGCAAGCGCCGAGATGAAAGCACGCTTCCCGCTGGCGGAAGCCCATGTGGAAGTGAAAGAAGTCCCCGGGCAACCCGGCGTCTTCAATGCCGTCGCTTGGATGCGGCCCTGGTTGCAAATGGAAGAGCTTACCGCCTCCCTGCGCCTGGTAGCCAACATCCCCAAAGCGGGCTAAGTGCGCCGACTAAGTGGCGGCCGCCTGGCCGCCACTGCTTTCAACTGACAGGACTCTGATCGACGCAATGTCAACGAACCTTGCCGAAGCCTCCGCGCGCGCCTCTAATTCATCTGGCGCGACCGTCAGCCTGGAGACCGTGTGCGAACAGCGCGCGCATCTGACCGGGCTCGATGACTTTTTGGCGGAAACGGATGCCCGGCGTGCGCTGGCGTACTTCCTGGCGGAAATGGCGCCGGCCGGTCCCGTGGACAGCACTCAGGACATTAAGATCCTGGTCAATCGGACCGTGGCCCGAATCGATCGGATGATTAGCGATCAGATCAACGCGATTTTGCACCACTCGCACTTTCAGGCCCTTGAGGCCTCCTGGCGCGGGCTTTGGTATTTGGTGTTGCAAGCCGAAGGGGCGCGCAACATCAAGATAAAGGTGCTGGACATGCACTGGTCAGAAGTTAGCCGGGATATCGACAAGGCCCTGGACTTTGATCAGAGCCAGCTCTTTCAGAAAATCTACAACAACGAGTACGGGCACCCGGGGGGCGAGCCGTTTGGCGTACTGATCGGTGACTATCAAATCAGCCACCGGCCGAGCCCCAATCACCCCTACGATGATATTACCACGCTCGAGGGGCTCTCCCAGGTGGCCTCGGCGGCCTTTGCGCCGTTTGTAGCCGGTGCCGCCCCAGAGCTTTTTGGCGTGGATGATTTTTCCGCGATGGGCAAGCCGATCAACCTCGAAGCGGTGTTCTCCCAGGAGGAGTACATCCGGTGGCGCGCCCTGCGGGAGAAATCCGACTCGCGCTTTGTCGGGCTGACACTCCCCAGAACATTGATGCGCCGCCCCTACCGCACCCAAACCGGTAGTTTTAAAGGGGTGCCCTTCCGGGAAGAAAAAGGCGGGCGACACGGCGGTGGTTACCTGTGGGGAAACGCCGCCTACGCCTTCGGGGGCGTGCTCATTCGGGAGTTTGCCAACGTGGGCTGGTTCGGCCACATCCGCGGGGTGCCGCGCAACCACATCGGCGGTGGGCTGGTCACCACCCTGCCGGTGGATTACTTTGATGCGGACGCCCACAATCAAGTGCCCAAGCCACTGACGGACGTGGTCATAACCGACCGGCGTGAACGGGAGCTGGCCGAGCTGGGGTTTATTTCTCTGTGCCAGTGTTACCAAACGCCGTTCTCGGCGTTTTACAGCAACGCTTCCATCCAGAAGCCCAAGCGCTCCGCCGACCAGACCGTCAACGCGAAGCTATCGGCCATGTTGCAGCATGTGCTTTGCGGGTCCCGCGTGGCGCACTACATCAAGGTCATGATTCGGGATAAAATTGGTGCCTTTATCAGCGCCGACGAATGCGAGCGCTTCCTGCGCCAGTGGCTGTTTCGCTATACCACCGGCCGGGAAGACCTGGAATGGGAAGAGCAGGCCCGCTACCCGCTAAGAGAAGCGGCGGTTCGGGTCAACGAACACCCCGAACGGCCCGGGCAATACGCCTGCATCATTCATCTAGTGCCGCACTATCAGGTGGACCAGATGGTATCGGAGCTGGAGCTGGTAACCGAATTGGTACAGGCCCGTTGATTCAGGGAAAGGGAGTTAATACACAATGAGCTATGTAGAGAAAACCAAACAGCTACGGCCGTCCATTCTCGACCGACTGATCGACCATGAACCGGAAGCGACGCGGGAGCCGCCACTGGGCCGCCACCAGTACCTGACCGACCTGCGCCAGAGCGTGCGCCGGGACCTGGAAAGCCTGCTCAACAGCCGCTACTGCATGGTTTCCCCGCCCGAGGAGCTGACCGAGCTGGAGCACTCACTGCTCAATTACGGCCTCCCCGATCTGGCCACCGTCAATATTTCCAACCCGGAAAAGAAGCAGGCGTTTGTGCGTGAACTCGAACGCATCCTGCGCGACTATGAGCCGCGCTTCAAAAGCGTCAAAATTACGCATCTGGAGAACCGCGAAGGCACGGATCGCACCTTGCGCTTTCGCATTGATGCCGTGCTCTGGGCCGACCCGGCGCCCCAAAGTGTCGTTTTCGACTCGATTCTCGAGCCGGTCTCACGCAGCGTTAACGTGAAGGAGTCGCTCCATGGCTGATGAACTGCTGCCCTACTACGAGCGGGAACTGGCTTTTATCCGGCAGATGGGCGCGGAGTTTTCAAAGGAAAACCCGAAGATCGCCAGCCGACTGGGCATTTCTTCCGAGACCATTGAAGACCCCCACGTCTCCCGCTTGGTGGAAAGCTTTGCGTACCTTAACGCCCGCATCCAACACCGGCTGGATGATGACTTTCCGGAATTCAGCGACGCGCTGCTGACGACGATGTTCCCGCATTACCAACGCCCGATTCCGTCCATGACCATCGTGCAGTTCGAACCGGACCCGGAGCAATTGGACGCACCGTTTCAGGTGCCCAAAGGCACGGCGTTGGACACGCGCCCGTTCAAGGGCGAAAAGTGCCGGTTTACCACCTGCTATGACACTGAAATGGTACCGGCCCGGTTGACCGAAGCCCAACTGATGGGGCGACCCTTCGCCACGCCGGGCTCGGACCGGCTGCGCGGCGCCGCCAGCGTGCTCAAGCTTCGCCTTGAGCCATTCTTTGAGAATGGCAACCTCGCCGAAGGCTTGCCCGGGAAGCTGCGTTTCTATCTGAAAGGGCAATCCCAGCATATCCATCCGCTGTACGAACTTTTGGTCAACCAGTGTGAAAACGTCGTACTCAGCGATGGCGGCTCTCACCCGGTGTTTCTAGGGGCCGACGCCATTCACCCCGTGGGGTTCGAGCCGGACGAGGGGCTTCTCCCGTACCCCGACAACGCCTTTATCGGCTTCCGGTTGTTGACGGAGTACTTCGCCTTTCCGGAAAAGTTTCTGTTTATCGATATCGAGGGTATCGATTTGAGCCGGCTTTCTCCCGAGCTGCCCGCGCTGGAACTCTACCTGTACTTACGCGAAGCTGATGTCGAACTGGAACACCACGTGCGGGCCCGGAACTTCGTAATGGGAGCGACGCCGGCGGTCAACCTGTTCGAGCACCAAGCCGACCCAATTGAGCTGGACCACCGCCAGTACGAATACCAGATTCTACCGGATGTTCGCCGCCCCGCCGGCTTTGAAATCTATTCGGTCGATCAAGTAATCGCCGCCGATGCCTACGGGAAAAGCGCCGAGTACCGCCCTTTTTACGGTCTGAATCACGACCGGGACTATCATCAGGACCAGACGTTCTGGTTTGCTCAGCGCCGCCATGCCAAACTTAAAGCGAGCCAACGCGACGATGGCACCGACGTGTATCTGAGTCTGGTGGACCTGGACTTTGCCCCCAGCGTCGCCCGGGAAAAAACGCTCATGGTTCAGACCACATGCAGCAACCGGGACCAGCCGGCGCGTCTGCCGTTCAACAGCAAGGAACCGCAGCTTCAGTGTGCCGATGGCAGCCCACCCAGCAAATCCATCCGCTGCTTGACCCAGCCCACCGAGACCATTCGTCCGCCGTTGGGCAACAGCGCCCGGTGGCGGCTGCTGTCCCACCTGCAGCTCAACCAACGTTCATTGA
This sequence comes from Marinimicrobium locisalis, assembly GCF_039822625.1. NCBI lineage: Bacteria > Pseudomonadati > Pseudomonadota > Gammaproteobacteria > Cellvibrionales > Cellvibrionaceae > Marinimicrobium > Marinimicrobium locisalis. Next base: position 97,356 of record NZ_JBDLLG010000005.1, read on the forward strand.
GTGGGCCCGATGCCAAGCAAGCGCTACAGGAAATGTTGCGCCTGTACGACTTCAAACAAACCTCGGCGCACCGGTCATTGGTGGAGGCGATTGTCGACCTTCAGATTCGCCCGGTGAATGCGCCTCTGCATATTGCCGGTCGTCCCACCCTCTGCCGAGGAATGGAAGTGACCTTGACGGTCGATGATCGCATGCTCTCGGGCATTAGCCTGTGCTTGTTTACCCAGGTGGTAGAGCACTTTTTTGCACTCTACTGCTCCATCAACTCCTTTAGTCAGGTGCTGATTCGACGCAAGGGTCACGACGGTTTCTATAAGCGGTGTCCCATTCGAGCGGGAGGCCGACAATGTCTGTAATTGATCAGCTCAAAGCCGCGCCGGAAGACTTTTCGTTTCTGCAAATCTTGCGTTTGCTGGAAACCCACCACGCGGAAGGCCGTGAGGACACCCGGGAACACCGCCTGGCCACCGTGGCCCCAGCCGTGGATTTTCGCCCACCCGGCCAGGAGGCGGTGCGGCTGAGAAGTCAGCACAGTTTGAGCTTTCCGGCCGCCGAGGCCACCGACCTGCAGTACCACAATGAACAGTGGACGCTGCAGTGCAATGCCTTTGGCCTGGACGGCGCCGTCGGCCCCCTGCCCTTTCACTACACGGAGCTATTGCTGGAGCGGCAAAAAGCAAAAGACCCGGCACTGGCGCGCTTCCTGGACCTGTTCAACCACCGCAGCGCCAGCCTTTACTGGCGCGCCGCCAGCAAATACAAACTGCCCCTGGAGTATGAGCGGGCACGCCGACACCGCGGGCACGGCAAAACCATTGACCGACACACCGAAGTTTTGCTCTCCTTGCTCGGGCTGTCACCCCGCCTGCTAAGAGACTCGGGCGAGCTGCCGGCCGAGGCGTTGATTTATTACGGCGGGTTGCTCAGTCAACAAGTGAAAACCGCCAGCAACCTGGAACAGATGGTTCGCGGGTATTTTCGGGTGCCCGCCAAGGTGACCGAATTTTCCGGCACCTGGTGCGACGTGCTGCCCAGCATGCGTTGTCGCTTGCCGACGCTCACCGAACCCAAGGGACAAAACAATTGCCTCGGCCGAAGCACGCTGCTGGGACAAAAATCCTGGCTGGCGCAAAACAAAGTCGACCTGACCATTGGGCCACTGGACCAAACACAGTATCAACGGTTTGCCCCGGGCAGCCGGGCACTGAAGGCACTCAACGAGCTGAGCTCACTTTACCTGGGCGTGGACAACCAGTTTGATATTACGCTGGATGTAAAAACCAGCGCTCTGCCCCGCGATATGGCCCTGGGCGGAGGCGCCCCCTCGCGGCTGGGCTGGGACAGTCGGCTGCCACAAAGCATTTATCGAGCGCCCTCTTCGGAGGAGACGCTCAAAATTCCCGTTTCCGGGTCCACCGGAAATGATTCTTCTCTGAACTCAACCGCCAATGGAACCGACCGCGACGCGGCCTAACCAAGGAGCCTTAAATGATCACCCTGGACTTGAAATCACTGGTCAAAAAGCTGAACAACACCACTCGCAACGCGCTGGAAGGCGCCGCGGGGCTGTGCCTGTCCCGAGGCCACTACAATGTGGAAGTGGAACACTGGTGGGTCAAACTGCTCGAGGTGAACGACACCGACGCCCAGGCCATACTGGAGAAGTTCGAGCTCTCGCCCGATACGCTGATCACCCACTTTAACCGCGAACTGGACCGTCTCAAAAACGGCAGCACCCGCCCCCCGGCTTTGGCCCAAAACGTGGTGGAGCTGGCCAAGCACGCCTGGGTATTGGCCTCGGTGGAGTACGGCCACCCGCAAGTCACCAGCGCCCATTTACTGGCGGCACTGCTGATGGACGACACACTGCGTCGGTCCGCCGTGGCCAGTTGCCGCGAGCTGGAGACCGTGCCGCCGGAGTCCGTTCGGGAGCTGGTCAAGGCCGTGGTGGGCACCACCGCCGAATCCGAACAGCAAAGCGCCGCCACCGATTCGGACGCCGATCCGCAAACGCAAGCCCAGGCCAGTAGCACCCCCTGCCTGGACAAATACACGGTCAACCTGACCCAGGCCGCCAAAGACGGGAAGATCGATCCGGTATGGGGTCGGGACCAGGAAGTGCGACAAATCGTGGACATTTTGATTCGCCGCCGCCAGAACAACCCGATTTTGACCGGTGAAGCCGGCGTGGGTAAAACCGCCGTGGTGGAGGGCTTCGCCCTGCGCATTGCCAACGGCGATGTGCCCGAACCTCTGAGAAATGTGGCCGTACGCAACCTGGACCTGGGCTTGCTGCAGGCCGGGGCCAGCGTGAAGGGCGAGTTTGAAAATCGTCTCAAATCCGTCATCGCGGAGGTTAAGGCCTCCCCGCAGCCCATCATTCTGTTTATCGATGAGGCCCACACCATGATCGGCGCCGGCGGCAAGGAAGGCCAGGGCGATGCGGCCAACCTGCTCAAGCCGGCACTGGCGCGGGGCGAGCTGCGCACCATTGCCGCCACCACTTGGGCCGAATACAAGAAGTACTTCGAGCGTGACCCGGCGCTGACCCGTCGCTTTCAGGTGGTCAAAGTCGAAGAGCCGGACGAGGCCAAGGCCATCGATATGATGCGCGCCATCGGTGGCATGCTTCAGGCGCACCATGGCGTGCGTATTATGGATGAGGCCATTGTCGAGTCCGTCCGTCTGTCCAGTCGCTATATGCCCGGGCGCCAACTGCCGGACAAGTCCGTCAGTTTGTTGGACACGGCCTGCGCCCGCGTTGCGTTGAGTCAAAGCGCCACGCCCGCCCCGATTGAAGACACCCGCCGGGAGCTGGAGCAGATTGCCGCGACCCTGAGCAACCTCACTCGGGAGAATGCCGCGCTGGGCAACTGTCAGGAGCGCATTGACCAGTTGCAGGAACGCCAAACCGCACTGGAAAGCCTGCTGGAAACTCAGCAACAACAGTGGCAAACAGAACAGGAGCTGGTGCAGTCGATCAACCGCCTGCAAAAAGACATTGAAGCGGCCCACGACGAAGCACTCGAAGGCATCGCCGAGGAAAGTTCCGACGACTCCCAGGACCAGGCCCCCTCTTCAGAGCACGCCCGTGAAGAGTTGCGGGGCCTGCTGAGTCAGTTGGCCGAATGCCAGGGCGATACGCCCATGATCAAAGTGCATGTGGACGGCCAGGCCATCGCCGAAGTGGTGGCCAACTGGACCGGCATTCCCCTGGGTAAAATGCTGGCGGATGAAATTCAGTCGGTTCTGAAATTGAGCGATACCCTGAGCGAACGGGTCATCGGCCAGGACCACGCTCTGGAGGCCATTGCCCAGAGCATTCGCACCGCCCGCGCCGGACTGACCGACCCGCGCAAGCCCATCGGTGTGTTCTTTATGGTCGGCCCCAGCGGGGTGGGTAAAACCGAAACCGCCCTGGCTCTGGCCGACACTCTGTACGGCGGCGAGCACAACCTCACCGTAATCAATATGTCCGAGTTCAAGGAAGAGCACAAAGTCTCCATGCTGCTGGGCTCTCCTCCCGGTTATGTGGGTTACGGCGAGGGCGGCGTATTGACCGAAGCGGTTCGGCGCAAGCCTTATAGCGTGATCCTACTGGATGAAATGGAGAAGGCTCACACGGGCGTTCAGGATGTGTTCTACAACCTGTTCGATAAAGGCACCATCAAAGATGGGGAAGGCCGGGATATCGATTTCCGCAACACAGTCATTATCATGACCTCCAACGCGGGCGAAGAGCACATTCGAGCGCTGTGTCAGTCCCAGGAGGAACCCATTGAACCGGAGGTGTTGCTGGATAACTTCCGCCCGCAGTTGCTGAACCACTTTAAACCCGCGTTTTTGGGCCGAACCACCATCGTGCCCTATTACCCGCTCGGCGATGAAGACCTGATGCGCATCTGTTCCATTAACATGGAAAAAATCCGTCGGCGTATGCGCGAGCACTACAACGCCGCGTTCAGCTACGATGATGATGTGCTCCTTCACATTGTCGCCCGCAGCCAGGAAGTGGATACCGGCGCGCGTAATATTGAAAACATTCTGACCCGGACACTGCTCCCGCAGTTGGCCTCCGAGTGCCTCGCGCGGATGGTGTCCGACGAACCGCTGACCAAGGTACACGTTAGTATCGACGACGAGGGTCAGTTCCAGTGTCAATTGGAAGGCTGACGCATTCGCGATGAAACGATGGAGTAAAAACCAGTATCGTAGGCTTGGATTCGCGCTGCTGCTCGGTTGCAGCGCTCCTATACTGGCGGCCCCCGGAGGGGGGCTGGAGGAGCGCGTGGCCAAAATCCGGTCGGCCGTCGAGGCGGGTGACTGGTCCAGCGTTGAGGAACGATTGCCATCGCTTGCGCAACACTATGCCCTGAGCGAAGAGCAGCGCCTGTATCTGCGCCTGGTTCAGGGGCTGAACTGGCAGCGCCAGGGGCGGCACCGCCGGGCGATAGACGTGTATAAGTCCTTCCAGCCGGATGACCCCCATTATGTGGAGGCGCGCACCAACCTCGCCATTGCCTACCTCAAGCAGGACTGGTGGACCGACGCCCATCGCGAGCTGACCCGACTGCTTGAGGGCAACCTCGACCCCGAAGCCAAGAACCGGCTGCGAATGATGCTGGGGTTGTCCCAATTGCAGCAAGGGTTTTATCGGGATGCCCGGGAAACGTTCGGCACCATGGACCAGGATAGCCGCTATGTGGCCTTCGCCTGGCGCGGCATCGGCTTGAGCGCTTTGCACCTGCGGGACTACGACGGGGCGTTAAACGCGTTTCATCAGCTCAAGCAACTGGACCACCCGGCGTTGCCGGGGGGCCCCTTTTTGGTGGCCTTTACCTACGACCAAATGAACCGCCTGACGCTGGCCCAGGCCAGCTACCAGGAAGCGCTGCTGCATTATCAAGCGCAGCTTCAAACCATTGACCGACAACTGGAGGGCAACCGCTCAAACCCGACGCTCAGGGAGCGGCGTGAACAGATTCATACCTACCTGAACCAAAGTCAGTACGGGCTTGCCACAATTTATGATCGGCAATAAATTCTCACTTTCCATCGCGACCCTGACCCTGATCGCGACCACGGCCGGCTGCAGCCACCAGGCGCCCAAGCGGGCCACGCTGGCGGAGCTGGATAAAGCCTCGCGAGTCTCGGCCACGGCTTCCAACAAGGCTCTGGCCGGCAGCGTCGACAGCACCGACGCCAAGGCCGCCTATTACCAGTTTCTGCAGTCGGCACCGGACAGCGACCGGGCACGCAACCAGGCCATGGCCCGGTTGGCCGACTTGGAGCTCAAGGAAAGCCTGCGCTGGAGCGACCAGGACAACTACCAGGAGGACCGCCGGTACCGCGACACCCTCGAACGCACCATTGAGCTGCTCGAAAGCTCCCTGAACGAGTTCCCCGACGCCGAGGGCAATGACCGCAAGTGGTATCAGCTGGCCAAGAGCCACGACGAGTTGGGCCACCACCAGGAGTCCTTGGACGCTCTGCAACAGCTGGTAAACCAACACCCGGATTCCCCCCTGTATGCCGAGGCCCAGTTTCGCCTGGCGGAGTCCGCCTTTAGTCGGGGCGACTACCTGGCCGCCGAAATCGCCTATACCGCCGCGCTGCACGGCAGCCGCGACACAAGCTTTCACGAGCGCGCCTTGTTCAAGCGCGGCTGGGCACGGTACAAACAATCGCTGAGCGAACCGGCGCTGGAAGATTTTATCGCGGTCATTCACTCCCAGGCCTTCCCCAGTGCCGCGCAGCTGAGCGAGACACCGCTGAGCGACGAGGACCGGGTCATCTACGAAGAGTACTACCGCTCACTGGCCCTGGCCATGATCGACGCTCCCTCCCCCACGATGGTGAGCGAGCTTTTCCGCAAACACGGTGTCGAAGATTGGTACGCGCCCTACCGGGCCGCCAGTGCCCTCTTGCGCGGCCAGGGGCGGACCTCCGATGCGGTCGCCCAATGGCAGCATCTGCTGGAAACCGACCCCGACCCGTGGGTAGCCCTCCGGGCACGCTCCAAAATGGTGGCACTCTGGCGCGAGGGGGGATTCTCGCAACAGGCCATCGCGGCCACCGAACAGCTGTACCAGAGCTATCGCCAACAGCCGAGCGCCGCATCTCACTCGGCCGCCGCCGAGCAGAGCCGCACGCAGTTGCGCCAACACTGGAAAAGCGCCGCTCGCCATCACCACGCCCTCTATCAGGACAGCGGCGAAACCCACCACTTCGAGCAGGCACAGCAATGGTATGAACGCTACCTGGAGCATTTCGACGGCTACGCGCAGCAGGATGGCATCGCTCTGGCCTACGGTGATTTATTGGCAGAGGCCGACCATGTAGAAGCCGCCTTCCAGCAATACCGCCGGGCGGCCTTCGACGGCTCCGTGATTCTGGACCCGGAAGCGGCCTACGCAGCGCTGGCGCTGCTGAACACCCTGGCCGACCGTTCCCCGGAACGGTGGACCGACGACTACAGCCGCTACGCCGAGGCCTTTGCACGGCTTTACCCGAACGACGAGCGTACTCCCACGATCGCCCTCAGCGCTGCGCAATATGCCTATCAAGCCGAACAGCACGAGACGGCCATCTCGCTCGCTCAATATGCCATGACCGATACCGACACGCGGGCCGAAGCCTACTCGCTGGTGCTGCAAAGTCAGTTGAACAAGGCCGACTACGCCGAGGCCGAACAAACCGCCGGGCAGTTTCTCGCCCTGGACTCGTTACCCGAGACTACCCGCCGGCAAACTCGGCAGCAACGCGCGCTCAGCGTCTACCGGCAGGCGGAAAAGGCCGAAGAAGAACAGGCCTGGCAAGAAGCCATCCGCCACTACCGGCGCATCCACGAGCAGGACCCCAATACCGACAACGCGCCCAAAGGGTTATACAATGCGCTGACTCTGGCCGCCGAGCAGCAGGAATGGGAGTTGACCATCGGGTTGATCCAACGCTTCCAGTCCGTTTATCCCGAGCACCCCTTGCGCGCCGATGCCGAACGTCAGCTAAGCAGCGCTTATATCGCCAGTGGCCAAACGGAAGCGGCCGCCCGCCAATACGAAAAGCTCGCCGGTTCGGAAAAAGATGCCACGGCCCAGCGTGCCGCCCAGTGGAAAGCCGCCCAGTTGTACTTGGAGGAGGAAGACCTGGAGGGCGCCATCAACGCCTTCCGCCGTTACGCCCACAGCTACCCCACGCCCTACCCGCAAAACGCAGAGGCGATGCACCAGCTAATTGGTCTGTATGAGCAAACCGCAGAGCCGGAGAAGCGACAGTTCTGGGAGCGTAAGCTGCTGAGCCGGGACCGCCAGCAACCCGAGAGCGATAAATCGGCTCGAACCCGCCGGCTCGCGGCAAGTGCGGCGCTGAGCTTGGGGCGCAGCCATCACGAGCAGTACGACGAGACCGCCCTTTCCTTGCCACTGGAAAACAGCCTTGCCCAAAAGACCGAGCATATGCAGAGCGCCATTGAGCGATATGCCCAGGCCGCCTCCTATGGTTTGGGTGATATCACCTCCGAGGCCACCCACCGGATTGGCCGCATTTACGAAACGCTGGCCCGAGCGTTACTGGAGTCGGATCGACCGACGGAGTTGAGCGGTGAGGCGTTGATTCAGTATGACATTTTGCTGGAAGACCGCGCCTTCCCCTTTGAGGACAAGGCCATTGAATTCTATGAGCGCAACCTCAAGCGCGCCCGGGCGGAGGGTTTCAACGAATGGATGGTGCAGAGCCGCGAACGGTTAGCCGTCTTGTTCCCGGTGCGCTATGCCCGCGAACCCAAGGCCCGGTTTAGTGTGAGTGAAGACCAAAGCCGCCGGGATACCGCATCGCTGGCGGCGCAAGAGCGGGAGACACAACCATGAAGGTTACCCCCTTATTCCGAGGGCGGGTTGCGGCTATGGCTATCGCGGCACTGTTGCTCGGAGCCTGTAGCCAAACCCCAACCACCGGCAACTTGCCTGCCGGCGCGGAAAGCGATACCACATCGCTAACCGACCCCCAACGGCATTTGTACCAACAAGCGCTGCGCCACGGGCACAATGGCGATTACCCCAAAGCCGCCGAGCAGCTGCAACGACTGGTGGAGCAGCGCCCCGGTCGTGCCGAACTGTGGGCCCACCTGGCCACCGCCTATTACCACACCGATCATGGCCCGCAGGCGGAAAAAGCCCTTGAAAATGCCCTGACGCTGAATCCGGCGCTGGCCTCCGCCCACAATCTGGCCGGCACCCTGGCCCTCAAGCGCGCCGAGGTTGAAGCCGCGGAACGGCACTTCGAAGAGGCGTTGAAACACAATGCCAATTCCGCTGACGCTCATTACAACGTTGCCCTGCTTTACGACACCTACTATCAGGATTTACGCTCTGCTATAGAACACTATGAAGCGTATCTGGCCCTGGTCGAAGACGATGAACGCACCGCTCAGTGGGTGCGACAGTTACAAAGCGCGCTTGAGCGCCAAGGAGGTTAAGTGAGAACGACATCATTAGCCTTGTTGTTGCTACTGGGTGCGAGCGCCCAGGCCCAGCAGGTCCCGCGCATCGAAATCGAGATGGACGCCACCACCATCAAGGCCAATAAAGAACTGCCAAAGTTGCTTTACATTGTTCCCTGGAAGGACACCGAGCTGGCGGAAGCCACTGGCGAGCGGAAAATTCTTATCCCGTCCCTATTTGGCAACTTTTACCAGCCGGTGCTTCCCGGCGAGCTAGCCCCGGAGCTAGCGCAACAACCCAGTAGGAGCGCGCAATGAAACACGCCAGACGGTTTATCATTGAGGGAGTGGTGCAAGGCGTTTGCTACCGAGCCAGCACCCAGCAAAAAGCCCAAGCGCTCAGCCTCACCGGCTGGGTTCGAAATCTGCCGGACGGGCGCGTAGAAGCGTTCGCCGAAGGCGATATGGACGCCCTGGATGCGTTCGAGGGCTGGCTATGGGAAGGGCCAGAGGGGGCATCGGTGACGCAGGTGGACGTTAAACCCGCTGCCCCCGAAAGCGGCAGCGCTTTCGAAGTGCGCCAGTAGATGCCCTATAACGTTCGCCCCTGCAGGACGCTCTATCGCATCTGGAACCACTAGCGCTCTTCTCGCCCTTCTCTTAGTTCTCTAATTCTTCTCTACCTTTCGCGCCGCCGGCGCTTCGAAGCGCCTTCAGTTTTCACCATTCTGGCTTAACATTCAAAACCCCGACCTTAAAATGTGGATTAACACGAAATAGTTTCGTCACTTATCATTGCAAACTGAAATTAAGCGACAAATGATCATTTCAAATCAGTCTTAGAATGAATTAATAGGCGCCACACCTAATGTGCTTTTCCTCCCTTTCCCTAAAAAGTGTCACATTTCTCGTTTTTCATAAGTGTTTTTTGACGACTTTTTGTATTTTTCTTAATAACAACGCCATGTTTTAAAAGCGATAAATCATTAAAAAAAGTAGCAGATCAAACTCTCGCGATACAGTCCTTTTAACTTTAACAATATGAGCTACCATTATCGCCGCCTTTCGGATTAACGCCGAAAGTGACACAAGCGTCGACACTTTGTCGCGTTATATAACAATAGTGAGCGCATTGAGTGTCTTCAATTCAGCAACACCAGGAGATAATCACAAATGATAAACAAAAAGTTGAAAGGCAATGGCATATACGCCGCCATGCTGGGCTTGGGCCTGGCAGCGGTCGGTCAGGGTGCCGCCGCGCAGTCGGCGAGCTGTGAATATGTCGTAAGCAACGAGTGGGGCAGTGGCGCCACCGCTGCCATCCGTATTACCAACAACGGCAACAGCGCTATCAACGGTTGGGATGTAAGCTGGTCTTACAACAACAACCAAGTGACCAGCAGCTGGAACGCCGAACTCTCTGGTAGCAACCCCTACACCGCAAGTGACATGGGCTGGAACGGCACCATTCAGCCGGGCCAGAGCGTTGAGTTCGGTATGCAACTCAACACTAACGGTAGCGTTGAAACCCCAACCGTTACCGGCGATGTCTGCTCCGGCGGTGGCACTTCAAGCGAACCCGCAAGCAGCTCCAGCAGCTCAGTGGCCAGCAGCAGCGCTCCCCAGGGAAACCAGCAGTGTGACTGGTACGGCACTTTGACTCCGCTGTGTGAAGATGCCAACAGCGGCTGGGGTTACGAGAACGGTCAGAGCTGTGTCGCCCGCACCACTTGTAGCTCGCAGCCCGCGCCTTACGGCATCGTTGGCGGCAGCCAGTCCAGCTCGCAGCAATCCAGCGTTGCTTCTTCTGTGGCTTCTTCCGCGGTATCCTCGGTTGCGTCTTCCGTCGCGTCCTCTGTTGCCTCTTCTGTCGCTTCGTCCGTTGGCTCCTCTGCTTCCAGCTCCAGCAGCCCCGACACCACCGACGGTATCTTCCGTGTCGATGAGTCCGGCAACATCACCCAGAACGGTGAGCGGTATCCGGTACAGTGCTCCGCTTGGTTCGGTCTGGAAGGTCAGCACGAGCCGGTTGACGCCGAAAACAACCCAGACGGCGCACCCATGGAGCTTTATGTAGGCAACATGTGGTGGGTTGACTCCGGTCGCACCATTCAGCAGACCATGGATGAGATTACCGCCCAAGGTATCAACACCATCCGTCTGCCCATCGCTCCGCAGACTCTGGACCCGAACGATCCTCAAGGTACCGGTGATGTGCGTGAAGGCGGTGTACTGAAGAACCATCCTTCAGTCCAGCAGGAAAATGCCCGTCAAGCGCTGGAAGACTTCATCGTCCAGGCCGACGAGAACAACATCAACGTGATCATCGACATCCACTCCTGCTCCAACTACGTGGGCTGGCGCGCCGGTCGTCTGGATGCCACGCCTCCCTACGCGGATGCCGAGCGTGAAAACTATGAGTTCAAGCGCGAGGGCTATTCTTGCGGCCCGGTAGATGATCCAGACGTTCAGGTTGACCTGTACAACGAAGAGCTGTGGCTGGAAGACCTGCGCGAAATCGCCGGTCTGTCAGAGCAGTTGGGCGTTGACAACATCATGGCCATCGACATCTTCAACGAACCCTGGGACTACACCTGGGCCGAGTGGAAAGACCTCTCTGAGAAAGCCTATCAGGCGATCGACGAAGTCAACTCCGATGTCTTGGTCATGGTTGAAGGTATTGCTGGCGGAACCTCTGCAGGCGAAGAAGTACCCCATGGTTCAGAAGACTCCAACCCCAACTGGGGCGAGAACTTCTATCCGTTCGCCGACGCACCTCTGGATATCCCCAAAGAGCGTCTGATTCTGTCGCCGCACACCTACGGCCCGTCCGTATTCGTCCAGAAGCAGTTCATGGATCCGGCTCAGCCCGAGTGTGAAGGCCTGGAAGACATCGAAGCGGCCGAAGCTGGCTGTAACATTGTGATTGATCCACAGCGCCTGGAAGCTGGCTGGGATGAGCACTTCGGTTATCTGGCCGACCAAGGCTATGCCATGGTTATCGGTGAGTTTGGTGGCCACTCTAACTGGCCTGCCGATGCTCCGCCCCGTCATCGCGAAGCTTGGAGCCACGTAGAGGCTGGTATCGACATGGAGTGGCAGAACACACTGGTCGATTACATGATCGAGAAAAACATCGAAGGCTGCTACTGGTCCACCAACCCCGAATCCGAGGACACCGGTGGTCTGTACGAGCACGCTTACGATCCGGTCTCCAACACAGAGGAGTGGGGCACCTGGGAAGGCTTCGAGCAGGAGAAGTGGAACATGCTGATCCGCTTGTGGGACGGCTCATAAGAGTCCGTGCCTAACCGTCGGCCCCGTTCGCGGGGCTGATTGGTAAGCCAAGTAACACTGGAGCAAGGAGGCTCCTTCCCCCCTTTTTTACACTTACCCTCCGATTATTACCGGGAAGTCTGATACCGCTCTTTCCATTCCGAGTAAGGCATGCCGTAAATAATCTCCCGCGCGGTGTTCTTGTCCAGCTCCACCCCCTTCTCATTCGCCGCTTCCATATACCACCGGCTCAGGCAGTTGCGACAAAAGCCGGCCAAGTCCATCAGGTCGATATTCTGCACATCCTTTCGTTTATCCAAATGCGCTACCAGCCGACGAAACGCGGCCGCCTCGACTTCAGTTCGGGTCTGTTGATCCATTGGAGAACCTCATGTGGTCAGTTAAGAAAACGCACTTAGCCTAACAAAGCCCGCGGATTGCCACCACACAGCGGTCCATTCAAGTAGGATTTGGCGAGGAACGATGGGGAACGGTATTCAAGTATTCTTCCAACAACAGCGTGTACAGCGCATGGTCCACACGCCGACCGTTCAAAAGCTCCCTCTCCGGCAGCACCCCCTCGTAGTAGAACCCCAGCCGCTGGGGGATGGCACGACTGCGGTGATTCCCCGTGGCACAGGCGATCTCGATACGGTTGAGGCGGCACTCTTTGAAACCGATCTCTAGCAGTTCCTTTACCGCCTGGGTCATGATGCCCAGGCCCGCATATTCTTCTGCCAGCCAGTAGCCGACGCTGCCCGTTTGGGCACGCCGCTTATCAAATGCGTGGAATCCACACACGCCACACAAGCGAGAACGCCAGTAGACGGCAAATTGAGGACCCCTCCCGGAGCGGTACTGCTCAACAATCCCTTCCAAAAATGCCTCCGTATCCGAGAGGGCCACGGTCGCGTCCACCCAGGGGAGCCATTGGCGAAGGAAATCACGATTGTTATCGACGAGTTGAAAGAGCGCTTTGGCGTGGCTCTTTTGAAGCAGGATCAGACTAACGTCGGAAAAAGCGTCCAGTTTCGTGTCCATGGCACAGGTGCGTCACTGTTTAGAAGATTCAAGTCGGTGGTACAAGTATAAGTAAAGGTGCGAAAAAGGCACTGCCGTTAATCCATGAACGAAAACGGAGGCCACCACCAGCAAGCTCACCACCGGCCACACGTCGGGAAGGTGGGTTTTGTGGTGCGCCAGCGCCGCGTAGTAAACCGCCGCCACTCCGATGGGGCCAAACCAACCGGAAAAGGCGCCGTCCAGCCGGCTGGGCAGCTCTCGCGAGGTCCCGCGCAGTAATAATAGCAACGGCAGGCGACGCAGCAATAAAACGCCCACCGCCAACCCGACACCGGACCATCCCAGCGCGGCCCATTCACTCCAGGGGAGCATAAGCCCGACGAGGATAAAAATAGGCCCGGTAAAAAAGCGATCAAAACCGCCGATGACGTGCTCTTCCTCGCGACGCTCGTACACCCCCACTTGCTGATCAAACGCGAGCCCCGCCACAAAAACCGCGAGAATACCGTCACTGCCCAATAGCTTTACCAATGCCAGAGTGCTTAACGCCAGAGCCGTGGAAAACATCAACACTGAGTGAAGGTCCATCAGATCTTTGCACTCCGCTTTGCGCAAGGCAAAACCCGCCAGGTAACCGATGACGCCCCCCAATAGCAAGGCGAACATGACATCCCCCACAATCATGCCCAACACATGAGCGGTGAGCGACTCGCCCGAGGGCAAGGTGATAAGAAAGGCGGCGCCCAGCACAAACATGTAAGCCAAGCCGTCGTTGGCACCCGACTCGGCCAAAATAATTCGACGCAAATGGGTTGGCAGGGTTTTTTCGGCCACGGGGCCGCTCACCATGGCGGAAGCCACCACCGGGTCCGTCGGTGTGACCACCGCACCGATAAGCAACGCGGTACCGGCGGATAGCCCCAACAGCCCACCCACCAAGGCGCTGCTACTCAGCCACATAAATGGCATGCCCACCCCGAGCACCAGAGCCAGGCCCCGCCAATGGGAGAACACATAGTTTTTGGGAAGCCGCAGTGCAATGTCCATAAGGCCGATGGCCAGGGCCAGCCGGGCCACTTGCTCCAGAATCATCATGGGCTTTCCCCAGGATTCTGGATTCAACCAGCCCAGGCCCACGGGGCCCAACGCCACTCCGAGCAGGAGCAAGGTCACCGCATCCGGCAGGCCCACACGCTTGAGAAACTTTGACACCAGGCCCAGTAACAACGCGCTGCCCGCGATCACCAACAATATGACATTAAGCTCATGCGTCATAGCCGCTCCATGTTTCATTAGGCTCAGCCTTGGCCATCAAAGCCCGAGGCTTTACGACCCCGTCAGGCTCCAAAAGTACAATGCCGCAAACCCCAAGTAAAACAGCCCGGACACGGCCATGCTAAAGGATGTGAACCAGCCCGGCCGAAGCGAGGCTGGCAACCGCGTCCGGTTGATGTAAATGGCAACCAACGCCAGGAAAGGCGTATGCACGGCGGCAATAATCCCGGAGGCGGACATGACCGCAACGGGGTCATCGAATAGAAGAATAATGGTAATGGGCACAACCCCGGTCACCGTCACCACGAACAACCGTTTGAGATAGCGCCGTTCAAGCATGGGCAGCCCCGTGACCCGGCCAAGCCACGTCAACGTACCGGTAATCCAGCCGGCTTTCCCCGCCTCTCGGTTGCGCCGTGTCAGGATTAATGTCATATCCGCAAAGCTTCGGCCCCAGCCATCCTGATTAGCCAGCACGCTTCCCCCAAGGGCGATGATAATCGCCGCCAGTAGCAAATACTCCCCGGCGCTTCCCCACACCTCGGAGAATAACCGGCTCAGGTCCACCGCCACATCCGCGCCTTTGGGCATCAGGTCTTTGGGAGCCAGCAACTCAGAGCCCAACACCATGAAGGAAAAAATCACCACCAAGCCCCCAAGCACCCCCAGTGAGGCGGCGCCGGTCATGACTCCAATCCAGGCACGCGCGCGTCTTTCGCGGGTGGACGCCTCCTGACCTTCCGACTCCGCTCGACGTTGTTCCGATCGAGCTTCCTCGGGCATTTCATCATCCCGTTCGCGGGAGGTCAGACCGCCCCCATACCCCCGAGTGGCCGTCCAATAGCCAAACCAGACAATGCCCATGGAGCCGGCCAGTATGGTTCCAACCCAGGGTAGAATCACATAGAGGTCCGGCTCACTGGGCCAGCCAGGGGCAAGGCCCGTGGCCACGTTACGCAGATCCGGGCCTACCACCACCGCGGAGACGATGACCATCAACATTAATAGCAGTGCCATCACCCGGCTGAACCGCTCAATCAACATATATTGACCGCCGGCTACAAAGACGGTGCTCAACACCACCAGCAACACCCCATACAGAGCCGCTCCCCCCGGCAGAAAGGATTGCAGCGCGCTGCCCACCACGGCGGAGAGACCGGCAATGCCCACGCCTGCCGCCAGCAGTTGCGGTACAAGCACGAGCCACACGGCCCAACCGCGCGGCCCCTTCAACGTATACATTCCTTCTAGCATCGTTTGCCCGGTCACGATGGAGAAGCGCGCCATCTCCCGGATCATGACCCACATAAAAAAGACCACCAGCAAAAGCAGCCAGAGCAGCTGGTATTCATAAGCTGAGGCGACTCGCGGGGTGAAGAGAATCGAGCCCGTGCCCACGGCAGACAACATCCACAATAAGCCGGGGCCGTACCAGCGCCACTTACGCCGGCCTTCGGGGGCCGCCGGAACCTTTGGCCGGAATAACTGCATATCCGTTCCTCCTATCAGTCTCTTATGGCTCTAACGCTCGGGTCCAAGAGCAGTCGAACGCCCCTTTTTTGGCGCGTATTTAATCGTTTTGCGTCGGCAGTTCTCATTTTTGTATTTAACCTTTATCTCATATTTGAACTTTATGGGGCTTGCGCCTAACATCTGTCAACACGTCGATATTGCAGCCAAAAAAGGCTCGAATTCCAGTCGGCGAAATAAAAACGCTCGCTTTTATAACGACAAAAAGGAGACCTCATGTACGCTTCAACCACAAAGTCATTCAGCATTGCCTCGCTCATTGCCGTTGGTTCACTTCTCGCTACCCAGTCCGCCGCCCAAAGCGCCGCTTGCGAATACCTCATCAACAATGACTGGGGCAGCGGCGCCACCGCCTCTGTTCAGATCACCAACACCGGCTCGGACACCATCGAGGGCTGGAACGTTTCCTGGGCTTATGACAGCAACGAAATCACCAGCCACTGGAATGCCAACGTCAGCGGAAGCAACCCTTACTCAGCCTCAAACCTGAGTTGGAACGACACTCTGGCCCCCGGTCAATCCATCTCGTTCGGGCTCCAAGTCAACACCAATGGCGCCGCTGAAATACCGGAAGTATCTGGCGACATCTGTGGCAACAGCCCACCCTCGGACTCAAGCAGCAGCGCCTCGTCAGCTTCCAGTCGCTCTTCATCAAGCCCGGCATCATCAAGCAGTCAGTTCTCAACCAGTTCCATCAGCGGTGGGGAAATCACACTTCAGGAAAACCAGACCGGTTTTTGTGGCGTTGATGGTTCAGTCGACAGTGACAATGCCGGCTTTACCGGTGAAGGCTTTGCCAATACCGACAACGCCAACGGCAATGCCGTTCGTTATCGCGTCAACGCTCCCAGCGATGGAAGCTACCTGTTGGAGCTCCGCTACGCCTCTGCCAACGACAGACCCGCCATTGCGGTGGTTAACGGCTCTACCGCTGGTAGCGTCAGCTTCCCCTCGACGGGTGGCTGGACCAGTTGGACCGTCGATACCCGCACCGTTCATTTAAGCGCTGGGGACAACCACATCAGTATCGTCGCCGCCAACGGCGAGGGCTTGCCGAACATCGACTCGTTGATTATTGTAGGAAACAACCCCGCCGCAGCCGATTGTTCCAACCAAAGTAGCTCATCCAGCAGCAGCACCGACAGCGCGCCGCTCCTACCACAAGAGGGCAACCCGGTACACGACCGTTTTCAAAGCGCTCGCACCGAGTGGAGCCAGAGCAGAGCGGACATCATCCTGTCCCACCAATATGACAACGGTGGCTGGCCCAAGAATCAAGAATACGACTCCATGGGAGACGGTGGTGACGGCCTGGGCACCATTGACAACGGCGCCACCGTCACGGAAATGGTCTATCTGGCCGAGGTGTATAGAAATACTGGTGACACCCGCTATCGCAATGCGGTGCGCGAGGCCATGGACTACCTGCTTGAGGCCCAGTACAGCACGGGCGGCTGGCCGCAGTTTTACCCGCTGCGCGGCGGCTACTCGGACCACGTCACCTTCAACGACAACGCCATGTCCAGTGTGCTGACCGTACTGCATCACGCCAACCAACAGAGCGCCCCCTTCGACACCGACATCTTCAATGACAACGACCGGTCGAAAATGCGACAAGCCATCGACCGTGGGGTAGACTACATTCTGAATGCCCAGTGGGTGCAAAACGGCCACCTGACGGTTTGGTGTGCTCAACACGGGAAGAACGACTATCAACCAAAAATGGCCCGCGCCTATGAGTTGAAATCGTTAAGTGGCAGTGAGTCCGTGGAAGTGGTCGGCTTTCTGATGACACAGCCACAAACGCCGGAAATTGAAGCGGCCGTTCGGGCGGCGATCAATTGGTTCCGCAGCCCGGATACCTATGTGGACAATTACACCTACGACAAATCCGTCGAGGAGAAAATCGTCTACAGCGAAGGCGACCGTATGTGGTACCGCTTCTATGACCTGTACACCAATCGCGGCTTCTTCAGCGACCGGGACAGCCGAAAAGTCTATGACATCATGGATATATCGGCAGAGCGCCGAAACGGCTACAGCTGGGGCGGAAACTACGGCGAGAAAATCATTCCCTACGCCGAACAAGTAGGCTATTAACCTTCTGACAAACGGGGGCGTTGCCGCCCCCGAGTTCCTTCAATTGGTCATCACCAGCGTCGCGACGCTTCGGGCACTTAACGCCGGAACGGAGACCTCGCCTCCCTCAACGGTAACGCTCAGCGTAGCCCGGTCTTCGAACCGGGAAGTGATGTAAGCCTCCGCGCTACCCACGCTCATCGGCATTTCAACGTCTATGTTGGCGTAGTCATTATCGGAGCGGTTCAGAATAACGACGACCCACTCGCCTGTGCCGCTCTCGTAAGCGGTCACCTCGACGGCGTCCAGCCCTTCCAGGTTCACACCAATGCGTTGATACCCCGGGCGGACGAACTTGGAATAGTGGGAGAACGCCCAGCCCCGCTTGAGAATTTGCCCGCGTTCGGTGCCGTACTGACTGTCGCCATCCCCGAGAAAGGAATAAAAACGCAGGGACCACCACCAGATATAGGCGCTCCAGTTCACCTCCATGGACTGATGTACGCTAGCCAGCACCACGTCCAGAGTTTCGTCCCACACAGCCTCATTGCTACCGCCCCAGATGGCCGCGCCATCACCGTCCGCACGGTGGTAGTTCCACTCGGTCATCCAGCGAGGGACGTTTTTCTCCTCTGCCAACTCGTAAGGTGAGAAGTTGCCGCTGTTTTCGGCGTCGTAGAGGTGCCCGCCGACATAGTCCACATTGGCCAATGCCTCAGGGTCATTCAAGGAAGGGTCCGTATAGTCACGGTTAAACCGTAAGGACTCCGCAATGAGCAGCTCCGCTTGAATCTCCCCACCGTATTGTCGAACGAAGTCGCGCAGCTCGTCGCCGCTCCACTCCGCCGACTGGTAACTGGGGGCGTAGTCCGGCTCGTTCTGAACGGACATTACATCAATTTCAACGCCCTGCTCCAACATATAGGCAATATAGGCATTGAGGTGATCGGCGTAGGCTCCGTAGTAGTCGGGTAACAGCCGACCACCGTTATTGAGACTGTTATTGCTTTTCATATGCGCGGGAGGCGTCCAAGGTGACGCCAAGATGCGGACGTCCTTAGAATATGCTTTTGCCAACGCAAGATTGCCCGCCGCGCGAGGCCAGTCATCGGGATTCGGGTCCACAATAGTACGCAGCAGCGAAAAGCCCAGCTCCCGTTCCCCCATACCGACCAAGCTCTTGACTTCATTATCGGTCAACGATTCGGTAACGACAGCCCACATGGGTAACGCACCCCCGAAACCATCCACCGTCTGATGCCTTACGTTCGAATCAATTTGAATCCGGTGGTGGGCCTCAGAGCTGGACTGCGAGGACTGCGAGGACTGAGAGGATTGGGACGAGTTTGAAGGCTGCGAGAACTGACTCGACGCCGAGGCACTTGACGAAGCCGGCGTCTCCCCCGATCCGGAGGAACTGCCACCGCAGGCCGTCAGAAAGCAGAGTGACACACTCAGCACTATAGGGTTGATTACGGTTTTTATAAGCATTGGAGTTACCTTATTATCATTGTTGTGCTAGCGAATAATTTTTAGCGCCCAATCTCGCTCGGCCAGGGGTTTGCCCCCGGGAAAGGCGCTGAGTTCAACTACCCCCGTCGTGCTTGCCGTCACGCGTGTCGGCTCGTGCCACTGGCCCAGGATCGGATCAAACCAGCGCAGGGTGTAGGACTCGTTTGGGGTGAAACCACTGAGCCGAGGTGCGACCGAGGCGTTTTCAAAATACAGCAGGGCCAGGTCCGCCTCGGCGGTGCACATCATGTAGGACCAACCATCAAGCCCATCTTCAGGCGCATTGGGCGCTTTGCGCGGTGTTATGTTGCCAGTGGCGGGAATCAGGTCCTGGTAACGTTTTCCTTCGGACAGAACGAAGGTTTCCAGGTGCTGCATGTAGTTTGCGGATTTGTAACGCAACGCATCCCAAATATGAGGCCGAGCGCCGGCGGGCTCACCGGTACTGGTCATGTCATAGGCAGCGGTGCCATGCACGTGACCGGCCAGGCCACCGGATAAGACGGAGCCGTACATTTGTGCCCGGGCAAAGTAGTTATCGCGCTGGGAGTTGGGCGGAGGCTCTTCGCCGCCGGGCTTATTAATCTCGTGCAGCCAACCGGTGTAATAGGGCTCAAAATTGATGGTGGGCCTGGGCGGGTCTTCCAGGAAGAACTGCGTTTCCAGGTTCTCACCCACGCGATGGTCCCGGGGTTTGTTCCCCACGCTGTGCATATCCAGCCAGGGCACCTCATCGCCGGAGCCGAGGGTCGTGTGAGTGGCCCGGTCGATCAGCACCGTGTGCAACTGACCAAAGGGAGGACGACCGTAGGTCTCCAAGTGGTACGTCAATGCCTCGTTAAACTGTTCCGCGGTGAGGCTGAAATCCTCCGGCACCCAATCCAGGTGAATACCACTGAACACAAAGTTGTAGGCGCCGTAGCGGGCAATCAGGTATTGGGCGAAGCGAGCAAAGCTTTCCTTGAAATCAAAGTAGGCGTCCCAGGACGGGCCCACATCCCGGCGCACGGTTTCCAATAGAGGGACAAACCCCACCTCGGACAGGTGCGCCATTTTCCGATCCAGGCTCTGAAAGTATTCAGGCTGCAGGCGATTAAAGTTCGAGACACCTTCATGCGACTTAGAAGGCGCAAACGGCAAGTGGCCGTACTCATCGCGCATATTCTTCGCAGTGAATGTGCCCCAATAGCTGTCACCGCCCGAGGCATCTGTGCCCTGCTCGTCGGACACGTCATACCCGAACTTTTCCCAAGCATTGCGCACGTAAACACCTTTTTCATCGGCGTAGGTGCTGGGGTACATATCCGCCTCCCAGTTCGGAAACGCGGAGATCATGCTGACCGAGTTGAAGCCCTGGTTCTTGCGGTAGTTCACCGCATCTTCAAAGCCAATGCCGGGGCCGGGCTCATATTCATCAGAGGTGATGGCATCGCGAAACGGCAGCCGCCAGGTGGATCCGGCCAGCCAGGTGTCACCCACCATAAAAAACGGCGTGCCATCGGCGTATTCCAGCGCATGACCGTTGTCGCTGACGCGCACAAAGCCGCGCCGGTTGGGGTTTTCCTGTTTTTCCGCTTCGCTCCAACCCTTGGCGACAAACTGGCCACTTCGGTTCGTGAGGCCGGCATCGTCCGGTTGGTTGGACCCCAGCTCCCATTGCCATTGGCCCGGCTCGGTGGCCACCAGGCGCACCACAAAGCGGTTACCACCATCCCAGAAGCCATATACGCGCTTGTCAAAATCGGGCCCCTTGAGTTGCACCCAGACATCCACCTCCGTGTAGGGGTTGTCGTAGGGGTTCTCGGCGTGGAAGACCAGTTGCTGCATCTCCCAGGTGCGGAGGCTGGTCTCACCGGGTTTAGCGGATGGCGTGGAGCATGCAACCAGGCTGAGAAGCAATAGGGCCGACAGGGCCAGGCGGGAAAGACGGTTCATAACAACCCCTCAAGTTTTTCACTTATGATGGGAAAGATACTAGCAGAACCGGCCTTAAAGACAAATTGACAATAAGCTGGCATGCTGAACAGCGTGTCGTCATCCAGAACCCGGTCTTGGTCGTACCACGCAAACTCCCGTATATTAGCCCTTTTACTCAAACTCGGACGCAGTAGCTCCTATGCCTCACGAAGTCATCACCGTGCGCGGCGCGCGGCAGAATAACCTCAAAGACCTGGACCTGGATATCCCCTTGGGGGAGATGGTGGTGGTCACCGGCGTTAGCGGCTCGGGCAAGTCCACCCTGGCGTTCGATACCATCTATGCCGAGGGCCAGCGGCGCTATGTGGAGACCTTCTCCGCCTATGCCCGCCAGTTTCTGGACCGGATGGACAAGCCGGCGGTGGACCTGATCGACGGCATCCCGCCGGCCATCGCCATCGAACAGAGCAACACGGTGCGCACCTCCCGCTCCACCGTGGGCACCATGACCGAGTTGAACGACTACCTGAAGCTGCTGTTCGCCCGGCTGGCCCACCTCTACTGCCAGGGCTGCGGCCGGGAAGTGATCAAGGACACGCCCCAGAGCATCGTGGAGGCCCTGTACCGGGACTGGCCCAAAGGCCAGCGGCTGATGATCTGCCTGCCCATCAACGTGCCGGAGAAGCTCAGTGAGGAGGAGGTGCTGCAGTTGCTCAACCAGCAGGGCTACGCCCGCCTGCACCGACGCGAGGGCAACCGAGCCGAAGTGGTACAGGACCGCCTGAAACTCACCCCCGAGAACCGCGGCCGGCTGACCGAAGCAGTGGAAACCGCCCTGCACTTCGGCAAAGGCCACGTACTGCTATACCCGCTGGACGACAACCGCGAGGTAGGCACGCCGGTGCGCTTCTCCAGCCACCATCACTGCCCGAGCTGCGACATCGACTACCCGGAGCCCACCCCGAGCCAATTCTCCTTCAACTCGCCCCTGGGCGCCTGCGAGAGCTGCCGGGGCTTTGGGCGCATCATCGGCGTGGATTACGGCCTAGTCATTCCCGACGAGCGCAAAAGCCTCAAAGACGGCGCCATCAAACCGATCCAGACGCCCTCATTCAACGAAGTCCAGCGGGACCTGATCCGCTTCGCCAAAAAGCGCGGCGTTCCCATCACCAAGCCCTGGGCGGAGCTAACCGAAGACCAGAAACAGTGGGTCATCCAGGGCGAAGGCGGCTGGGACAAAGGCGTGTGGTACGGCGTGCGCGAGTTCTTTGACTGGCTGGAGAGCAAATCCTACAAAATGCACATCCGCGTGCTGCTCTCCAAATACCGGGCTTACACCCCCTGCCAGGACTGCGGCGGCGCCCGCCTCAAACCCGCCTCCCTGTGGTGGCGCACCGGGTCATTCGACGCCGCCGAACAGGCCCTGGGAGACCGCGCCCGCTTCAAACCCAGAGGCAGCACACTGGCCGACAGCGCCTTTCGCCAGCTCCCGGGCCTGAACATCGCCGATGTGATGCAACTGCCCCTCGCCCGCTGCGCCGACTTCTTCGAACAGCTTGGCGACGCCAACGCCGACGAACCCACCCAACTGCTACTGGAAGAAATCCGCGCGCGGCTCGGCTACCTGTGCGAAGTCGGCCTGGAATACCTCACCCTGGACCGCCAATCCCGCACCCTGAGCGGCGGCGAAGTCCAACGCATCAACCTCACCACCGCCCTCGGCACCTCCCTGGTCAACACCCTGTTCGTACTGGACGAACCCAGCACCGGCCTCCACCCGCGCGACATCCAGCGCCTGGTCAAAGTCCTGCACCGCCTGCGCGACGCCGGCAACTCCCTGCTGGTCGTCGAACACGACCCGCAGGTCATCCTGGCCGCCGACCGCATCCTCGACATCGGCCCCGGCCCCGGCCGCAACGGCGGCAACATCGAATTCTTCGGTACCCCCAAGGCACTGCTCAAACGCAAAACCAACCTCACCGCGAGCTACTTGAACGGCAGCAAGCAAGTCTCAGCCAACCACGAGCCGGGTCCGCGTATACCGGTCCGGGACCGTCTGCCGACGGGAAGCGGCAGTCGAGCGTACAAGGACGTATCCACAGCGTGTCCCGGACCGGTATACCCGGACCCGGCGTCCCAAAAGAATCTGCCCGCTATCACCATCCACGGCGCCACCGAACACAACCTCAAAAACATCGACGTCCGCATCCCCCTGGGCCAACTCGTCTGCCTCACCGGCGTCAGCGGCTCCGGCAAATCCACGCTGATGCGCCAGATCCTCTACCCCGCCATCCTCAAACACCACGGCGAACAGACCGAAGCCCCGGGTGAGCACCAACGCATCGACGGGCTGGAGCAGATCGACCGCGCGGTCATGGTGGACCAGAGCCCGATCGGCAAAACCACCCGCTCCACCCCGGCCACCTACGTCGGCGCCTTCGATGCCATCCGGAAACTGTTTGTGGCCACTCCGCTCGCCAAAGAGCGCGGCTACACACCGGGCACCTTCAGCTTCAACTCCGGCAACGGCCGCTGCCCCACCTGCCAGGGGAACGGTTTCGAGCATGTGGAAATGCAGTTTTTGAGCGACGTGTACCTGCGCTGCCCGGACTGCGACGGCAAACGCTTCCGGGACCAGATTCTGGAAGTGAAACTGCTGGAAAACACAGACCGCGATAACGCCCCCCGCGCCATTTCCATCGCCGACGCGCTGGCCATGACCGTGGCCGAAGCGCTGGAATTTTTCCGGGACAAGCCCGACGTGCAGCGCAGCCTGCAGCCGCTCTCGGACGTCGGGCTGGACTATGTGCAACTGGGGCAGGCCGTGCCCAC
Organism: Marinimicrobium locisalis; assembly: GCF_039822625.1. Lineage (NCBI taxonomy): Bacteria > Pseudomonadati > Pseudomonadota > Gammaproteobacteria > Cellvibrionales > Cellvibrionaceae > Marinimicrobium > Marinimicrobium locisalis. The sequence continues at coordinate 121,237 of NZ_JBDLLG010000005.1, forward strand.
CCTGAGTGGCGGCGAAGCCCAACGCCTGAAACTGGCCGGGCATCTTGCGAACACAAGAGCCAAAGACCAGGAACACATCCTGTTCCTGTTCGACGAGCCCACCACCGGCCTGCACTTTGCCGACATCGCCACCCTGATGGGGGCCTTCCGTCAGCTGCAGGACGCGGGCCACTCGCTGCTGGTGATTGAACACAACCTGGATGTGATTCGCGGTGCCGACTGGTTGATCGACATCGGCCCCGAGGGTGGCGATGCCGGCGGGCAACTGCTGGCCGAAGGCACGCCCGCACAGCTGATGACCGAACACGACGGCTACACCGCCACGGCCCTGAAAGACTACGAGCAGTCACTGACCCAGGGCGCGCCCCTGCCCGCCGCGGCGAAAAAACGTGGCCCGAAACCCGAACGGGTCATCAGTGTTCACCACGCCCGCGAGCACAACCTCAAGAACATCGACGTCACCATTCCGCGGGACAAACTGACGGTGATTTCCGGTGTCAGTGGCAGCGGCAAGAGCACCCTCGCCTTCGACCTGATTTTCGGTGAAGGCCAGCGCCGCTATCTGGAGTCGCTCAACGCCTACGCCCGCCAGTTTGTGCAGCCGGCGTCGCGCCCGGACGTGGATGCCATCTACGGCATTCCCCCGGCGGTGGCGATCGAACAGCGCACCAGCCGGGGCGGTCGCAAAAGTACCCTGGCGACCCTGACCGAAATCTATCATTACCTGCGGCTGCTCTACGTCAAACTCGGCACCCAGTACTGCCCGGACTGCGACGTCCCCATCGAGCCGCAAACTCCCGAAGCCATTCTCGCGCGCGTCCAGAAAGACTACCGCAACCGGGAAGTCACCCTGCTCGCCCCCATGGTCGTGGCACGCAAGGGCATCTACCGCGAACTGGCCGAGTGGTCCGCCGGACGCGGTTACCCGCAACTGCGGGTGGACGGCGACTACCAACCCACCGCCGACTGGCCCAAGCTCGACCGCTACCGCGAGCACAATATTGAACTGCCGCTGTTGGACGTGACCGTTTCCCCCAACAACGAGAAAAGACTGCGGGAAGGGTTGGAACAGGCCCTGAGCCTGGGCAATGGCGTGGTCATTGTCGCGCCCGTGGACAAGCGCACCGGCAAACAGGCCAGCGGAGAACGCCTGTTCTCCACCAACCGCGCCTGCCCCAGTTGCGGCAGCGGCTTCGATGAGCTGGACCCACGGCTATTCTCCTACAACTCCAAACACGGCTGGTGCCACAGCTGCTACGGCACCGGGCAGATCATCAAAGGCTTTGACGAGGAGCAAACCGGCGAAGAACGCACCTGGCGGCCCGACGAAGAGGAAGGCACGGAGAAGACCTGCCCCAGCTGCGACGGCCAACGCCTCAACCCCACCGCCCGCGCCGTGCGCTTTCGCGACCACTCCATCGCCGACCTGGCATCAATGCCGGTGGACGCCGCCGAGCAATGGTTCAAGAAACTCAAACTCAAGGCCCACGAACAGGCCATTGCCCGCGACCTGCTCACGGAAATGCACAGCCGCCTCCACTTCCTGCAGAAAGTCGGGCTCAATTACCTGAGCCTGGACCGGGCCGCGCCCACCTTGAGCGGCGGCGAAGCCCAACGCATTCGCCTGGCCGCACAACTCGGCTCCAGCCTGCAGGGCGTGTGCTACGTACTGGACGAGCCCACCATCGGCCTGCACACCCGGGACAACCGCCGGCTAATCGAAACCCTGCGCGAACTGCAGACCCAGGGCAATACCGTCGTGGTGGTGGAGCACGATGAAGACACCATCCGCGAAGCCGACCACCTGATCGACATGGGCCCGCGCGCTGGCGTCAACGGCGGCGAAGTCGTGGCCCATGGCAATCTCAAAAAAATCATGGGCAACAAGCGCTCCCTCACCGGGAAAATGCTCTCTGAACCGCTGCGCCATCCCCTGCCCGACCTGCGCAATTCCGAAATGCGTGCCCTATGGGACAAGGAGCAGCTGCAACTGGACGGCGCAAGCCAGAACAACCTGCGCAACGTCAACGTCTCCGTCCCCCTGCGCCAACTGGTCGCCATCACCGGCGTCAGCGGCAGCGGTAAAAGCACACTGATACGGGGCGTGCTCTACCCCAACCTGAAACAGGCTATTGCCCAGAAGCGGAAGAAAAAGCACCAATGGCAGGGCGTCGAACAGATCAGCGGCTGGGAAAGCATCGACCGGATTCTGGAAGTGGACCAGACCCCCATCGGTAAAACGCCACGCTCCTGCCCGGCTACCTATATCGGCATCTGGGACACCATCCGCAAACTCTTCGCCGGCACCGTGGACGCCCGCCTGCGCGGCTACACCCCCGCGCGCTTTTCCTTCAACGCCGGCGACGGCCGTTGCGAAGCCTGCGGCGGTCAGGGCGAGCAGAAAATTGAAATGAACTTCCTGCCGGATGTGCGCGTGCCCTGCGACGTCTGCCACGGCTGGCGTTTCAACGACGAAACCCTGAGCGTCACCTACAAGGGCAAACACATCGGCGACGTGCTGGCCATGAACATCGACGAAGCCGTGGAGTTCTTCGCTCCCATCACCAAGGTCCATCACGCCCTCACCCTGCTGCAGGACGTCGGCCTGGGCTACCTGACCCTGGGCCAGCAAAGCCCCACCCTGAGCGGCGGCGAAGCCCAGCGCATCAAACTGGTGGCCGAACTCAGCAAAGCCAACATGACCCCGGAGGACAACAAAGGCCGGCGGTCACAGCACAACCTCTACGTGCTGGACGAACCCACCGTGGGCCTGCATATGGCGGACGTGGACAAACTCCTTCACGTACTGCACCGGCTGGTGGACGCGGGCAACTCCGTGCTGGTGATCGAACATAACCTGGATGTGATCGCCGAGTCCGACTGGATTATTGATATGGGGCCGGAGGGTGGCTCGGGCGGAGGCAAAGTGATCGCGCAAGGCAAGCCGGAGACTTTGGTGAAACGCAAGCGGTCTTATACGGGGCAGTATTTAGGTGAAGTCTTGGGATAACTAACGAATTACACCCCGAGGAGCTGTTTACTCATCAAGCAGCTCCGCATTATTCTTTCCAGGGAAGGCAATCTTTTTCCGGCCCTCAAACGACACATTGGTTCGTTGTTCAGTCAACTCGCGAGAAGCCGTCCTATCCTTTACAAGCTCGCAAGTGGATGACACTTGGTAGACGGATGCAGATGCGCATAGGCACTCGGTTTCGTCGGGGTCTACACAATCACAAATCGGCGGAACGAAGAGGGTGTCACGCTCAAGCACGCTGTCTTCGGTCATCTCGATGGACGGACCAATTTCTCGGCATGTTCGTAGATCAACAGGTTGCAAGAAGCGTGAATTACCACTATGTCCCTCTATAGCCACATAGGGTTCCTGGCTGGCGAAATACACGCTAGTCACAATCCCAATTTCCAATGAACAATCACTCCCTTCGCCCCCAGAAAGCACCTGCAACTGATCTGTTGAGCCGTCGTACCTTAGTTCCGTATTAAAAGATGCCAACGAGAATATCGCCATTCCACTGGAATCAAGTGTTACGTCAGCCTTTTCATAAACGCAACCGTCGCCACCACCAAGAGCACTCATGCTCATTACCAACAACAAAATAGCACTAAACGCGAACCTAACCAACAGCCACTCCTCCCATCATCTTTAGTAGATAGCTATTCGAAGAAAGCTTAGTAGAGCTTTGCTTTCTAGGATCCTTGACTGCGGCATAAACGACATTCCCCTCGTCCACACGGGAAAAAATAAAGTCAACCTGTAACCGCTCGCGGGTTTGTAACCGAGACGACAAGGAACCGTGGTAACAGTACGGCTGACCTCCACGAGAAGGGTACCCCCACGGAGTATCGAGGCCCGACTCAGAGGGGCCACCCGGAACCACCACAAATACATGCCCGCTAGTGGATGCACGGGCCATTCCCGTGCTCTCCAGGCCACCAACGACAAAATAGCCATCTTCCGCATAGCTGGTCGCTGCACTGGGGTTTGCATCAAGGAAAACTATTGGGGGACAAGCACTTCTCATTCGCGTGACAATATCGTCAGCCCGCCCAGAGAATAGGCTATTGGCCAGACCTATTTCCTTCGCGACAGCTTGTACAAAGAAATTGCAGGCCTTTAGATTACGCTCAATGAGGAGCTTTTCTTTACAAATATCTTCAATCGAAGTCATTGTTGATCATCCCTATGTTGTTCAAAAAGATATTCCTTGGGAGAAAAATATAACTGTAGGGAAACTTTCGGCGATCAGGCTGACGCCAAAATCGACAAAGACTCTTACGAAACACCCCCATACGACTAAACAGTATGGGGAAGCGTGGAAGGTGTCAACTAGACTAGCTCCACAACTTTCTATCTGTGACAAGCATCACACTGCTAGACTTGCTCGCCGCGTCTAATGCGACTGACAGCCCCTCCAAGGTAAGTGTCGCAATTACCGTTCTCTACGTTCACCCTGGGCGACAGCACAGCCTAACGCATCAAACTGGTGGCTGAACTCAGCGAAGTCAAACAGCATACGGCGGATGCGCCTGCGGCTCCGAAACGTCGGACCGATCCGCCCTACAGAAAGTCTTGGTAGGGCGGATAAGCGCGAAGCGCGCATCCGCCGCAAGTACGACAAAACCAAGGCACTCTCAACCCGAAGACCGTGGGAAAAAGATTTCCTTTGTCTTTCCGGCGGCCAATAAGGCTTTCATAACTCTGGCAAACTCAAATGGCTGCTTCTCCCCTTAGGGAAAAGTTCACATTTGACCATTTTTGGTCTCGTACGCCGCTCAAGTAGCGCTTTACTCCGAGCTCACTAATCAGAGCCTCATCATAAGAATCTCTTTGTCCATTCATTAGTACATATCCCTCTGGTTAGTCAAACGTAATACTCTTTACAACGTCGATTTTGTGTTTGTCGTTTGCCTGGATATCAGCGTCATTCAGGATAAAGAATGCGAAGGCCTCCTCTTCACCCTCCTTGACCTTCAATACAGTCATCTCAAAATCGGATTTTTCCACAAAAGAATCTGACCATGTAATCTTTTCACCCTCAAAACCACTCATTTCAACAGCCTTTCGAGTAAAATCTGCGATGAGTGGATCACGGGGAAGGCCAAGCTCCGCAACAAAACGGTCCATGACAGTCTCTACACTAGCGTCGCCTTCCTCCTCGAATACCAACAAGCCAAACCCTGAGAACTCAGAAACTTCAAAGCGAATTTCTCTAGCAGAATAAAGCCCGGAACTAGTATCGAAATCGATTACCCAGTGGGAAGGGTGGTAAAGGCTGACCCCATCACTTTGATAGTGGTCGTAGCCTTTAGGGGGAGAGCCCTCATCCGAGTCGGAATCAGCTAAACAACCGACTAAGACGGGCAAGGTACACAGGAAGAGCAGGATTATCCTTTAAAACCGGTCAAGCAGCATCGTTGGTCCCTTTTAATGCGGAATTAATGATCTTCGCGCCACAGCTTAACAAATAAGCACTGACATCTGGCGGCAAAGTAGCTAAGTCGATTCTTCACATTCAGAAGAAAATGTCAATACAAGCCACTAAATCCTGCGTGCTGCCTCACAGATTTTTGGACGGAGTGGCTTAGTGACAAAACAACTAGAGAAGCGGCGCATTCTACCCCCAGCCTGGATGTGATCGCAGGTAGAGGCTACTCATTCAAGTACAGCTCAGACATTCCATCCAACCGCGCTTTCACCGCCTGCCAGTCTGGCATGGCGCGGCTTAGCAGTTGGTAGAACTTCGGGCTGTGATTATGCTCAGCCAGGTGACAGAGTTCGTGCAAAATCCTCCTGGAGATCCTTTTCACCGGGCATTTCCACCGAGTGGGGCCGGAGGCATTTATATATTTCGGTAAGCGTCATGTTATCTTTGTTTAAATCGTCCTTCAGCAGACTTAGCGCTTTCCCCAGGTCTTTTTCAGGCACCGCCGCTATACCGTAGGACAGGGTTGAGCCGTCCATGCTCTGGGACGCTCCCTCGCGACTAGATGCCTTGTGATAGATTAACCAAATTGCGCTTTCACTCATTGTCGTTTTCCTTTTGGGGTTACTTCATCCTGTGGAAGCGACCAGAGCAGATGATTGTCGGATTACGCCCCCACGGGGCGAGTCCAACCTAGTCGATTTTTGAACTCCGGGGCGCCAAAACGTAACGGGTGCTACGACCTCCACCCGGGAGTCGCTCCAGGCAGCCTTTATCCAGAAGCTCAGTCAGGTCGCGGGTCGCGGTCGCCTTACTCACTTTGGCCAGGGACTGGTATTTGCGGGCATTGATGCCCTGCGTAAACTCATCTTCTGCCGCATCCAACAGACGATTCAGGACCTTGATCTGCCGTTCGTTCAGTACGGTAGTGGCGTGGCGCTGCCAGAATTTTGTTTTGGACAGTACCCGGTCGACGCGCAGGAGCGCCTGCTGCAGGGCCTCTTCCAACGTACTCAGAAACCACGCCAACCAGGGGGTTATATCGAGTTCGCCACGCTGACTCTGTTCAAGCTGGGCGTAATAGGCATTGCGACGCGCCATGATGGCCGCGCTCAATGAATAGAACCTGACGGACTGCCGCTCGGCCTGCGCCAATGCCCGGTCGGTGACCGCGCGAGTGACTCGCCCGTTACCATCATCAAAGGGGTGCAGGGTAATCAGCCATAGGTGGGCGATACCGGCGCGCAGCAGCGGGTTCAGGTGGGGCGGCGGCTCGTTGAACCACTGAATGAACTGATCCAATTCGGCCTCCAGCCCGTTTCGGGGTGGCGCCTCAAAATGGATGTTGGGTCGGTCAACTCGGCCGGATACGACCTGCATCGGCGCTTCGCCACGCAGCGCTCCCACACGGATATCGGCCACCAGCCCGGGGCCTTGGGGGAAGAGCATGGCCTGCCATTGGCACAACTGCTCACAAGTGAGCGCTTCACCGGGCTTGCGGGTGGCTTCCAGCAGCAGTTTGACCAGTGACTCGGACTCCGGCGTCGGCCTGCCGATGACACCGGCTTGCCCCACACCCAACTGTCGAGCGACCGAAGAGCGCACGGAGCCGACATCCAGGTGCTCTCCCTCAATCTCGCTGGTGCGGATGGCGCTCTGGATAAGTGCGTCCATTTCCACTTCCAGGTCGGTCTGTTCGGGTGCAGCCTCAGACCGTCCAAGCAGTCGGCCCTGCAACAGGCGCACTGCATCCAGCCTGGGGCGAAGGCTTGCCTCGTCCCAGTAAAAGTGTGGCCAGTTGGGGTGCTGCCAGATATACATGAGCCGATTACCGCGCTTTATTGGATCACAACTTGAGCCGATTATGGCGAATATTCGGCTCAAAGGCCAGCGGAACAAACCTATCAACGCGCGGGGGTGACGGCGGTACCGGGCTTTATTGTCAATGACCAGTACTTAATTTCCGGGGCCCAGGAGGCCGATCCCCTGGTGGAGGCGCTTCGAAATATCGCCCGGGAGCAAGACGCGCAGCCAGAATAATTCCGGAACACGTCCTGGTTGGCTTTGTTACGATCAATCCTGGACGCTACTGTCCTCCTCTACCAAGTACCGGGCGAATAGAAGCGCTTCCGTCCAATCGTTCAGCATTCTACTGTCTGTCGCCACAATGGCGCCGACTGCAGCGGCGGCCATTGCCGCGTGCGTCGGAATATCGAAGAGCTTTGACAGAGCAGAGCACAGGAGGCCCAGTGTAGCCGCCATAACCAAAATCACTGCCGCAGTCACGCCCATCTCTTTTCCCAAGACATAGAGGTCGCCCTGTTGCCGTATGGCCTGCCGCTTGGCCTCACCCAGCTTGCGCTTTCGCACTTCAGAAGAGCAGTGACTGAGTATTCTCCGGGCTTTAAGCAACCGATTCATGAAGAAACTACTCCCAATCCAGCAGGCGAATTTTGCCCTCACCACGGTATTCAAAGGTTACATTGACCATACCGCCGGTGTCATTCAGAGCCACGAGGGCATCGCACTCTTGCCGGTTTTCGCACTGGAACGGCTTTCCCACCATGAAGTACTGGCCGTCGGACTTGGTGAACGTTGAGTAGTTCAGGTGCACTCGATTGAGCTGGTACTTTGTGCCGACATCGTCTTCTGAACTTGAGTCCACATCCCGCAGCTCGTACCGATAGCTCGACGCATCCGCTAACAGCTCTTCCTCTTCCACTCGAAAGCGCTCGACCGATAGAGAATAATGGTGGCCCCACTGGTACTCAAACCCTCTTATCGGGTCATAGAAGGGGGTGACTTCGTCGCTGCCGGCACGGCGGGTTTGCAGGCAGAGCTGCTCAGCAACCCCCATGCAGAGTTCTTTGTAGGGAAGTACCTCCAACATCAAGAGGTCCGTTTCGGGCTTTAACATCAAAAGGTCCGTTTCGGACTCTATTTCTCCGGGGTCGGAACCACTGCCACAGGCAGTCAAGGCAACGCACAATACAAAAAAATACAGTTTTTTACGCGTCATATACATTCCTTTACTTCGTTTTTTTGCGCGCCCTCAAGGTGGGAACTTGGCGTTCGTATTGTACCCTAAGCGCGCGGAACTTTACGAACTTCTGTTCGGCACCCTACGCCCCCCCCCTTCCCCTCGCAGCACTTACTGTAGGCCTTGCGGTTCTCGCGTCACCTCTGCTTCTTTTAACGAATTTTCTTTAAGGTTTCTTAAAACCGGCACTTTCCCTGCAATACACCTTCAACTGGGCGCTGTCGCAGAGGTAATCGATTTTTCCGACTTCTACTCTCACAATATTTAATCCCGTGCGAGCGGTGAGGTCGTCGATAAGCTTATGGTTGTTCTCCTGGTTGATATTTTGAATATTGTCGTAAACGACGGTTTTCTGAACGACGCGCGGGGCGATGATCTTGGTTTCTCCGACGCCCGACAAGACGCAAAGCAGCGCCATGATGGTGGCGAGCTCACCGTAACCGACGGGAGCCAGGGAGCACATAAGGGCCATGCCGATGGTGACGAAGAGGTATGTCATGTCCCGGATGCTAATAGGCTCTGTTCGATAGCGCAGCATGGCGAAGACCGCGAACAGGCCGAAGGCAAAGCCCATGCTTAAGTCTACATCGTGCACCAAGTAGGTGATCAGGAAGACGCCATTGGAGAACAGGAAGAAGCTGAACAATGACTCCCTGTCTGGAGACCGGCGAAAGTAGATGCCTCGCAGTAGAATTAGAATTGCTGCAAGCAATATGACGTAACGAAATACAAAGTCCAACGTAAACATGTTCAGTCTCACCCTCTTCCAATTTTTTGTTGATGTGCCAGGCGTCGCAGAACCGGCTTGAAGCGGTTGTATTTCCAGTTCTCTCTATGCCTTAACGCCAGCGTCATGCCCATGCAGTATTTGCTGAACCCGCTGGGCCGCACGCCCATGGAACGTGCCAACCGATAGAACGGGGTGTCCCGATTTAGGGTCGATTGTTTGAGCTCCACAATCGCAATTTCGGTCAGTGCTTTTTCCGACTGATCGAAGCCGGGAATGGCGTTGCTCAGCCCAATATCGATGGTCAGCCGTTCGCCTCTTTCCTCGCTAGCCAGCGCTATTCGACGGTAGCGGTTATGTAAACAAGGCTGAAGCTCTCCGGGCGATGGGACTTTCAAGCTTTTCAGAAAGTCGACATGCTCTCCCAAATTTACCGCCGGCTCATCCAGCTCGATACGTCGCTTTATGGTGCGCTTTTTGTTGTTCTTGAACTTGACCTCCAAAAACTGAATGTCTGAGTCCACATAACGGCGCATTCTTACCTTGTGACGGTTAAGGTGGCCATTGTGATGCATGTGATACAGACGATAATCCTCAGTATCAAAATAGGTGCTCTCGTACCGAAAGCAGCGCTCACCACCGATTTCCAGAGCGCTATAACAGCCACCGAGCTCTGCCAATATGGTGGGCAGAAGCCTCGCCGATAAAATGAACTTGGTATCCACCCGGTTCATCAGGGTGGCCTTCTCGAGATCACACAACCCATGGGCGGGCAGCGTCTCGATCTGTTCAACAATACGTGTATACAGATTGTGATCCATAACCGCTCCTAGAATTCATATTGCCAGCGGAGGCTGAATGCCTCACCGCGACCGGACTCGTCGCTATTCGAGCCCTCCACGTCAGCCACTGACAGATTCGCTGCCACTTTTGCGTTTTCATTGATGTACCAGTTAACACCCACCAGCACTGACTCGGCGAAGGTGCCGCCGGCGACGTCGGTAAGGTCGATCTGGCCGTAGCGCGCGACCAGCTCCCAGGCCCCGGATGTGCCCAGCGGATCAGGCCGGTCAAAGGAGCCTCCGTCGTAGACACGAGACTCACCCGTGAGGAAGTAGCTCCCGAGCACGTAGTAGCCACTGAAGTCATAATCTTGAAGAGTAACCGCCTCACCCAGGTAACCGGAGGATTTCTGGGTGAGCCACTCCGCCTGAAGGGACCATGGCCCAGCAACCAGAGCACCTTCCAACGAGAAGGAGGCGACATCATCCAGTGAGATTTCCGGCGTTTCGATGATCTTATTGCCGGGCGGTATTTCCATCGGCTCGTTGGCTTCGCGAGCATCTCCATCAAGATCTCTCACACTCGCGCTTATGCCGAGGTGTACCACCGCGCCGGGGCGATTCACGGGGCTTAGCGCCGCTTGGCCCGTCGCCGCATAAGTATCGAGGCCATGCTCGTCTTCACTGGCGCGAAACATGCCCGCACTCCAGTTATACCCAGACCTTTCTTCCGTAACCACAGCACCAATACTGCGCCCGGGTGAGAACCAATCGGTGACCATTGAGCGCTCCAGGGTCGATATGTCCAGGGAGCTGGTTCGCTTTTCCAGGCTAAACGGCTCTTTCATTTTCCCAATGGCAACTTTTACCGTCTCCCAACCTTCATAGGTTAGATTGGCATTTTTTATCTCAACCGAGCGTTCCTCGTTATCAAACTCTACTTCTAATGCGCCTTCCCAGTTTCCCTCGCTGTGCTCAACGCCCAGGCGCGCACGACGAATTAACCACTCACTTCCCGGTTCATTGTCGTTATGCACTCCTTCGTAAAGATGATAGTCCAGCATCACTCTCCCTTCTATATCGGGAGTGGACCATGATGGCGCTGACGCCATTAGTATGATCAATGCCGGAGTACTTTTTCCCTTAATGCAGTTTTCTTTCACACGCTTTTTCATTGGTCGTCACTTTTTTGCGAACGTTTTTGCGAAAGGTTTGCAAAACATTTTTCAGAACTAAAATTTTTATAGTAATTTTTCATAGGGTTTTTAAGCCTAGAAACACTTATCGAATTCTCGTCATGCAACTCAACAGAAAATGTCCTTTAAGAAGAAATGATTAAATTTTTATGACGCTTCTATGACAAGGAGCACAGGATTGTGAGCTTAAAGATGGATAATAGTCAACGCGACCATGAAAGAATAATGCTTAATACCGCACATATTGGCAGATTGGTCACCTAAGGGCGTCGCCAAAACTCGCAGCGGAGTTTTACGCGACACACAATTCGCCCTTAAAAAACTATAGCGTCGCGTCGAAGAGTGGTTTTTGACAATCAATTTAGACGTTCAATCGTTTCTAATAAGGACCGAATTATGAAAATATCAGCAAAGAGGTTGCGCAGGGGATTACTTCCCTGTGCCCTTGGCATAACGTTTTTCGCGACTCAGGCCGTACAGGCACAAACGGCCGATTGCGAATACATTGTCTCCAATGAATGGGGAGGCGGCGCCACGGCCACCATTCGTATTACCAATAATAGTGGCAGCACCATCGACGGTTGGAGTTTGGAATGGTCATACCAAAACAATACCGTCACCAACAGTTGGAACGCTAACATCAGTGGCAACAATCCCTACACGGCTAGTGACTTGGGTTGGAACGCCACCCTAACACCAGGCGCGGAGATTGAGTTTGGCCTTCAGCTCAACACCCAAGGCGGTGGCGCGGAGACTCCCGCGCTAAGCGGCGGTGTGTGTGAAAGCAGTGCCCCTACGCCCAGTAGCAGCAGCTCAAGTCAACCTTCGCAGAGTTCTAGCGCGCCGAGCAGCTCGACTCCGTCCACCGGCGGGCAGCAGTGCGATTGGTACGGTTCACTCTATCCGCTTTGTGATAACCAAAACAGCGGCTGGGGTTGGGAAAGTAACCAAAGCTGTGTTGGCGCCGACACTTGTTCCTCTCAGAACGGCAATGGCGGAATTGTGGGCGGACCCGACCCCTCCAGCTCCTCTAGCAGTTCATTCTCCAGCAGCTCGTCCTCTGTTAGTTCCTCCAGCCCGTCTTCTAGCAGCGCGTCCTCTTCCATCGCGCCTCCCGATGAAGCCGGCGACATTGTCATTCGCGAAATTGTGGCCAAATCCGACAATGACGATTTCCTGGAGGGCAATGACTGGATAGAGCTGTACAACAACGGTGATCAACCCGTAGACCTGGGTACTTACTCGTTGGCCGACGATAACAGCGAACTGATGCCGCTACCCACCATCGTGCTGGAAGCCGGTGACTACGTCGTGATTGCGGCGGTAGACGATGAGGATGAGAACCCACCCTCCCCCTCCGTACCTTTTAAGCTGGGCAGCGACGATGAGGTAACGCTGTACTATAACGGTGGCGTTGTCGATTACCTGTCATGGTTTGACGGGGACGCCCCGGAAGGAGGCAGCTATGGTCGCTTGGGCGGCGCGGAACAAACGCTCAACCCAACCCCCGGCGCGGCGAATGAAGAGTATACACCGCCCCCTGGTGAAGACATCGAACGGGGCAACCCCACCGGTAACTCGGCGCTGCGAATCAGTGAAGCGGTGGCCAAGTCTGATCGTCCCTCCTTTTACGATGACCGGGATTGGGTTGAACTGGTCAATACCGGGTCCAACCCGATTAACCTGAGCGACTATTCACTGACCGACGACAGCAATCCGCTGGAGTCTTTACCGGACTTGGTGCTCCAGCCAGGTGAGCAGGTAGTGGTACTCGCGGGTGATGACCCGGTCACCGACGGCTCGCCCTATGTTAGCTTCGGACTGGGACGGGACGACTCGGTATCCCTGTTTAGAGGCGAGGAAGAAGTCGACTATCTTAACTGGGGTCGGGATCAGAGCAAGAACGGACGCAGTTACGGCCGGCTCAACGGCGCCGATACGATCCTCTACCCCACGCCGGGGTATGACAATGTCGACTATGTGCTTTTCTCCCAAGAGGAAGTCTTCCGGGTGGATATCGAAATCGACCAACAGGATTGGCAGGCCATTCTGAACGATCCACAGGCCGAGGAGTACTATCCGGCTAGCATGGTTTTCAATGGCGCTCGTATCGATAACGTCGGTTTCCGAACCAAGGGGCAAGCTTCGCTGAACTTCGTGAGTAACACCACGCGCTACGGCTTTAAGGTGGATACGAACGAGTACGAGGATCAGAAATTCATGGGCATGAAGAAACTGGTACTCAACGCCAGCTTCTCTGACCCGAGCATGATGCGCGATGTGCTGTCCTACAAGATCATGCGCGAGGCGGGCGTGCCGGCGCCACGGACCTCTTACGTGGACCTTTGGGTGGCCGGCGAGCACATCGGCCTGTATCAGCTGATCGAAATGATCGACAGTGAGTTTATCGAACGGCACTTCCCGGAAGACGATGAGAACGACGATAAGGGCGATCTCTACAAGGGCGAGCTGATGCAAACTCTTGAATGGCAGGGCAACGACATCAGCACCTACCGGGAAGGACTGCGACTCAAACTCAACGAAGAAACCATTGGCACCCCCGAAGAAGGCGACGCACTGCTGCGCTTTTTGGACACCCTCAACAATGGGCCCGACCGGCTGGCGCACGTGGATAACGACCTTATGATCAAGTACTTGGCTGCTCTGGTGTTGACCGGCAATATGGATAGCTACATCGGTGGAACAGCCAACAACTTCTATCTGTATGAGGAACGTTACAAAGATGAGTTCACCATGCTGCCCTGGGACTTCAACCTCGCCTTCGGTATGTGGGGCGACGGCATGAACGGCCTCGGCGGCGGCTGGGGTGGAGGCGGCTGGGGCGGTTCCGGCGGCCAAACCTGCGATGTGGTGGATCATGTGATCGACAACCCGGTCAGCGACACCAACTCACGGCCCTTGGTGGATGCGCTCTTGAATAACGACGCTCTGCGCCAGCAGTACCATAGCGAACTGCAGCAGCTGTTGGACGGGGTTTACAACCCGGCCACCATGGAGCAGGAAATCAATCGGATTGCCAATCTGATCGATCCTTATGTACAGGACGACCCGACCAAGTACTTCACCTACGATGAATGGCGCACATCCTTGACCCAGGACCTGCCGGATAACAGCAATATCTCCGGCGGCCGGGGCGCGAACACCTACGGGCCGGCACCGGGCTTGTTGTCCTATATCACCGAAAAGGCCAACAACGTCCAGCGTCAGTTAAATGGTGAGATCCCCTCCAGCAACAACGGTGGTAGCGCTTGCCCACCGAACTGATAGCCCTCCAGCGATAGCCCCTGCCGGGGCTATACGCACATTCCTTACTTGAGCGGACTTTCAGTCCGCTCTTTTTTTAGGCCGGAAGCGTCACTTCCACTTGATAGCGCTGGCCGGCCTTGAGCCCGGCCAACCGATTCCCCTCGAGCGGTTCGCCGTCCACCCGGATACCTTGAGCTTCACCGGCCTCCCCTCGCCGCATGCTCACATCCAGGGTAGCGCCCCGGAACTGCCGCGTGAGCTGAACCTCGGGCCAGCTCTTCGGAAGCTGGGGATCAATGCGCAAACCCTCGCCATCGCCTTTTAACCCAAACAAGCCTTCCACCAAAGTGCGATAGACCCAACTGACCGTACCGGTGTTGAACAGCTGACTCGACCGCCCCGCGGTACGCGGGAACTGATAGTAGGCACCGCGATAGTAGTTGGGGATGTAGACTGGCATCTGCCCGCGCTGGCGGTAATCGTCCAGCTCCGGGCCCGGAATCATTTGACGCAGCAAGCGATAGCCGCGCTCGGTTTCGCCCTGTTCAAACAAACTGAACACATAAAAGACGGCCGCGTGGTTGTAGACCGAACCGTTTTCCGCCGACCCGGGGTGTTTCTGGGTCACCCGCCCGACATCATCACGCATACCGGTAAAGGCTGGAGCCAGCATCATCACCCCGTAAGGGGTTTCCAACTGTTCTTCCACCGCCCGAAGCATTTTTTGACGTTGTTGCTCATCGCAGGTGCCCGCGAGCATGGCCCAGCTTTGGGGATTGAGGAAAATGCGCCCTTCGGGATCTTTTGCGATGCCGAAAAGCACATCGTCATCGGTAATGCCCCGGCCGTACCAGTCCCCGTCCCAACAGTGTTTATTGACCGAAGCATTGATGGCATCGGCGCCTTGGCGATAATGCGCCGCTAAATCGCCCTTCCCTTGTTCCTCGCAGACATCCGCCCAGAGTTTGAGCGCATAGGCGGTGGCCACCGAGAGCCAACCCGACACGCCCTTGCCTTTATAGCCCACCATGTTCATGGGGTCGCACCAGTCGCCCTGTGCAATGTAACTCAGCCCGCGCTCATCACGCGCCTGAAGCAACCAGTCCATGGCTAGGCTAATGCGTTCAAAGACGGTCAAGCTTTGGCCTTCCCGCCCGGAGACCGGTTCATCCAGCAGTGCCCGATCATCCGTCTCGTCAAGGTAGGCACGCAGGCACACCGGCAACCACACGCAGTGGTCGGTGTGAGGCACCTGGTTGATGTACTTGAGCTCGGCCTCTTCGTGCAGCAGTATGCCGTCGGGCATGGCACCGGAGGGCTCCTGCTGCCCGAGGGCGTGGACAAAGGCGTGGCGGGCGATCTCGGGCTTGATGTAGGTCATGCCCATGTTGTCTTGCAGGTAATTGCGGGTTTGCGGGTCGGTGCTCAGGCGGTTGACGTCGCCGTGATAAAAGACCTGCCGGGGCAGCCAATGGTTGACGAAGTCATTCAGGTTTTCATCCGGGGTGTTGATGTGAAGCACGCCCTCGCCCTGAGCGATATAGCGGGCGTAGTCCATTCGCGCCTGCTCGAACCCACTGGCGGACAAATAGCGCGACTTGATGGTTTCAATCTCAGCCTCGTCAAATGCCGGGCCGAAAATGAAGCGGTAGGCTTCGCTTGCATCCGGGGCCAGCTCCAGCCGGTACTGCAGGGCCGCCAGCGGCGTTTCATAGCGGGCATCATTGCAGTCGAGCTGCATTTGCTGCACGCCGGTGGGCTGGTGTAGTCCCCCTTCGCCTTCGAAGTTCTCTCGCTGTACATCCCAGGCCACCGGTTCGCGTTCATGCAGCAGGTACGTCTTATCCTTGAAGTATCGATTTTTAAAATAGTCGGGATATTTTTGGTAGGGCGTGACGCAACTGGCCACCACCGCGCCCAGCTCCGGCCGGTATTCGGCGGACTGATTCATCCAGCTCATATAGCCAACGGTAAAGTAGGGGTAAACGCTCAGTCTGCGCGGGCGGTCACTGCGGTTGCGCACCCGGATTTCCCACAATTCAGCCACATCTTCGGCGGTCAAGTTCAACTGCATTTCCACGTCGATACCGTTGCAGCTCATCTGCCAAATAATATCGCTCTGCCCAGCGGAGAAATTAAAACTGTCGTAATGCGCGCGCACCGGTTCGTAGGGGGCGGAGAAAATCTCGCCGGTATCCTCATCTTTGATGTAGACAAAGCGCCCGGGATGGTGGGCATAGTAGGGCTGCTCCGGCTGCATGAAGGTCTTGGCCTCCAGATTGGGCGCATAAGCGTACTTGGCCGGCTCCGGTTGCATAAACTGGCTCACGGCATAGCCGCGGCAATTAGCTTGGATCATCATGCGCCGGTTCCACAGGTAAGCGGCGGCGCGAGGCATAAGGGTGGGACTTTGAAGGTTGAAACGGCGCCCCTGATCGGATGGAAACAGCATGAACGACCTCTTGTAACAGAAGGGGCGCACCCGCGACCACGGGTGCGCCCAAATAAGGATGGAAGAACGGTTGAGCTTAGTCTTCCCGGCGCGCGGCCAGATCTTTCTGAATCTGATCGAGCTTTTCGCCGGTGAGGTTATAGAACATCAGCGCAATAATGGCGATAAAGGCAAAGGCCCCGGGCGCCAGTGTCTGCATGTAGACAATGCCATCGAGGGAGGCGTCGGACTGGGCCTGGTTGGCCTCGTATCCGAGCATGGCCAACACCGACAGCATCAGTGCCGAGCCGGCGGCGCCTCCGAGCTTCTGCGAGAAGGTTGTGGCGGAGAAGGTCATACCGGTGGCGCGACGGCCGGTGCGCCACTCGTTGTAGTCCGCCACGTCTGCGTACATGGCCCAGGTAATGGGCGCCTTGGGCCCCAGGGCGATGCTGATCAGAATGCTGAGCACGAACATCAGGATGATTTCATTCGGTATGTGGGCGCTATCCAGCTCGGTGCCATCGGCCCGGGTGCGGATCACGCTAATGGTCTCGTTATCCAATCCGTCCAGGGTCAACGTAGGGGAGGCATTATCCAGGGCCACCCGGTCCTTGATAATCCAGAACACCTTCTCATACCGGGTCCAGGTATAGGTGTCGCCCGCCTGATGCGCTTCACCCAACAGATCCTCGGCCGCCAGGGTGGTGCGCGAGGCGTCCTCCACGTCCACCACGCCGAGGGCATCCGGCTTGGGGACAAACGCAAAGGCTACGCACAGGACGCTGACAATGCCCATTAGGATCATCAGCAGCCTCACCTTGTCCACAAAACGAGTCAAGGTGGAGGCGGACATGGCCCCGATCATCAGCCCCAGCACCTGAAGGCCAATGAAGGAGCCCAGCAGGTCGGGCCGTTCGACAAAGTACTTGAAGTAGTAGGTGGCGGAGCTACCGCGCAGGGTAAAGGTGGTCATGATAACCATGGCCAAAACGAAGATCACCAGCCAGGGGCGACAGGTCACCAGGACCTTCAAGTCCTTCAGGGGTTGGGCTTCCTGATCGGCCGGTGGCGCGATGCGCTCGCGCGTGGTGGAGAAGGTAACCACGAACAAAATAGAGGCAATCACCGCATAAATGCTCATGGTGACCTGCCAGCCGATGGGGCTGTAGCGATCGCCCCCACCGAAATACTCGGCCAGCTCCGGCGTCGCCGCGCCCACGACGATGCCGGTAAAGTAGGCGAAGAAGAAACGGGTACTGTTGAGCGTATTGCGCTCCTGCGGGTCCGCCGTCAGCACGCCCGAGAGGGAGTTGTAGGGCATGTTGAGTATGGTGTAGGTCAGCATCAGAAGCATATAGGTGGCGTAGGCCCAAACCAGCTTGCCGGACTCATCCAGGTCGGGGGTGACCATGGTCAGTAGCCCGGCCCCCATCATGGGCAGGGCACCGAACAGCAGGTAGGGGCGAAACTTGCCCCAACGACTGCGGGTCCGGTCGGCGATGGCGCCCATGGCCGGATCGGTAAAGGCATCGACAATCTTGGTGACCGTCACCATGGTCGCCGCCGCCGCGGCGCTGATACCGAACACGTCGGTGTAAAAGAAGATCAGATAGGAGCCGATAATGGCCCAGTAAAAATTGAAGCCGGCATCGCCGAGCCCGTACCCAATGCGCTCGCGCCAGCTCAGTTTGGCCAGCCGCTCGCTAGAATTCGCTTCCGCCACGGTTATCTCCTGATTTGTCGTTATAGGGTTTTATCGTTGTCCGTCAGCCACATCCGTGTCAGCCACCTTTGCCGATAGGGGCGCCATCGCAAGATGTTAGCGCAATCATAGGGGTTAATAAACGGATAGTCTAGTCGCGGAAAGTACGGGGCGGCCCTGGGGAAACCGAGCGCCTATAGGGGGAACCGGCTTCTGGACACGGCTAGCCGCTGCCAAGGTAGCGGCTAAAGGCTACGGAGGTCATCGACCCGGGAGAAAAGGACGTTGGGCCCTGGCGGCACCAGAGCCCAACGAGCGAGCGAGGAAGAAGGAACTAATCCAACTCAAAGACAAAACGATTCTTTACCCCGTGAACCGCGACTGCCGTTCCGTCCTGCACCCGTGGCTGATACTTGAACTGCTCGGCCGCGGCAATGGCTGCGCGATCAAAGACCGATGTCGCCCTGCCATCGGTGGTGACCCCTTCAAGCACGACCACGTTTCTCGTTCTGCCGGTCTCCGTCACGGTATACGACACCGTCACAAACCCTTCGATGCCTCGGTTCAATGCCATACGCGGATATTGAGGAGCCACTTTCACCATCGGCATCAAGTCGCCTCCGCTGTAGCCGCCAAGGTCGGTCCCGGCGCGCTCGACCGTCGGCACCACTATGCTGATGTCCGTCACGGCCGCCACCTGAGTATCCGGCAGGGGTTCGGTGATCGGCTGAGGCTGGCTCGCCGGCGGGTCCGGTCTGACAGGCGCATCGTCGTAGATGGTCTCCAGTTCCGTTTTCGGCATGACAACGGGCTCAATTTTGGGAGGGTCGGTCACGACGGGCGCTTCGAAATTTGTGTTGATTAAGGAATACATTAATAGCAGCAGACCAGCGGTGGTAACGACGGCCATGGGCGGGGCATAGACTTGAGAGGCTCTCATAGGCTTTATTCTCCTTTTTGGATTCAAGCTGTCAGTGAAATCATTATCATTGACACTTAAAGCGTAGTTCGGCGCCCCACCGCCGGCAAAGACGAATTGGAAATATTGAGAATGTCCCCAGTGCCCTTATGGCGCATAACGGCCGATGCGCCGCCCCACCAATTGCACTCTTCCCGCGCTTTCGGTACCTTGCGCGTTTCTTTATAGTAGCTCTGTTTCTCCCTTCTTTATATTGAGGTATGACCCCCCATGGCGCAGTACGTCTATAGCATGAACCGGGTTGGCAAGGTGGTGCCACCCAAAAGAGAGATTCTGAAGGACATTTCCCTATCGTTCTTCCCTGGCGCCAAAATTGGTGTTTTGGGCCTGAATGGCGCGGGTAAATCCACATTGCTGAAAATTATGGCCGGGGTCGATAAGGACTACAACGGCGAAGCGCGGCCCATGCCGGGTATTTCCGTGGGCTACCTGTCCCAGGAGCCGCAGCTGGACCCCGAAAAAGACGTGCGCGGCAACGTGGAAGACGGCGTGCGCGAGGCGGTGGATGCCCTGGCGGAGCTGGAGCAGCTGTATGCGGCCTATGCCGAACCGGATGCGGACTTTGACGCGCTGGCCAAGCGCCAGGGTGAGCTGGAAGACATAATCACCGCGTGGGACGCCCACAATCTGGACCACATGCTGGAGGTGGCCGCGGACGCCCTGCGCCTGCCGCCCTGGGACGCGGAGGTAACCAAGCTCTCCGGCGGTGAGCGTCGCCGGGTGGCGCTGTGCCGCCTGCTGCTGTCCAAGCCGGACATGCTGCTGTTGGACGAACCGACCAACCACTTGGATGCCGAGAGTGTCTTCTGGCTGGAGCAGTTCCTGCAGAAGTTCTCGGGCACCGTGGTGGCCATTACCCACGACCGCTACTTCCTGGACAACGCCGCTGGCTGGATTCTGGAACTGGACCGCGGCCACGGCATTCCCTACGAGGGCAACTACAGCGACTGGCTGGAGGCGAAAGAGAAGCGCCTGGAGCAGGAGTCCAAGTCCGAAGCGGCCCACCAGAAAGCGGTCAAGGCCGAGCTGGAGTGGGTCCGCCAGAACCCTAAAGGCCGCCAGTCCAAGAACAAGGCTCGCCTGGCCCGGTTCGATGAGTTGCAGAGCCAGGAATTCCAGGCCCGCAACGAGACCAACGAAATCTACATTCCGCCGGGCGAACGCCTGGGGGATAAGGTCATTGAGCTGGAGAACGTCTCCAAGGGTTACGGCGACCGCCTGCTGATCGACAACCTGACCATGAGTGTGCCCAAAGGGGCGGTCGTAGGTATTGTTGGCGGCAATGGCGCCGGTAAGTCCACCCTCTTCCGGATGATTGCCGGCACCGAAGAGCCCGACAGCGGTACCATTACCTTGGGTGAGACCGTGGATGTGGCTTACGTGGAGCAGAGCCGAGAGAACCTGAAAGACGACCAGACCGTGTGGGAAGCCATTTCCGACGGGCAGGACATTCTGCGCATCGGCAACTACGAAGTGAACTCCCGCTCCTACGTGGGCCGGTTCAACTTCAAGGGCTCGGACCAGCAGAAACGCGTGGGTGAACTCTCCGGCGGTGAGCGCGGCCGGTTGCACCTGGCCAACACCCTGAAGCAGGGCGCCAACGTGCTGCTGTTGGACGAACCTTCCAACGACCTGGACATTGAAACCCTGCGGGCTCTGGAAGAGGCGATTCTGGCCTTCCCCGGGTGCGTGATGGTGATTTCGCACGACCGCTGGTTCCTGGATCGGGTCGCCACGCACATACTGGGGTATGAAGGGGATTCCGAGGTGGTGTTCTTTGAAGGCAACTACACCGAGTACCACGAGGATTTTGTGCAGCGTAAGGGGGAGGACGCTCAGCCGCGTCGGGTGAAGTATAAGCCGTTGAAGTAACGAGGACTCCGTTAGCAGGCTCTGTGGTGGATTGTCGGATTACGGCCCTTCGGGCCTAATCCGCCTACCAGACTAATCCGACCTGCGGGGCATTTTACGGGAGCTGGCTCGCGAGGCTAAACGGCCCGCCCTTCCGTCAGCCGCCGTTAAACCACCGGGAGAGGGCCTTTTCCACATCGACGCCCACGATGATAACGCCCACCGGGGCCCCGCTTTCCGGGTGGTAGACCGGGCGGCTTACGCTGATCTGAAACCGCTGGGTGGACTCATCGTTTCTGACCGGACTGAACTGTAGTTGGCCCGGCTCAAGCTCCCATGCCTGCGTGAACTTGGCCTCATCACCTTGCCAAAAGTCGGAGGTGATCTTGCTTACCGCGATGTTGAACCCTCGTCGGTCAGTCACAATAATCTCGGTCAATATGCCGCCCTGATCCGCTTCCAGCACTCGCAACTCATCCGAAAGGGGACCATCGACCAGCCGGCCCACACTCTCCCCATTACCCTGCCGAAACGCCTCACGCCACTCTTCATCCAACAATTCACGCTTCTTGGCGCTCCAGCCCTCGCGCTGTTCGCTGTAGGCGATCACCGTCTTCGCCAGATCCCGACCTTCAATCCATTCGTCCAGAACGGGGGTTAGCCATCGGTGAGTTTCTGCCTGCTCTTCTGCGGACACCACGAAGCTCGCTGGAGCGCAGGGAAATATCTGGGCATTGAATCGGGCAAGAAAGCCGGGATGCTCTTCCAGAAACCCATTACCAAAGTAGACACCCAGCGGCATGTAACGCATAAAGCGGTGCTCATAGCGTTCTGAGCCAATCCCGAGCTCGGACAAAATGGCCCCCATGTGTTCCCGATCAGCCACAAACGTGTCGATGCGATCACTGACCATGAGCTTAACCAGTTGAGGGAGAGAGTTAACCCGCAAATGCACCGAATAGCCATGTTGATCCAGCCAAAGCGCTTGATGACTGCCCAGTACGGCACCGATTCGTACCTCCTTCCCCCCACTCTCTGGTTCATCGGTACCGGCGGGCCAGTACCAGTACCAGCTCTCCAGAACCAGCGGCGCGGAAAGCTCCGCGTACTCTTCCACTTTCCCCGAGGCGATGGCGGTAAAAAAACCATCTACCCGTCCGGTGGACACTTCCTGGCGGGCACGGAGCCAGGGCATGCGCTGGACCGAGGGCGAATACCCGAGCTTGGAGAAGATGCACTGAACGTGCTTAATGGAGCCGCCCCCGCGGTTGTAGAACTGGTCAAAATCCGACACGTTGGTGCCGAGCGACACCTCCTCCGCCAGGGCGGGGGTGCACAGCTTCCAGAAAAGGACAACGACGATAAAGCAGCGGCTTCCGAGCATCAGGGGGGCTCCGGTTAGAGCCCTCAGTATAGCAAGTGAAACAGCACCGGGTTAGTTTTTAGTCAGTCCGTGTGGCTCGGCGCTCCTGAGGCACCAGGTGGGAAAGATCCAGGCTGACTTTAATTTCCGGCGCGAGCCGCTTAAGCACAAACGCTGCCCAACTAACCCGTCCGGAAAATGACAAGGGCAAGGCGGCGTTCAGCAAAACGGTACGATGGCCTCCGGCGGGACAGCGGTCCACCGGAACCCGGTGTTCGCCCGAGCCGTCTCGGTAGACTAGCTCAAGTTGCAACGGCTGCATGGCGCCGGCCGGAGTTTTGAGCCAAACCGCCATATCAAACCAGCCCATCCAACTGCCCTGGGCCATAGCGGAACGGTGACTACTAAACTGCTCGGGCGGAATTTCGGTGACCACCCAGTCGCGGGCTTCGGTGTCAGCGGTGGGTGCGGAACGCATTAACAGCGCCATGGTGTTACCCCTGTTTCAATACCTCTAATGATTTGGCAAGACTACACTCGAGCTCAGGCAATTACTGAGACCGAATAGACACTTCGCACGCCACTTACTCCGCAAAAATGACAATTCCCGGCCAGAGGTGACAATTTTCGACCAAAACAGCCCCTTCTAGCGGTCGAACCAGGCGCGAGCATCCCGTCCTCATTTGTGCTAATATTCGTCGCGCTTTTTCACCCCTTCTGTCACCTAATTCCGCTCTTACATACGGAAGCCAAGATGCCTCAGAACACTCTCTCTGTTTCTGGACTGCTGGGCCTGCTACTGGCTCTGCTCAGCCCGTCCGTGTCCGCTGCCGTGGGCAGCATTGATCTTACCTCCAGCGGCGTCGGCTACTTCGCCCTGGCCGTTTTCACCCTCGCCTACATCCTGGTAATGAGTGAGGAAAAGCTTCACCTGCGCAAATCCAAACCGGTGCTGGTCGCCGCCGGTATCATCTGGATGCTCATCGGTTGGGTCTACGTTCAGGGCGGCATGGCCGCTGAATCGGAATACGCCTTCCGCCATACGCTGTTGGAATTTGCCGAACTGATGCTGTTCCTGCTGGTGGCGATGACCTATATCAACGCCCTGGAAGAGCGCCGCCTGTTCGATGTGCTGCGGGCGTGGATGGTGCGCAAGGGCTTCAACTACAAGACCCTGTTCTGGTTGACCGGCCTGCTGTCTTTTTTCATTTCACCCATCGCTGATAACCTTACCACCGCCCTGCTGATGTGTGCCGTGGTCATCAAGATGGCACCGGAAGACAACCGCTTTATCAACCTGTGCTGCGTCAATATTGTGATAGCGGCGAACGCCGGCGGTGCCTTCAGCCCCTTTGGCGATATCACCACGCTGATGGTGTGGCAGGCCGGCATCGTCAAGTTCCAGGAGTTCTTCAGCCTGTTCCTGCCCTCCCTGGTGAATTACGCCATCCCCGCGCTGGTGATGAGCTTTTTCGTGGAAGACCGCAAACCGGCGGCGGTGTACGAGGAGGTGGAGCTCAAGCGCGGTGCCCTGCGCATTATGGCCCTGTTCCTGCTCACCATTGCCACCGCCGTCTGCTACCACACCTTTCTGCATTTACCGCCGGTGGCGGGCATGATGATGGGGCTGGGTTACCTGCAGTTTTTTGGCTTTTTCCTGCGCCGCACGCTGCCCGGCTCCCTCGCTCGCAAGCGTGCCCTGGCCGAACAAGCCGGGGACGAGGCGGCGCTGCGCCGCCTGGGCAGCGTGGTGCCCTTTGATGTGTTCAACCGGGTGGCACGCGCCGAGTGGGATACGCTGCTGTTCTTCTATGGCGTGGTGATGTGCGTGGGGGGGCTGGGCTTTATGGGCTACCTGGCGCTGATGTCCGACGTGCTCTACAACGGTTTCGGCCCGACGTTTGCCAACATCACGCTGGGGGTCGCCTCAGCCCTCATCGATAACATTCCGGTGATGTTTGCGGTACTGACCATGGAGCCGGAAATGTCCCACGGCCAGTGGCTGCTAATCACCCTCACTGCGGGTACGGGGGGCAGTCTGCTGTCCATCGGCTCGGCCGCCGGGGTGGCACTGATGGGCCAGGCGCGCGGGGCCTATACCTTTTTCGGCCACCTGAAATGGGCTCCGGTCATCGCCCTGGGCTACGCCGCCGGCATTCTGGTGCATCTGTGGCTGAACGTGGAGAGCTTCTCCCTGTTCGGCTAAGGGTTTTACTTTACGGGCCGCTGAAGGCTGTGTCCTTACGAGCCGCTGAAGGCTGTGTCCTTCCGAGCCGCTGAAGGCTCACCCCCGGCATCAAGCGTTGAGGGGGTTGAGCCAGGCGGCGCCTCTGACACCACTGGAGTCGCCGTGCACCGCGCGGACCACCGGAGTGTCGCACTCCCCTCCAAACACGTAGTTCGGCAGCAGCGCTGGAACGCGGTCGTAGATTGCCGCCATGTTGGACACCCCGCCCCCCACGACAATCACATCCGGGTCGAGCACGTTAATCACCGCAGCGAACCCGCGCGCCAAGCACTCGATATAATCATTGATAACCATGACCGCCGCCCGCTCGCCGGCCTCGGCCCGCTCGGCTATTTCGCTACCCTGGAGAGTCTCGCCCGTCATACGTTCATAGGACAGGCACAAGCCCGTGCCGGAGAGGAAGGTCTCCTGACAGCCAAAACGGCCACAGTAGCACCGGCGGGATTGAAGCTCGGTTTCAGACGTCCAGGGCAAGGGGTTGTGACCCCACTCGCCGGCCACCCCGTTGGGGCCGGCCACCGCCTCGCCACGGCGAGCCAGGCCCGCCCCGCAGCCGGTGCCCAGGATGGCCGCAAATGTATACTCGTAGCCGGCCGCGGCACCGTCGGTCGCTTCGGAGACCGCCAGGCAGTTGGCGTCATTGGTGACCTTCACCTCCCGCCCCAGTCGTTTGGAAAGGTCCGCCTGAAGGGGTTTACCGTTGAGCCACGTGGAGTTGGCGTTTTTGACCAGACCGGTCTTGCGGGATACGGAGCCCGGAATGCCCACCCCCACGGGCAACGCCCCGGCCCCGGCCTGGGCCTCCGCTTGCTCAACCAACCCACTGATTGCCTCAACGGTGGCGGCATAATCATCCCGAACGGTGGGGATGCGAGTGCGAAACAAGGTCTCGCTGTCGCCGTTTAGAAGAATCACTTCGGTTTTGGTGCCGCCAAGATCAATGCCGATGCGCCGCTGGGTCATAGTGGTTTCCGTTGCCGTTGGTAAGCGCGGGATTATAGGGAACCCCACTCGCCACACGCAAACCGCCGCTTGTTCCCATTAGAAAAGACGCTACAATTAAGGGGTAGCCCCTGACTAAAAAAGGGCAACCTTTTTGGAGAGATACGGTATGACGGAATTTGTTGAACGCCGCCCGTTCAGCCGCATTCACTTTAACGCGCCAGCCGAACTGAGCCAGGGCGCGCTAAGCGTGGATGCACAAGTGCTCGACATTTCCCTAAAAGGGGCCCTACTCGCCGTACCGGATAATACCGCTTTCGACGTCAGCACTTCTCTTTCTCTGAACATTCGCCTTAATGACAATGTCGACATTGCCATGGAGGGGCGAATTGCCCACCGCGAGCCGGGCCGCATCGGCGTGGCCTGCGAAACGATCGATCTGGAAAGCATCCAGCACTTACGGCGACTGGTGGAGTTAAACGTCGGAGATCCGGCGGTAATGGAACGCGAGCTTTCGGAGCTAATCCACGCCGCCACCCCCTGATCACGACGCTGTAGAGGAGACCCCCATGCCCGCAATGGCTCCCCCCGACCGCCGCGAACACTCCCGTTACCCGGTTCATGCTCGCGCTCAAGTGCTACACGACAGCCGTGGGTGGGATGTAAGGCTGTTGGATATGTCCTTCACAGGGGCGTGTCTCGCGATGGACAATGAACACCCTCTGCGCGAAGGAGATGAAATTAAACTGACGGTAGAGCTTGAAGAGGTGTCCTCGCCCGATGTGAGCGAGTTGCTGGACCACCAGCCGCGCAAGTGCTTGAGGTTGCGCGGCACCATGGTTTATCGGGACGCCGATTACGCCGGCGTTGAGTACTGCCCGCTCAGCGAAGTCGACCAGGTGTTGTTGGCGTTGCTGCTTTCCCGCCCCGAAGATTAACCGGCGCTTTGCGTATCTCCGGCGCCGGTTGGTAAAACAACAGCAAAATGCCGCAGGCGAAAATAGGCAGGTGACCAATCAGTTCCACCCAGGCCATTTGATGCTCCCCGATTGAGAAAAAATAACTGTTGGTGGCCACCATAAACATAAACAACACCGCCACCGTTAAACGGGGTACCCAGCCCGCCAGAAAGACCAGTCCAATCAACAGTTCCACCAAGCCGGCCGAATAGACGAATAGCCTGTCACTGTAGTTCAGCCCGGCCTGAGCCATAAAGTTGAAGTCGTACTGCTCAAGCAGGGATAGCGCGCGCATGGGATCATTAAGCTTTTCGGTAAACGCCAAACTCACCAGCGAGAAGCCAAGCAGCAAACGCACCAACAGCAACCCAAGGGGGGAGGGTCGCTCATCGGCAAACAGAACGATCCAGGCCAATGCCAGCAGTAGTGGGTATTCGAGAACGAACAGCGGGTCCGACACGCTCGCCGCGACAAACAACAAGACAATGAGAGCAGCGCAAAGCCCCCGACCGCGGTCGAGCAACAGACCACTGTAAATAACCAGTTGCGCCGCCACGCCCGCGTAAAGGAGCGGCTCCGGCATGTGAATATGCGGCGCCAGAAAGGTGTTGGTAATGGCCGCGCCGAGAAAGTAAATCGCAATTAGGTAATACACCAACCGCAGTGGCCGGGTCGAGCGACTGTAGAGCCGACGGGGCGTCAATGAATACTGATGCGCAACGGCGTCCACCGCTTTTGCCAGGAAAAGCCCTGCCGCCAATAAAACACCCACTATGATCAACGTCGCCGGCTCCGGCATACCGCGATGGGTAGCCCCCGATGCGGGCTCGGAGAACCATTTGACATGAGCGACCACCGGTGACGCCCACAGTGTGGACACCGTTAAACCGACCATGCTCCATTTTCCGCTTATTTTTATTGTTGCCATACATTCACCCTAAGGCTGATGCGAATTGACGCAGGGAGCAAATCATAGTCCCTCTGAGCCTTTTCACCAGTAAAGGGTGGTAAGCGATGCCACCGATTGTTACGTTTGTGGCACAGTTAACAGGATGAGAAAATTTTCGCGCCGACCTCCAGTGGAAGATCGGCGCGAAAAACATTGGTAGGATAAATCAATAAAGCCCTTAACGCATGGCTTGCAGGAAGTGCATGTGTTTCTCGTACTGATCAATCACATCGGCAATCACCTGCTCACGGGTCCAGTCCATAAGGTCATAGTCCTGGCCACCTTCGCGCAAATATACTTCAGCACGGAAGTAGCGTAGTTCCTCCCCCCGTTTACGGCGCACATCACTCATTACAAAAGTGGGCGGTGTGTAGGGGCGAGCATGCACGGAGTAGAAGAAGTCAATCTCCTCCCCATGAGAGACCTCGATCCAAATGCGATCCTGATCGTCTTGCGCCACCGCCGCCCGCAGAGACTGCTTCTCAAACTCTTCGGCCACTTGTTCCAACGCGGGTTTGACCGTGCCATTCATAAAGCTCAGCACTTCCTGGCGCTTGGGGTGGCGAACAATACGGCTCAAACGCTGTTGCCAGGAGTTGGGCTGAGTCAGAATACGAGGCGCCAGCATGGCGTCCCTAAGGCTGGTCTTTTTGACCAGCTCCAAGCGAAGCGCGCGCAACAGGCCCCAGCACATTAACAGCATAATGATGGTGAAGGGCAGGGCGCTGGCGATGGTCGCGGTTTGCAGGGCGCTCAACCCGCCCGCCAGCAACAAAGCGGCGGCTATGACTCCCTCAGTAACCGACCAGAAAATCCGTTGCCACACCGGTGACTCATCTCCGGCGCCGCCTGAGGTCAGCATATCTACCACGAGCGAGCCGGAATCCGAGGACGTGACAAAGAAGGTCACTACGAGAATCGTGGCGAGAAAGGAAAAAAGGGTGGACAGAGGCAAATACTCAAAGAACTGGAACAGCGCCACCGAGGAGTCCGCCGCAACCGCATCCGCCAGCTCGACCAAACCCTGCTCGAGAATCATGTGAATGCCGGTATTGCCAAAAACGGTCATCCACAAAAAGGTAAAGCCTACCGGCACCGCCAGAACACCCACCACGAATTCGCGAATGGTCCGGCCACGGGAGACGCGAGCGATGAACATGCCCACGAACGGAGACCAGGCAATCCACCACCCCCAGTAGAACAGGGTCCAGCCCCCCAGCCAATCCTTGGGCTCATAGGCGTTGAGGTTAAACGTGGTGTCGACGATTTTAGACAGGTAGTAACCGGTGTTCTGAACAAACGTTTGCAGCAGATAGACCGTCGGCCCTGCCACAAGGACAAACACCACCAGAATTACCGCCAAAATCATATTCAACTCGGAAACCCGGCGAATGCCCCCATCGAGCCCCATCACCACGGAAATCGTTGCCAGCATCGTGATGAAGGCGATCAGCATAATCTGCACGCCGACGTTGGTCGGGACGTCAAACAGATAGCCCAGACCGGAGTTGATCTGCATGACTCCTAGCCCCAGGGAGGTGGCCACGCCAAAGAGCGTGCCCAGCACCGCGAAAATATCCACGGCGTGGCCAATGGGCCCATGAATTTTTTCACCGATCAACGGGTACAAGGAGGAGCGAATGGTCAACGGCAGATTCTGGCGGAAGGCAAAATAGGCAAGTGACAAGGCCACCACCGCATAAATGGCCCAGGCGTGCATCCCCCAGTGAAAGAAGGTAATGCGCATGGCTTCGCGCGCCGCGTCCGCCGTGGCGGCATCACCCGCAGGCGGAGTCATCATATGCATGACCGGCTCGGCCACGCCAAAGAACATCAAACCGATGCCCATGCCCGCGGAAAAGAGCATGGCGAACCACGACACATAGCTATAGTCGGGCTCACTGTGATCCGGGCCGAGTTTGATTCGCCCATAACTGGAAAAGGCTAGAACGACCACAAAAATCAGGAACAACGCCACCGCGAGAATATAAAACCACCCCGCGGTGTGGACGACCCAACTTTGCACCGCCCCGAACAACGTGCTCGCCCGCTCCGGCGCGATAATGGTACCCAGCACAAAGATCAGACTGAGAATGGCCGCGCCATAAAAAACCGGCGGGTTGATTTTGATCCAGCTGGGGTTGGCGCTTTTGTTACTTTCATCAGACATAGTGCCACCTTGCTTGGGTTATAGAGCTACCGGTTCACCACTAGGAAACCGATAGGAGGCGTTATAGATAATGGGCGTCAAAGGTAGAAGTCCAGGGACACGTACAGCGCATCGAAATCCCCTTCGCCCACCTGACCGTTACGATCGACGAAACCGTCCTGAGTGAGGTATTCAACGTAGACCCAGCCTGGGCCATAGTCGTAACGAAAGCCGGGGGCGATGGAGGTCACGTTATCGGCGGTCGATCCGGCGGTGTCCGGCCGGGCCTGACTAAAGTCCACGTAGTAAGACCAGTCACCCACGTCATAGCCTATTTCGGCGGCGAACCGGCTGTTTTCGATAGTGGGAGCCAGCCCGGCGCCATCGACATAACGCGAGGGAAGCTCGCGCTCCATAGTGATCCAGGAGGCCTTGGCGTACCATTGATCCCAGCTTGCCTGATAGTGAACAACGGCAGCCTGATGGTCGCCATCCACGCTATCATTCCAGCGCTGCGCTCCCGGCATGCCCGGATCGGCATCGGTCAAATCCTGTAGTTTACCGGTTTGCAGCGACAGCCCGAGTGTCTGGTTTTCAAGGAAACCGTACTCGAGGTTACCCACCCAAGTCTGAACTTTACGAAAGGTGTTGGAGCTGCCCCAATGACCATTATCATCCACGGTATCGGTGCTGGTGGAGCCCCAGTCATCGGCAAGGTAAAGCGCCGCGTCGTAATCCCAGCGCCCGCGCTCCCCCGAGAGTTTGACACCGACATCCATCTGGTCGCCGAACCCGGCCAACAAGATGTCACCGGGCCAAAAATTGTAAGTTTTCCACCCGAAGGGAACTTGACTTTTCCCGACCCTGATCACATGGTCGTCATTAAGTTGCCACCCGACCCAGGCCTTATGCAGGGTGAACTGATCACCGGTGGAGTTGTTGGCCGGGTCAGTAAAACTACCGGGGCCGAGGCGCATTTCGGCGGAATAAAGCCAGCGGCCCTCCCCCTCGTCCGCCACGCCATCGGCGTAAAGAATCAGGGCTTCGCCTTCGAAGGCGCCCCAAGTGTCTTTGCTGGTTTCATCATCGGGCAGATAGGCATAGGTACCCCAGATGCCCGCTGAGAAGTTGCTTTCAGCCAGGGTTTGCAACGGCAGCGCCAAGCTGAGAGTGGAGAGCGCTGATGCCCCCAAGTAAAGCGGTAGTCGCTTTGCCACGGTATCCTCCTTTAGTTTTCCATCAAACGGCGAGAGCCACCGGCGAGAAGCCCTTGTTTTCAATTATTCCTCACGTGAATGATATAGGATGGTTCCAGGGTGTTTGGGCAACACCGGGCGCTCTCTTGACTATAGTGCAAGTTTCAGACTTTTGGAGCGATCGCTCGAGACTGCTCGATCTCGGCTGCAGCGTTCGGTTGTCGGATTACGCTTGCGCTAATTCGCACTACCGTAACATTGTAGGAGCACGGGACGATAGAAGCCTCCATCAGACCAGGAACCGAACGACACTGGAAACCGAATGATAAGAGCCCCGAACTAATCGATCGCATCCAGTGCTTCGGATAAAGTTCGCACCGCGATCACTTCCAGCCCCTCTTTTTTCTCGCGCGGTGCGTTGCCTTTGGGCACAATGGCTTTTTTAAACCCGTGCTTGGCCGCTTCGCGCAAGCGTTCCTGGCCGCTGGGCACCGGCCGGATTTCGCCGGACAACCCCACTTCCCCGAACACCATCAAATCCTGCGGCAACGCCCGGTCGCGAAAACTGGAGACGATCGCGAGCAAGAGCGCGAGGTCGGCGCTGGTTTCCATAACCCGAACACCACCGACCACATTTACGAACACATCCTGGTCCGCCATCATAATGCCGCCGTGGCGGTGCAGCACCGCCAACAGCATGGCCAAGCGGTTTTGGTCCAGCCCCACGGCCACCCGGCGCGGATTGCCGGTGTGGCTGTCATCCACCAGGGCCTGAATCTCCACCAGCAAAGGGCGGGTGCCCTCCCACATCACCATAACCACAGAGCCGGAGGAGATTTCATCGGCCCGCTGCAAGAAGATGGCCGAGGGATTGTTAACCGCTTTCATGCCCTGCTCGGTCATCGCAAACACACCCAATTCATTCACGGCGCCAAAACGGTTTTTAGTGCCGCGCAGGGTGCGAAAGCGTGAATCGTTATCCCCCTCCAGTAAAATAGAGCAGTCGATCATGTGCTCCAGAACTTTGGGGCCGGCCAACGAGCCGTCTTTGGTCACGTGCCCTACCAGTATGACGACGGTACCGGTCTGTTTGGCAAAGCGGGTAAGGTACGCCGCGCTTTCGCGCACCTGGGAAACCGAGCCGGGGGCGGACTGAATATCGGTCATGTGCACCACCTGAATGGAGTCCACCACCATGACCTTGGGCGCCAGCTTCTGGGCCGTGGCGCAAATGGTCTCCACGCTGGTTTCGCTCAGCATCCGCAGCTCATCGGTGGGCACGCCCAAGCGCTGAGCCCGCATGGCCACCTGCTGCATCGACTCCTCTCCGGTGACATAGAGCGCGGACATGCGCGAGGCCAGGTGACACAGTGTTTGCAACAGCAGGGTACTTTTACCCGCGCCGGGGTGGCCGCCAATCAGCACCACCGAGCCGGCCACAAAGCCGCCACCGAGCACCCGGTCAAATTCCCCCGCCCCGGAACTCAGCCGCGGCAGATCTTCGAGGCTGATGTCGGCCAGGGTCTGCACCTGCCCACTGGCGGCGCCGGCATAACCTTCAAACCGCGCCGTGCGGTTGGACGGCGTGGGCCCGAGGCGCACCTCGGACAGGCTGTTCCAAGTGCCGCACTCGCTGCACTGGCCCTGCCACTTGGTGAAATCGGCGCCGCATTCGTTGCAGACGTAGGCGGTTTTAGTTTTGGGTTTGGTGGCCAAGTTAGAGGCTCCGGAAAGATGACAGTTATGTGGGTGGTCCTGCGTTTTTGGCGGCGGATGCGCCTACAGCTTATCCGCCGTTGATCAGGTAGAACGCTGCTCTATTGTCCTGGCCTCTGGATTAAGGTCAAGGGCTTTGCCAAAGCCCCGCCCAACTCGGGTATAGTGTTCCGCCCACACCCTTGACCCGAAAACGCCTCGACCAGGAACGCCGTACCGATGGACGAAGAACACCAGCCACTTCCCACGCGCCCAAGCGACGGTCGCGTCGCGCAGGTTCTGACCGAGTGGAAGACTCTGGCCCTGCTGGGCGGCCCGATTGTGGTGGCGCAACTGGCGCAGATGGCCAACGGGGTTATCGACACGGTCATGGCCGGACACTACCGGGCCGAGGACTTGGCCGCCGTGGGTATTGGGACCAGTCTCTGGTCCCCCCTGCTGCTGTTCTTTTTTGGGGTACTCAGCGCCCAGCAACCGACTATTTCAGGCCACAAGGGCGCCGGCGAGAGCGAGCAAATTATGCCGGTGACCTGGCAGGGCCTCTACATTGCGGCAGCCTCCACGGTGCTGATGATCGCCCTGCTGCTGAGCGCCGGGCCCCTGCTGCCGCTACTGGGCCTGGGCGAGGAAACCGCGCACATCGCCGCGGGCTACCTCCAGGCCTTTGTCTGGGGGGTGCCGGCACTGCTGCTGATTATGTCCCTTAGGGGGCTGACCGATGGCTTGGGCCACACCCGGGTCATTATGGTGATTTCCCTGCTCTCGGCGCTGATTAATCTGCCCCTGAACTATGTGCTGATTTACGGCGAATTCGGCCTACCGGAGCTTGGGGGCATTGGCTGCGGCTGGGCCACGGCGATTTCCAATACCGCCGCGGCGCTGATCATGCTGGTGTACCTCCACTTCAGTAAGCATTACCGCCGCTTTCACTTGATTGGCGACTGGGTCGCGCCCAGTTGGAGCCGAATTCAGCAGCTGCTGCGCCTGGGTCTGCCCATCGGGGCCAGCATGTTTGTGGAGGTGAGCATGTTCGGGGTCATCGCCCTTTTCCTGGCGCCACTGGGGGCGGTGGTCGTGGCCGGCCACCAGATCGTACTCAACATCACCGCCGTGGTGTTTATGGTGCCTCTGAGCCTGGGCTTCGCCCTGACCCTGCGGGTGAGCTTTCTCATGGGTGCCCAAACCCCGGACACTGCCCGACTGCTGGCCCGCACGACTCTTCTGCTGGGGCTGGGCATCGCCATGGTGCATATTCCGGTACTGCTATTTGGACGAGAGTTTCTAGTCAGCCTGTATACCAGTGACCCGGAGGTAATTGCGGTGGGCAGTCGGCTGCTGATCTTTGCAGCCATTTTTCAGTTGGCCGATATTCTTCAGGTCACCGCCATCAGTGCGTTGCGCGGTTACAAGGACACGCGCATTCCCCTGGGCATTATGCTGCTTTCTTTCTGGGGCATTTGCCTGCCGCTGGGATACGTGCTGACTTTTACCGACTCGCTGGTGCCCGCTCTGGGAGCCAGCGGTTTCTGGCTGGCGCTGATTGTGGGGCTCACCTGTGCCGGGGTGCTGCTAATTACCCGTCTGTGGCGATTTTAACGGGCGCGCCAACGTCAACAGCTCTCCCGAAAAGTGCTACTATCTCGGGGCTTATGGGGGTTGTGAGAGGCCCACCATGACGTTTCTAATACTTATAAATGTCAATCAGACCGATTTTATTGACGGGAGTAACCTATGAAGCCATCAACTGTTCAGCGACGACTGACGTGGCCCCATCGCTCAGTACGTTCCCTGCTGGGTGCCGCTGCCCTAATAGCCGCCGCGCTACCCGCATTTGCCCAGATGGGCCCAGTGCCCCAGAAAATCGCCCCCCTGAACCCGCCGTTCGAAATGCCCCAACTGGAGCGGCCCACTTTTCCCGACAAGCGCTTTAATATTCGAGATTTCGGCGCCAAGGAAATGAGCAACGACCGGGACAATATGATCACCGACGCGGTGCACCAGGCGATTAATGCCGCCCACGAAGCCGGTGGCGGCCGTGTGATCATCCCAGAGGGCAAGTGGCTGAGCGGTTCCATCCACCTCAAAAGCCACATCAACTTGCACATCGCCGAGGGCGCCGAGGTTCTGTTCAGTACCGATAAGGACGACTACCTGCCGGTGGTACCCCAACGCCACGAAGGTGTGGAGGCCTACAACTACGCGCCTATGATTTACGCCTCGGAGGTGGAGAACGTAGCGCTGACCGGCCAGGGCCAGCTAAACGCCCAAGGCGACCACTGGTGGGAGTGGTTTGAGCAACACGGGGCTCCGCCGCGCGCACTGATGACGCAGATTCCGCTGTCTCACCGCGGTTGGGGCAAAGGCGCGGGCGTCGAGGGGATGCGCCCAAGCTTTATTGTGTTCTGGAAGTCCAAGAACATCCTGGTGGAAGGCGTTCACCTGTTGGACAGCCCCATGTGGAACGTTCACCTGATTTACAGCGAGAACATTATCGTGCGCGATGTGGACATCAACAGCCTGCGAGCGCCCAACGGTGACGGCGTGGTAGTGGATTCCTCCAAAAACGTCCTCATTGAGTACAACCACTTCCAGACCGGGGACGACGCAGTGGTCCTGAAGTCCGGGCTGAACGAGGAAGCGCTGGCGCTCGATATTCCCTCGGAAAACGTGGTGGTGCGCCATTTCGAAGCGAAGAACGTGCGCACCGGCAGCGGCGGTGTGGTGTTTGGCAGTGAAACCTCCGGGGGGCTACGCAACATCTACGTCCACGACGCCTACTTCGATGGCAGTGACCGCGGCATTCGCTTTAAAACCGAACGCGGCCGGGGCAATGTGATCGAGAACATTTATGTGCGCGATGTCACCATGAAGAACATCACTTACGAGGCCATCAATTTCAACAGTTTCTACACTGGCCCGCAAGCGACGGGCGTGGCGCCCACCGTGCGTAACATCGACATTCGCAATGTCACCATCGACACCGTGCCCACCGCCATTTCACTGATCGGCTTGCCGGAGAAGTGGCTGGAGAACATTACCCTGAGCAACATCACGATCACCAACGCGGAGATGGGCGCGCGCATCGTTCGGGTGAAAAACCTCGTCATGAACGATGTGTCCATCGAATCGGACTCCCTGGCAATGACCGTGGACGACTCCTATGAAGTGCACTTCAACGATGTCAACCTGAGCGACAACGTCAGTGGCGGTCCGCTGCGCCTG
The DNA here is from genome assembly GCF_039822625.1 of Marinimicrobium locisalis. Taxonomy (NCBI): domain Bacteria; kingdom Pseudomonadati; phylum Pseudomonadota; class Gammaproteobacteria; order Cellvibrionales; family Cellvibrionaceae; genus Marinimicrobium; species Marinimicrobium locisalis. Next base: position 157,400 of record NZ_JBDLLG010000005.1, read on the forward strand.
GAAGGCCGCTACACGGGCGCCGTTTACCTCAATGGCGGCATTAGTGAAGAGGATGTTCAGTTGGGGACGGGCGTTTCCAAAGAGGTGATCAACCCGGACACACCAGACCAGGCCTGGTAACACTCGTTGAACGATGGACGCCAAACGCCGCTGAGCTCCCCGCCAGCGGCTTTTTTGCAGAGGGCTATAGCTGAAAAAACGCTCGAGCGTTTTCCGCGGTCTGCCGCGCAAGCGGCTCGGCCGACTCACCCCGACACTCGGCCACCTTCTCAATCACGTAGGGCAGAAACGCCGGCTCGTTACGGTTGCCTTTCGGCTTTGTCGGCAGGTTGCGGGGGGTCAGATAAGGGGCGTCGGTTTCAACCATTAACCGGTGGGCGGGAATGTGTTTTACCAGCTCGCGCAGCTCACCGCCCCGGCGCTCATCGCATACCCAACCGGTAACCCCGATCGCACAATCCAAAGCCATATAGTCCTCCAGCTCCGCCCGAGTGCCGGTAAAACAGTGCACCACTGCGCCAGTCAATTGCGGGCGATACCGCTGTAAAATGGGCATAAAGGCTTCGTGAGCGTCCCGCTGATGCAGGAAGACGGGTTTTTGCAGTTCCACCGCCAGGGCGAGCTGCGCCTCGAAGCAGACCAACTGGTCCTCCGGTGGGGAAAAGTTGCGGTTGAAGTCCAGACCGCACTCCCCCAGCGCCACGACACCCGGGGCACGCGCCAAGGCGGAGAGATTGGCGGCGGATTCATCATTCCAGCTTTTGGCATCGTGAGGGTGAACCCCGGCGGTGGCATACAGCTCGTTTGGGTAGGCTTGTGTCAGTTCCAGCGCCTCTTCACTGGCGCGCACCGAAGTGCCCGTTACGATTTGAGCCACCACGCCCGCTTCCCGCGCTCGGTCCATTACCTGCGTTAAATCCTTGTGAAACCGCCCGCTGGTTAAATTAACGCCGATATCAATCATCTTGGACACAGGCTCCCCCGCTTGCTGAACAAAACCACCATGTTAGCAAATCCCAAGCCAGCAGAGTGACGGGCACGGTCCCACGCTCGTTTTAGCCAAACCCCCCGAGACACCGCTATACTTGAGCTACCCAGCGAACCGACTTTGCGAGGCGCGCGCCCCCCGGTTATGACCAACTCCCGTTCACCCCTGACTGAAGACTATCCTCGCGCCTCCTTCTGGCTGGCGGCCTTGGTAACGTTCCTTCTCGGTATGGGACTGTTTTCGTACTGGGTAATGGATGAGCGTAGCTCTCACCTGCGCGAGAAGCGGTTGCAAACGTCCACCCAGGCGGCCGACCGCGCCCGCATTCTGGAAGCCCACCTGCGCCACTCCCTATCGGCAACCTACACGCTCGCGACCTTCGTTCGCAATTCCGAAAGCATCCAAGCCCGCTTTGAGACCATTGCCGGTGACATGTTGAGCTTTTACCCCAATGTGCACACGCTTTCCCTGGCGCCCGGGGGCATTGTCTCCCACGTTATGCCCGAGGCCGCGAACCAAGGGATCATTGGCTTCAACCCGCTTGAGGATAAAACTCAGGGGCTTGAGACTCGGCGGGCACGGCAATCGGGGGAGCTGAGCGTCGCCGGCCCTTTGGACCTGGTTCAAGGCGGACAAGGCATGGTGGCCCGCTACCCCGTGAGGATTAACGGCCAATTCTGGGGTTTCACCGGCGTGACCATCAGGCTTCAACGGCTGCTGGAGGTGAGCCGCCTGGCCGACTTGGAAGCCCAAGGCTACCACTACCAACTTTGGCGCGAGGGGCCAGAGCCCGGTAACCGTCAGTTCATCGCGGGCAACACGCAAGCCCCGCTCCATGCACCGGTGGAGCAGGTGATCAGCCTGCCCAATAATACCTGGACCCTGGCAATGGCCCCCACCGCTGGCTGGGCGCCCTACTCGTGGCTGGGAATGGCGTGGGCCCCGGCGGTGATGGCCGCGGCGCTGCTGGCTTACTTGGTCAAGGCGTTGCTGGACCTACGCTGGCACAAACGCTACTTGCAGCGGGAGGTGCTCCAGCGCACTCGGGAGCTGACCACCAACCTGGAGCGCTACCGCACCTTGATAGCCGCCTCAAACACTGGAGCGTGGGAGTATTTTCACAGCCGAGACTACCTTCAGTGCAGCCCGGAATACTTTTCCATGTTGGGGCGCCTGCACAGCGATTACCCCATGAACGGCCAACCCAACCTGACCGAAACCTGGATCGACTTGCTCCACCCCGAGGACAGGGAGGCAGCCTGGGCGACCTTTACTCGCTACATCGACGCCGGCGCCGAGGGCATGTATGAAAACCGCTTCCGACTGAAGCATGCCGCCGGCCACTGGGTTTGGATTCTCTCCCGAGGCCAAGCCCTGCGGGATGAAGAAGGCGAGCTTCGCGGCATAACCGTAGGCACCCACACCGACATCAGCCAACAAGTGGAAAACGAAGCACAGCTGGAGCTGGCGGCGAAGGTGTTCGAGCGCGGTAGCGAGGGCGTGCTTATTACCGATGCGGAAGAACGGATCGTCATGGTAAACAATGCCTTTAGCCGGATCACCGGCTACTCCGAGGAGGAAGCCCTCGGTCAGCGGCCCAGCATGCTTTCCTCAGGCCGGCACGACCCCGACTTTTTTCGCGGCATGTGGCATGAAATCGAACACCGAGGCGTGTGGCAGGGCGAGGTTTGGAACCGACGCAAGAATGGTGAAATTTACCCCGAGTGGCTCAGTGTGAGTGACCTCACCGATGATGAGGGACGCACCCTGTATTACATCGGCATCATCAGCGACATCAGCCGCTTAAAAGAAGACCAGGAAGAGATCCACCGCCTGGCCTATTACGACCCCCTGACCCACCTGCCCAACCGGTCCCTGCTGGAAGAACGGGCTACATTCGCCCTGAAAATTGCCGAGCGCACCGACGATACCTTGGCGCTCTTGTTCCTGGACCTGGATAATTTCAAAAACATCAACGACTCTCTCGGGCACAAGGCCGGTGACCGGTTGCTCCAGGCCTTTGCCGAACGGCTACGGGCCATGGTGCGGGAAGAAGACACGTTCGCCCGCCCCGGAGGCGATGAGTTTATTCTTTTATTGCCGAGCACCGACGCCAGCGGCGCCGCTCACGCCGCGCAAAAGCTGCTGACGCTGCTCAACCGGCCCTTCCGTGTGGACGGTTATGACCTGTCGGTCAGCAGCTCTGTGGGCATTGCCCTTTACCCGGAGGACGGCGACCATTTAAGCCAGCTCTACACCAACGCCGACATCGCCATGTATCGGGCCAAGCAAAAAGGTCGCAACACCTACAGTTTTTTCACGCCCGAGTTGCAAACCCACTATGTGCGGTTGATGAAGATTGAGAACGCCCTGCGCCAGGCACTGGAAACCAACCAATTTGAACTTTACTACCAGCCGCAACAGGAGATGCTCACCGGGGCGACTATCGGTTTCGAGGCCCTGCTGCGCTGGACGCACCCGGAAATAGGCACCATTTCGCCGGGGGAGTTTATTCCCATCGCCGAAAGCAGTGGATTGATTGTACCCCTGGGGGAGTGGGTATTGCGCGAGGCCACCCAACAGCTTCGCCGCTGGATCGACGATGGTATTGCGCCTCCGAAAATCGCCATCAACCTCTCCGCCGCGCAATTCCACCAGCCGAGCCTGCCGGATCTGATTATGACGATCCTGGACGATGCCTCCCTGCCACCGGAGTATTTGGAACTGGAGCTGACCGAGAGCATGACCATGGATGACCCGGAGCGGGCAGTCGATATGATCAACCGGCTGCATGAGGCGGGAGTAAGCCTGTCCATGGATGATTTCGGCACGGGGTACTCCTCCCTGAGTTACCTCAAGCGTTTTAAAATCAGTAAATTAAAGATCGACCAATCGTTCGTGCGCGACATTACCCGAGACAACGACGACCGGGTGATCATCAGCACCATTATCACCCTGGCCCAGAGCTTAGGGCTCAGAGTGATTGCCGAGGGGGTGGAAACCCGCGAGCAGCAGGAGTTTCTGCGTCGCCTCGGGTGCCACGATATGCAGGGCTATTATTTCAGCCGGCCCCTGGATGCCGAGCGGGCTTCCGAGTTCCTGAGAGGGGCCACCGCCTTGCTGCGCTAGCCAGCTGTTGAAAAAACGCTAGCGCTCGATTTTGTAAATCAGATCCACGCTCTGGTGCAGCCCTGACTCGGCCTCCAGGCGCAGGGACTCGGTTATTTCGTAGCGCAACCCAACGCTGGAGGTCTGGTCGAACAGCCCCACCACGTATTGCACAAACAGGTCCGGCGTCAGGTATTTGCCGATGTACAGGGAGCTTTCCCGGACGTTGTCTTCGGTCTCAATACGAAACTCATCCAAGCTGAAAGTGTCGGCAATTTCCGCGGTAATAAAGCCGCTGCGTTTAAGGCCAAGGCCCCCGATAGCGTTGACCAGCATGGAGGCATCGGAGGAAGAGGAGGAGTTGAGCGACTTGCCGGTAAACAACATCGCCATGGCCTCGCTGTCGGGCAACGAGGGGTTGGAGAAGACTTCGCTTCTGGGCCGCTGTAAGGTGCCATTAATCTGCAGCCCTACAATAATGTCACTATCGACGCCGTCATCAATGGTTCGGGTCGCGCGAATGTCCAACCCGGGGTTGTCATAGGGGCCTTGGAAAATCAGGCGCCCGCGCTCAATGGTCAGGTCTTGCCCGTAGGCTTTATAGTGACCTTCGGCGACGCCGACTTCGCCGATGGCGAGCAAGCCTCTTTCCGGCCCTTTAATGACCTGCAGTTGACCGGATAAACGGCTCTCCAGGCCGAAACCCGAGAAGCGCACATCATCACCCAGAGAGGTACTTAGATCGACGTGCACGGTGCGCCCATCCTGTTCGCTCACGCCCCCGTCCGGGTCTTTTATCACCACATCGTCCGAGACACGCGTCGCGGACTGGGGCAATGACTTGAACTTGGCTCGGGCTTTGGGAATCACGGCGCTGCCGGTCAGGTCGATACGCTCAGGCGTTATTTCCAGCGTCAGGTCCGGGGTGACCAATACCATCAGCTCACGGGTATTCAGAGTTTGAAACCGCTCCCCGGTCACTGTGAGGCTGATATGCCGTTGCGCGCCCCAAGGGCTATCCACCTGGCCCTCGAGGGTGAGTTGCCCTTCGCCGGAGCTCACCTGCCCTTGCAACCCCACTTGGTTGTTGCCGGCTTGCGCCCGCAGGCTCAGGTTTTGCAGCTCCAGCCCCAGCTCGGGAAGCTTGGCGCTCGCCTCCGACAGCCGCAGCTCACCGCTGACCTCGGGTTGCTGAACCTGGCCGGAGACTTGCACGTCGGCGGTAAACTGGCCTCGAACGTCCTGTAGCTGAGCCACCAGGGCCTCCAGCGGCTCAAGGGCGTGGAAGTCAGCCTGAAGCCGGCCGTCCAGGGCACCGCTGTCCGTATCAACGCCCAAATTGGCCTGTAGGCTGCCCACCTGATCTCCCCAGTCGCTGCGCAACTGGGCGTCCAGCTGACCCTCCTTCCAAGCCCCCTCAAAGCGGGTACCTTGCCACTCGAACACTTCCGAGTCTTCCTCACCGAACTGGTAGCGCAGCGCCCCGTTGCGGGTTTCCAGGTACCACTGGGCGTTGGGTGAAGCCTGGGCCGGAGCCAGGAGTTCCAACCGCCCCTCCAACGTGCCCTCCACGACCACTTCCGGGGTCAGCCAGCGCTGGGCGAGCCGAAGCGGCAACCCCTCCACCAGCGCTATGGCGCTGGCACCGCCCTGGGCCTGCCATTGACCATCGACACAGAGGCGCCCCTCCGTGGGCCCCTGCGGGTCTGACTCCTCTTCGTTCTGACGCCACCGGGGGGCCGGACTCAGGCACAGGGAGCGGACCACTACTTCATCGGCGGCAAAGGTCATCGGGGCCTCCCGATCCAGCTCCCAGAAAATCAAATCCGGAGGCTCGAAGGTGAAATTGGTCAAGGCGCCATCCCAGGCACTGCCGGTGTAGCCGCCGGCCAGCTGCCAGTTGGCTTGCCCCCAGTTTTCCGACACCACGGTGGCATTGAGAACATGGTCCTCAATGCCACCCTCGCCAATCAGGGCGACCGATTGCAGAGCGTCACCGGGAATATCCACTGCCACTGCCGCCAGGGCTACCTGGTAGCGTTGACCGCGACGGACCGCCGAAACGGTGAGCTGCTCCACGCTGTAGCTATCCTGCCAGGCCAGGTCGGCACCGTCGATGGTGGCTCGGCCCCCGGGCTCACTGAGCGAGCCGCTCAATTGAAACTCGGCGCTCAGTTCCCCCTGGAGGCTCGGGTCCAGTTGCGAGAGGATGGGTGCCGACAACTGGCCATCAATATCAAGCTGGTCAGACACGGTGCCGTTTAGGGTCAGCCGGTTAGCGCCCAGCGCCAATTCCAGCGTCTGCGCTTGCAAGCGCTCCCCATCGTAATCGAGGTGGCCGGTCAAATTCAGTGCCAGCGAGCGAAGCTGGCCGGCGATATCCAGCTCATTCACTCCGGCCTTCAATCCTTCCGGGGTCATTTCCCCTTGGCTGGTGAATTGCCCACCAATGCTCCCCGGCCAGGGCTCCAACACCGGCCAGGGAAGCGCCGCAGGGTTTAACTGGTTCAGTGCCACCGCCAAATCCCACCGCAGTTTTGGCGCCCAGGTCACTCGTCCCCGCGCCTCTAGATCGCCCTCCGGCAGCGTTACCTTCAAGGGCTTGAGATTAAACTGCTCCAGGTCCCCCTTGCCCGCCACATCCAGTTCCAGGGTCGGCAAAGCCGAGCCGGAGGCCTGTAGGGCTGCATCCACCTGGTACCCGCTGAGCCAACCATCCAGTTGAACCCGCCCACTGGTGCGCATATCCGCGAGCGCCTCGGGCACCCCCACGGCGGAGGGCACCCCCTGCTCGGGCCAACGGCTGTCCATCACCAGTTGCGGCTGCGCCTGGGAATCACCGAGGTTGGGCCAAAACCGTATGTCGCTCTCAAGCATGACCGGCGAGTGGAGCTGGTGGCTCGCTTTCAGGCTGGTTAAATCGCCTTTCACATCGCCTTCCCCACGAAACTCCAGGCCTTCTCCGTCGGGAGACTGCAACCGGTAATGCCACTTCAAGGCCAAGTCGGCATCGTAGGGATAGCTAACGCCAATGCGGCCATCGGCGGTGGCGCCATAGGTGGGAGCGACCACGTCCAACTCCCATACCCGCAAATTAAACGCTCCCAGGCTAAGGGTCCCGCTCACGCGCTCCAGCGGAGTTTCGGTCTCCCCCCGATGAATCCGGATATTGCGCAGGTCGACACCGCCGAGCTCAATCCTTACCGGCAGAGAGAGATCCGGCCATTGCATGGGCTCGGAGGCGCTCGCCGGCTCTTCCTCTTCGGCCGGGGGCGGCAAGTGAAGCTCAACGGCGCTGGCCCGCAATGACTGGACCGAGACCGCGCTATAAAGCAACGACAGGGGTTGCCAACGGAAAGACAGATCCTCCACGCGATACCACTGGTTTTCCAGGCGATACTCCACCGACTGCACATCCAGCCCGGTGACCAGGTCGCCACTCATGCCCTCAAAGCGCAGGGGCAACCGCTGCGCCGCTTGGTTGAGCAGCCAGCGGCTGCCAGGCTCGGTGGCCAGGATGGCACTGACCAGCGCCAGGGCCACAACCAATACACCCACCAGGCCGAGCAATGTCCAGCGCAACCATTTCAGCACTCGCCAGAACCACTTCATAGATCGGGCCCCATGCTCAGGTGCAGGCGCCAACCTTCGTGCCCGTCAAGCGCGCGGGCGAAATCCACGCGCACCGGGCCGATGGGTGAGATCCAGCGAAACCCAATACCCGCACTGCGCATCATGTTCACATCGGAATGATCAAAGGCATTGCCCTGGTCAAAGAAGGCGGCCACGGCCCAGTTGGACTTAAAGCGGTAATCGTATTCGACGCTTTGGGTAATGAGGTTTCGCCCCCCCACCACGATGGGGTCACCGGTTTGGGGATTAATATCGGTGGGGCCGATGGACTTGTACTCGTAACCGCGCACACTGGCGTCGCCGCCGGCAAAGAAGCGCTGGGAGACCGGCAAGTCGCCCAGCTCACCCACTTCCGTGATGCCGCCTTCCATCCGCAACAGCACCCGCCCCGGCCCGATGCCATATATGCCCTTAATCCGGCCATAGAGTTGAACGAAGCTCGTATCGGAGCCCAAAGAGGAGGGCGAGCCGGATATACGACCGAGAAAGCTCCAGCCCGAGGTGGGGTAATTGCTGCCATCACTACGAGTACGCGAAAGGCTAAAGGCCGGGATCAACAAATCCGAACGTTGCTCGGGCTCGCCCCCCACTTCGTAGTATTCGCGTTCGAAGTTAAGCGAGTATGTTTGCAGCCAGTCGCTGTCTTCTTCCGAGCGGGTATAACTCGTACCCAGCGTAGTGACGTCGCTGTCGGTGTTGTCCGTCTCTTCCCGTTGGTAACCGGAGTAGAAGCGAAGCGTTTCATGGGCGGGGCGGGTCATGGGAATATTGTAGGAAGCCTCGACATTAGCGCCCACTTCCGATATTTGTAGGTCGGCGTTAAACCAGTGACCACTGCGATTCACGTAGCGGTTTTCATACCCCAGAAGCAGCCGGGCGCCCGTGTCCGTCGCATAGCCCACACCGGCGGAGTAAGCGTGCCGCTTGCGCCCTTCCAACTCGATATCGACGGGGACCCGCTCGCCCTCGAGCCCCTGAAGCTGTGGCGTGACACGCACCGAGCGAAAGTAATTGGCCGCGTTCAAACGGCTTTTCAGCGCCAGCAGCGGATCGGTGTCATAGGGCTCGCCCGGTTCAAAGGTTAGATAGCGGCGCACGAATGACTCCTTTAAAACGTCGTGCTTTAGGTTGATTTCGCCAAATTGATAGCGGGGTCCGGTGTTGTAGACCAACTCCACCCGGGCGCTATACTCATCCCTATCAACCGTCACCCGGGCCCGCTCAAACTGCCCCTCGAAGTAGCCGTTCGCTGAGGCCACCACATTAAAACGGCTTTTTAGGGACTCGTAATGGCCGTGGTGCAGTACATCGCCCTTTTCCAGATTCGGCTCCTCAAGAATGCTCTGGAAGGTACCGTCCTCGCCGCCTTCCCCTTTGACCCTAAAGTCCATTTCGGTGACATGCACGGGCTCCCCGGGATGCAGGGTAATGGTGAGCGACCAGCATTCATCGTCTCGGGAGAGCTCGCGCTCGCTTTCCAGATGATAGTAGCCCAATGCCTGAGCGGCGGACTGTACTTGGCTTTCGAGCTCTCGCATACGTGCGCGCAGACGCCACAGCGCCGTATCGCACGGCTCCTCCCCGATGGAGAGAAAGTTGCGGACATTTTCGCGCAGCGCGCTACCGCCTCCCTCAACCTTGATGTCGGGGGCGGCCCAAGTGAAGGGGGCAAGCAATAGCAGGACGAGGCCGAGCCCAATGCTCCGGCGTCGCCTCCGCGAAGGGAGAAAAAACGTTAACAAAATCCAGGTCCGATCAGTCGAGGGTTCATCCCGTGAGCCGTTACTTTAACGGTTTGACCATGGAACTCAAAGAGTGTTGCGAGACTTGCAGAAGTTTACAGGCTATTGAGCCTCGTCAGAGGAAGGGAAATGCGCGCCCCACAGACAACAACGGCGCCCGAGTAGGGCGCCGTTGCGCAGAGCGTTTAACAAAGCTGAGGATCAGTGTGCCAGCAATGACTCGGCCGCCTTGGCGAGAAACAGGTAGCTACCCCCCACCGTGATCACATACTCGTTCTGCCCCCAGAAGAAAGGCCAGTTGCTCTTATTCTCCGGGTAGTCCGGCGGCAGTACCAGAATGCCCGGAACGATCCCGCCCGGAATGAACGAGAAGTCCGCCCGGTTGTTACCGTAAGCAATGGTCTGGGAGTCTGGCCCCAGGCCGGACACAAACGAGTAGTTGGAAGCCGGATGCAGCCCATAGATAAAGTTGAGACTGCGATGCACCAACTCCTCTTCCACAATCTCCGGGAAGGCACGATTGAGCCAGTAGTTGGTAATACCAAAACCGACAACCGTACCGGCTCCGGCCCAGCCGCCACGGGTAATGGGCACGCCGAACGGATTGTCCGCCTCGACCTGCGCGATACTCGCCCGGTAGTCACGGGTGAGTTGCTCCAGCTCTTGCCGGTAAGCCTCATCCATATAGGGCAACGCCAGCACCAGCATAAAGGCGTGACCGGCAAAGTCATCGCGAACCTTCGGCAGCAGATCGCTCACCGCCTGGGCATAGCGCTCTTTCTCGGTGGCCAGCAGCAGCTCCACCGCCGCTTTCAGGTGCTCTTCGTTGAGACCGCGTCCGGTGGTGTTCCCGACCCGGAAGGTATTGGGCTCACGCCCCGCTTCATAGTCCCACACGCTTTCAGCGGTGGCCAGGCTTTCCTGCGCCAACTCATCGTTGTAACCACTCAGGGCCCGGCTGGCGGCGGCCAGCGCGGCGGCAGAGCCGTAGTTGAGGGCGGTGGTATTGGAGGTAAAGGCCCAGCGGTCATCGAAACGGCCGCTGCGGTCGCCCTCTTCCTTCATCACCGGCTCTTCGGGCGTGGGGTCAACGGTCGAGGGCTCGTACATTTCGCCCACGGAGCGCTCATCCGAGAGAGGATCCAGGCTCGGGTCGTAGACTTTGTTGTCGGTTTTGGTGGAGCCATCCCCCAGGTGGGGATACTGGTACAGGTGGCCCGCCACAATGCCAGGAATGGCGTGGCCCACGGCCCTATGCTGAGCGATCAGCCCCAGGGTACCGTGCTCGATTTGCTGCAGCAGGTCCGGCTCGCCGTCCGGGCGGTGAATCTGGGTATAGCGTTTATCCTGCGAGACCGTGGTGGTATCCCGGTCAATGCCGAACTGCTCCCAGACGTGCACCAGGTGCTGCACCGTAAAGTACTGGGACTGGGTGCGAATGTCGTAGTCCCCGGCGTCGTACCAGCCACCGTAGTTCAGGCCCGGAATATGCTCGAAGGGCTCGAATTCGGTATCGGTGGTATCGCCGTGGGCAAAGAGGTCAAAGTGCTCGTAGTTCGGGGGCGCTTGCAAGGCGTCATCCAGATGGGAGGCACCGTGCCAGACCCGGTAGGCTTCGCGCACGGTCATATGGTCCATCTGTACGGGGAAGAACACATCCAGAGTGAGCTGCCAAGTGTCGCTGCGGGCTTCATCGCTAATGCGGAATACGCCCGATGTCTGGTCCCCGTACTCCAGTTGGTACAGGCCCGGCTCGCTGACATCCGAAAAATCAAACGTCAGGTAGCGGTAGCGCAAATACTCGCCCCACGGCTCGGGGTCCTTCTCCAGCACTGTGGCGGTTTGGCCATTTTCCCCAACCTTGATCAGGCGCATGGCGTCGGTGCCCGAGGCGTTGCTATCGAGCTCCACCACCGCCTGCTTGGGCTGATCCGGGTGGTAACCGAGCTGGGAATAGCTGATTACCGGGTCCCGAGTCCAGCCCGGAATGCCGTTAATGTCCAGCTCCCATTCGGCCACGGTACCGCTTTTACCGGCGGGCAGCATGCTCCGCACCACGTACCAGCCGTTCTGGGCTTTGTTGCGACCATCGAACAGCATCAGGTCTCGGTCGTCGTGCCGGTTGCGAATCAATACCCGGCGCTCGGGGTCTTCCGGCGCCAGCACCAGCTCGCGGCCCTGGGCAATGGGCGTGGAGACCGTGCGACCGTCCTCATTGACCCGCATGGGGCCCGCCGGGTGGCGGGGGAAGGTATCGGCCGCGCCATCGGCCAAATAGCCCTTGCCAAAATAGGCCGCTGGCAGGAATTCCATATTCAGCCCGGCCTCGCCCTCAAGGTGGGCCGGCAGGGGCTCGTCCAGGTGCACGCGAATGCGTACCTTGCCATTCTCGGTGGTGGCTATCACTTGATAGCGAAAGTCATGCTCGGGATAGGCCAATTCAGTCACCACGCGGTGCTTGTCGGCCTCGACGCGGCGCTCCACCAACTGGCCCATGCCGTCCCACTGCTCGGGCGTCGCCTGGAGGCGCACATCCCCATTGGTGGCGGTGCGCTCGCCGTGGTGAATAATCTCCACGCCGCTGGTTTTAGCATCAAAGAACAGGCCACCGGGCGGGTTGCTGAACGGCAGAACATTGACCCCCGGGCGGGCAAAATAGGCCTTCTCGGTCAGCTCGTACCGGGCGCCACTGTCACCCTTCTCCGACCCCACGCCCGGAGCCGTACAGGCACTGAACAGGGCGCTCGCCCCAAGCGCCACGGTCAACGGCCGGGCAATGGCTTTCATTGTCTTTAGCATAGGTACCCCTCACTGCTTATTGTGTCTTGCCAATGGCTCACTCTCTTGTATTCATTGTGACCATTTGGCTAAAGAGTACCATAGCCTAAAGTGTGGGATTTTGCGAGCGGCTCTGGCGGCAGGCGAACACGGTTTTAGGCAGAGGCGACTTGGTTGTTGATGTAGCGGGAGAGCCGGACTTTCTTCTCGTTCAGTGTTCCGGTTAAAGGCAAGTAGGAGACTTCTCTAGCTTCCAGCTCGGCGAGGTACTGGTGGTGCTGCGCCTGACGAAAGGTCTCGTCTTGCCGAGTGCCATCTTGTTCCAGGGGGAAGTCGGGCTCACATAGCCACCACTGGTGATAGGGGCGCTCCGCCAATGCGAGCAACTCAGCCGGGACGGGCCGGCCAGGAAAGAGCGCACGAAAATAGATCAGGGTCGTCAGGGGCGTGGTATCGCAAAGCACGACCGAGGCACCCTCTAACCGGGCACGCCGCACGGCAGCATCCTCCCGCTCGATTTGCACCCGGGCGATTTCCAGGAGATCCTCAGGAGTTAACTCTCCCTGGCGACGCACCCAGAGCTCTCGGCCGTATTCCGGGACCCAGGGCACACCCAAAGACTCCGCCAGTTCGCGGCACAGCGTGGTTTTTCCCGTGGACTCCGCCCCCACCAATGCAATACGGGCACAGCGCATGTCCGCGAGTATTTCGCCTTCACAAAAGGAGCTGCCCCCCATACCCGTGGACCGCACTCCTGATCCCGATACCGGCCATCTGAGACGCTTCCGATCAACACACCGGTGAACCACCGGCCGGTTCAAACCTTCGCTAAGGTAGCTGGCAAAGCTATCCCCATAAGCCTCGCTGGTAAATACCGCATCAAGGAGAACGTCCGGGAACAGATGCCGCCATAGTGCCAAGCAGAACGCCTGCTGCTCCCGGTCGGCGGCGCCATTGTCGGGCATAGCCAAAGCCCATTCGGCGCTAACCTGCCACCGGGCACAGTCCGCCGCGTCGATAACCAGCCGTTGAGCTCGAGGAGCCCAACGGGCCAGCCAGTGCTCCCTGAGCGTTTTGGTGCACCCCGGAAACTCGGGTCGCGAATAGCTTATGACCACGAGCCGCTCACACTCCTCGTGCGCACGATCCAGAAGGTAGCGGTGGCCGTGATGCAATGGGGAGAACTTGCCTACGACGAGACCGGTTCCGAAGTGTTTCGCAGCGCGCTTCGATATTGACGATGCCATACAAAAAAACCATACCAAGCATTAAACCAGAAGAGCGTATACACCGCCGCCGTCACCCAAAGTTCCCTCTCCAAGTACAGCGGAATGGCAAGCGTGTTGACTATCAACCAGAACCACCAACACTCGATACGACGATGCATCATCAAAAACAGCGCCAGTACGCTAAAGAGCGTGACCGCCGAATCCCATAACGGGGCAAAAGCATCGGTTGTCAGCCCCAGAACAAAACCGTAAAGCCCCGTAACCACCAGCGCGGCCAGTAGGTATAAACCCAACTCAAACCAATGCGTTGTTCTTATGGCAGACTCTGCCTTCCCCTGGGCCCAGTGGTACCAGCCGATAAAACTGGTCACTACATAGAAGCCCATGAGGCTGACCTCCGCGTAGAGTTGAACGCGGTAGAACAGCCACCCGAACAAAAGGCAGCCAACCACACCGATCCACCAGGTATGAATGCTGTTGCGAGCTGCCAAAAAAACGCTAATAAGATAGACCGCGTTGGCACCGTATTCCAACGCTTGCAGGGAAATCATTGGCACAAGCCTCCGGGAAAGTCGCTGGTGTACTGGACCACCTTTTCTGTTCGGGCCATTGTCTGCTGAATCTTGATGGGCCAGTTCGACCCGAAAACATCGGTCAACGTGTTCATAAGTTGATGCTGGTCGCAGTGTTCCGATAACTGTAACGTCACACTTGCGTCCCGATTCTGATGGAGTTGGAACTGTGACAGGGCAAACGGCTGAAGCCGGTGGGTCATGTCCACATTGTTAATCCAACCACTCTGAGTATAAAAACGGACGGGTGGACGTCCACTCAATGCGTTCAGGTAGAAGTGACCTTCCGGACTACGCCATAGAGAAGCGTAATCCCCGGTTCGGTAGCGCAACAAAGGCAAGTAGTCGTTAAAGCCGCCGGTAAGGCAGACCTCCCCTCGAACACCCAATGGCTGAGGTTCGCCCGAACAATTAACGATTTCCACGTGCAGATGCGGCTGAAGTAATCGCATACCGGGGTAGCGGCCATCGGCCGCGGCGATGGGGCCCGCTTCGTTCATTGAATAGCAGTCCACCACCGGGCATTCAAATGTACTCTCCAGCCGCTGGCGAAGCCCCTCTAGAAGCGTCATCGACGTGGACAAAAGCGCTTTGGGTTTATGTTTCAACTCTATGGCGAGCAACTCAATGAAGCTGCACGGGTCCCCCGAGATCAGGATTGGCTTAAGGGTGTCCAGGTAGCGCTGGCGAGCCTTGGGCTCTGGCCAGTCATCGGGGTGGAGGTTAAGCTTGACCAAGCCTTTGTACCCCCAGTAGGGAATGACCGATACGTACGTAAAGCAACGCTTCTGAAAGCCCGCCAAAACCACGCCGGTGGCCCCATCCTGCCCACGTAAATCCACCCCGTGCCAGTTGAGCGCCTTTTCATGAAAACAATGATACCGGGCGGCCACACGGGGGTGGGACGGAATAATCAGTGGATGACCCGTCGTCCCACTGGTTTCATAGGCAATTAGCTCATCCAATGGCAGGTTGTCGGGCACGAAAGCGCCAATATCGGCGCTCAGATCTGCCCGAGAGACACAAGGGAGCGCTTCAAACGAATGCCTGGCGTACTCGGTTGTGTATGAACGATAACGCGGCACCTGACTCAGACACTGGTGCACGAACGTCGCCAGCCAATCGGGTGACGCCTGGGGGTCCGCTTGCAGGGCGGGCTTGCTTTTCATCAAACGATCCAGCTCGGCCGGCTGCAAGCGGGCGCCACTTTGCCCGGTAAATTGCGGGGCGTCCGGCGCATCCCGCAAGTGCTGTAGGCGGGCCTTGGCGTACTCGGGCAACTGGGGCCAGTTGTCTTCATAGTTCTTCGTCATCGGTTTCACTCGCGGCTGTATTTGTCAGCCGCTTCCCGGGCCTTTTGTTCCGCCAGTGCTTGGCGAACGGCCGCGGCACGCTGCTCAGCGGCGCGGGCGGCATCGAGTACCCGGCGCCGCTCCGAGGAGCTCACCATAAGCAGCCGGTCCTCCGCCTGCACAAGGGTTTCCCCCTCGGGAAATAAGTTTAAAGCACTGAGCAGAAGCCGCAGCACCTCCTCTCGCCAATCCTCGCTGGCAATGCCTCGCTCACTGAACGGGTTCGCCAGGGTATCGGTTCTGGCAAAGCCATCCAGTACGTGCACCACTTGTTCCGGCGTCAGAGGGTAACCGCGAAAGCTCTCATCCGCCAACAACCACACCAAGGTGGCGAGTAACGGCTTGGGGGAGGACGCAGGCAAGGCTTGGGGAAGCTCGGGTAACCCTTCACCTTCCCGCGCGAAGGTCCAGAGCAAGTCGTGGGTCAGTGCGGCAATATTCACATCGGTCGCGCCCCCTGTTGGAAAGGCAAGCAGGCGACGGTGCAACCGGGATAGGGCCGGCCCCTCTCTCATACTCATCGCCGGGGCCCATAGTGGTCTTGGGCGAAAGCCCGGGCGAACTCCAGCAGCGCCGGCAGGCCGGCCACTTGATGGAGCTGCCACCCCTGTTCAAGCCCCAGGCGCAGCGGGGCCACCCATCGCTCCTGCCAGGGGGACACGACCCCGCCCAGGTCCAGATTCATATCAAGTACCCAGTGGCCGGCGCCGCCGCAGTGTTTGAGCGCGCGGGCACTGATGTCCGCGCCCTCGTTACCCTGGTCATCCTGTTCAAACAGGGTGCTCACGCCCTCATCGGATAGAACAACGATGTGCGTCGGGCGTGCCATAGGCTTCGCATAGGTCTCCCTCAAGCGATGAATCGGAAAGCTGGTACCACCGCCGAAATAACCGGTGAGCACGCCAAGCAGTTGGCGTTCATCCCGGACGAAGCCTTCGGTGACCAAACACTGTCGCGCGCCGCTCCAGAGGCAGGCCTGAACCCGCGCGCCGGAACGCAAAGCGGCAAGACAAAGCACGGCGCCGGCCAGCGCCGGATAGGAGAGTTGGCGCTGCGGGTTGGGCATGGACCCGGAACAGTCCACATAAAGGTCCAAGTCGTAGGGCTGGCGAGCGCCACTGGGCTCGGGGGTCTGATTGTACACACGCTTAAGGGTCGTAAGTCCGGGGACAGGGGTGCGGCTCAGGCTAGCGGAGGCCACCCAATCTATGGCTTCGGCCGGTTCGCCGGGCTCCCATACCGTGTAGCCCTCAAGCTCGGGCTCGGTCGAGATCTTCACCGACGCGCTGGGATAACGGATGGGGATGGTGCGCACCTTTTCCCGGTAGTAACGGATAGCCGCCTTGGCCTCGGAGAGCCGAAGGCCACTGGCGGCCAAGAGCTCCGTGTACTCCTGGGGCTCGACGGACTGAGAGCCCGACCGGGCGGCCGGCTCGACGAACGAGCCCTCGGCGGGCGAGGAGGGTTCAGCCTGTCCACCCAGCGCCGGGTCTCGACTGGGATGGACGACCGGAATATGAGGCACCTCTACGAGGGGCGCGCCGGGGCAATCGCGTCCGGCCTCTTCCATATCAACCAAAGGCCCGAACTGGCGCCTCAGCGCCGCCTGATCATCCACCAGGTAGGGGAGCAACAATGAGGCAAACCGACTGGCGCCCGTAAGCCAATCCTTGCCGTAGACTTTGAGTATCCCGGCCCCAAGCCAGGCATCGCCCTCCCCCGCATCGTCTTTGGTATAGCCGCCGAGACTTCCCCCCGGCATCAGCCAAAGGCATTCGTAAATACGCATATACAGCCCCCAGGTTTGACTGGGCTGCCCAGAGGAGGGCGTGATGAGCCGACGATAAAGCTCTGCCATGGACAGATTACACCGACGCTGCAAGTGATGATTAATGAGCAGGTCCGTGTAGAGGTTTGCCACCAACGGCGCCTGCGCCTCAAGCGTGGGCAAGCTCTGCCGTATAACGCAAAGCAACTGCAGGTGCTGCGTCATATTGGCGGGCGCGTAAACATGGTGACCGATTTCATGGGCCAGAATTTCCGTGGCCAAGTCATCAATGTTCCGCGTCCGGGTTTCCCGCAGGTTGATCAGCACGCGCTGGGTATGAAGTCGGATGGCCGCAAAGCTCTGGGTCAGCCCTTGCTCCCGCGCTTCCTCCATGGAGTAGCACCAAAGCGGCTCACTCAGTTGAAGGTGCTGACTCCAGACCCCGAGCGCCCGCTGCCAGGCTTCACGCCAATGGGCCATGCGAGCCTCGCCGTTCATTGCTCAGCCCCCTGGCGAGGCAGCAACAGGACCTGATAGCTGTTCTTGAACGTGATCAAATCGAGGCTTTCCGTTCTCAGATGTTGGCAGGGGTCCGCCAAGTCCGCCGGGATGGCTTGGCGAAGCTCCCGCGCTACGCGAGCAGAAACGCCTTCCAACACAACGGTTTTCCCCAAGGGCAGCAGCCTGGTGCCGTAGGCGTCCGCGTACAGATACCACTGATCCCTTCCCGCCTGAATCACCGCAGTGCCATTGGCCAGCCCCAACGTCGGCTGGGATTCAAAATCACCATTGAGCAGCTTGTGCGCACCCAGCCGCTGCGGCGCCTCTTGCCAGCGCCCGTCCCAGGCATGCCACCAAGGCGAGGTGATTCGCTCAGGCTGGTGCAAGCCGAATGTCTCGATATCAACGCTTGAGAGTATTGACAGAGCCGCTTCCCGATACTCCACCAAACCGTGACGCCAAGCGAGCACCAGCAAAAACGACTCGCATTGCGATGGTTCCGGCCGTAGAGCTTGCCAGTCATCAAGGAAGTGGGCGCGACGTTCATCGCCGGGGAGTTTGAATAGCGTATTCAAAAGCGCCGAAATGCAGGCAACGGCTTCCGGGTGCAGCGATAACCACACCGGAAGCACTCGTTCAAACAACCGCCGATAAGGTTCGGCCGCGGCGCCCTGTAACCGGCCGTGCTGCTCAAGAATCAAACCGGTCTCAAAGCCCACCTCCAGCAACTGCTCTTGCTTCTCTGCGGGCCAATCAGCAAGCGACTCACACAGTGAGTCCAGCCACTGCGCCAGAAACCCGGAAAACGCCGAAGCGGAGAACCGAGGGGAGTGAAACCGAGCCAGTCGAACCCGATGGTTCAACTCCTCGGCATTTTGCTCCAACGCTTGTTTCAGCCACACACATCGCATATCAACGATTGGACACCAGCCAATTCAAGTAGTTGGTGTAGCGTTGATGCATATACTTGAGCGCGAGGACATCGTCATAAATACCCGCATTGAGCTTTGCGCCATGGCTCAGTCTGTCCAACTCGGTTTCGATTTTCTGAAGCCGGGCCCGACACTCCTTAAGCGACACATCACTTAAACCCAACTCCAGGCTGCGCTTTAATTCAGCCACCGGATCAGATGTTTCCCGTCCCTGACGCTCAAACTCCCGGCAACTGAGATCAAACAGGTGGCGTAACCAACCGATTCGATCGCTTCGGTAGGTGGCATTCTCGGTCTGTTGAAAAAACGGAGCATCATGGTCCGGAATAAGGCGGATATGGAGCACAAAAGGCAAAACCTGGCGCAAGTCACTCAGGTGCACAGCCTGGTTCCCCCGGAAAAAGGCGATGGCCTTCGCGTAAACCAACAGCGACATAAGGCTTCGGACAGACAAGCCATTCCGAGTTTGGCAGTTAATCTCCGCCAACCGGTCGCGTCCATCCTCCAGCAAAGAAACCTCGTGGCGGGGTATTCCGGCCAGCCGGGACGTATCCTTACTTTTGTACTCAAACTGGTGAGCAGAGTACTCGCTAAACTCGAACTGACTCGCAAAGAACTCCAACCGTCGGCGTACCGACTCGGGAACCACGACGCTCTTAATCTGCGCTTCCAGCTCGTCCTGCTCCTGCTCACTAAAAACCAGGCTTTGCGGTAGCAGCTCCGCCGGGTCCAGGCCTTCCTCAACGCGCAGCAACAGATCTTCCAGAAACCTAGGGTTAAAGGCGAGCGCTTGAACCGCCACATCAATCCTATCCTTCAAGGCATCGATCACCTGATAGGTTCCACCGCCTTCATCGTCATTGGCGGTCAGAAACCAAGCGGAGGGCGGACATTCATAAATCTGATTAAACATCTCGGCGTAGTTATCGCCCAACACCGTCAGCAGGCTACTTTGCGTGCGTGTAGGTATACGGTTGTACTCGTCCACAATCTTAACTCGCATGGCGAGCCAGTCCCGCCAGGCAATTCGGATGTCCGACTCTTGTTCTGCGTTCATCAAGTCAGCCGGCAACGGGTTGCCAAGCAAGTCCGCTGTGGTCATTTGCGGGTGACCGTGCAGCATATTACGCTTCACGGTCTTGGGCGAATAGCCGGAAAGCACGCCCATCAGCAACGCGGACGCCGTTTTCCCCCGTCCGGGCCCGCCGATAAACAGGCACTTGCGACGCGCCGCGAAGGTTAACAGCGGCAATAGAATAAAACTTGAGTAGCTTTGATCGGAAGGCAAGCTCAACGGTGACTGACTATCGCCGAAGTGCAGAACCCGAGGGGGCGAATCATTATACTCAATATCGTAATAAGGGCTTATAATAGCGTGATTGACGATCCAGAAGTACGCTTTGCGAAGTTTTTCATCCAACCCCTCCGAGCGCACTTCCTGCGACTGACCGAAAGGGCCTCTTGTCAGATCCCGAACGTCAAACGCTTTTGAGCGCTCATCATGGTGAGGGCGCGTGGGAGACTCGGAGACATGATCAAACAATTTAAAGCGCTTCATATAAAAACTCGTTAGCCTTGGATTAAGGCACAGTGCGGAACCATCAACTCTACCCTGACAATAACCACGATCAAGATAAGCATGACACTCCTAACCTCACCCAGCTCACCGACCGATCAACAGAATTGCATAAAGCTATACGCGCCAACATAGACGACTCACTAACAGGGAATCCCGTGTTTTCATCATACTCATCCTTAAACGCCTGTATAATATGAGTGTGGGTTACTATCTCTTCCAACTTCCAACTTCCATCCGCCACTCTCCCTCTTAAAGACAAATCCATGCAAATAAACTTCGTTGCCAAAAACCTCCTTTTCTTCCTCCCGATTTAAAATAATCTCCCGATAAGTAGTTTGAACTAGATTATCATCAATATTCAAATACGTTTCCTCCTTGAAAAACTGTTTTATAAAACTCAGGAAATCGGACCTATCTAAAGCCAACGCTTCCTCACCATCCAGCTCAGCTCTAACCTCCAACGGAAACCCGGTTAGCGCCGTCACACATAGCCAATCCCTTACGTTGACTGCTTCGGAGAACACATCCAAAAATCTATCGTACTCTTGAATATCCTGCACCGAATCCCCGCAACCCTCTTCCTCTTTACCCAAAGTTCCAGAAGCGCCCACTTTTTGAGGGGTGCTACCAGCACAGCTAACAGTGGCCAAACAGGAAGAGAACAATAGCACCACCATCATTCTATAAAGCTTTATCATGTTATTTCCAATCCTCGTTAGTATAACTGTAGCCACAGCCCTGAGAGCGACCGTCAGGCTGCGCATGCTTATCCTTTTTTCTTTAGCTCCTTCTTTCCCTTTTTGAAAACCTCGCCTCATCTGAACCTGTTACTTTCCTTTCGACCCGCAACAATGGTCTCCAGCACCGTCCGTTCATGACCAAAAAGACACCAGCGACTTACACAGGCCTGGATCTTTCGACACTTCTATCACGTACGCCATAAAGTCTTCTTCAGCGTCCATTTCAGGTTCGACGGGCTGAAAGTTCGGTATAGATGACCACCAGGCCGGATAATCAACCGAGAATTCAGCTAGGTCGTCGCTCACCTTAAACAAGGTAGTTCTTGACTTGAAGTCGTGATGGTAGCTGAGGGCAACACGATCAGACAAAAGATCCCACACCTGGTGATCAATTTGCAGAACCAAGCCGCCGGATTTCTCATATAACGCCACGGTGTGTCCTTGAATGAACGAGAGAACGCCTTTTTTCGGGGAGCGAAATCTAGCCATCCTTTTTACAGACAAGTTTCTCTCATCAAATTCTACGAGAACGCCCCTTTGTTCCGGCATCGTCAAGTTCATATCTGCCGCACCCTCTTAGTTAGGCCCGGATCTAACTCTCGATTATTCATCCGTCCACATTTCTATAAATTCTTCATCATTTTTCTTGTTGGACAGCCAGACGAAGAAGTCTTCGGACTCTTCATCAGACCACGGATCAAGATCATCTACCTGAGGCGGCGAATATAGCTCTTCTATTACGAGCCTTCCTCTCTCCCATAGGCGAAACACATTTTCATCTTTAAGTTTCTCAACTTCTGCGCTCCACTCTGGGTTGCTAAAGTAATATTTTCTTTGACCAACTGTGAGGTAGGGCCCAGATTTTCCTGAAAGTACGTACATGTAACCCCTGGACCACTCTTCAAAGAACCCTTTCTTCTTGGGGGAAACTGTAGCTTCGGATCTAGACATTTCTTGAGTCCGCCCACTATTCAGATCGATATCCAGCAAACGGCTTTTGTCGGCCTTATTTTTAACAAGCATATTAACCTCTCACCTTAGGGATGTCCGTGCTTCAAAATGTACTCCTCCGGCTGTTCTTTCAACCAGTCACCAAACCCAGATAACAACCTGTCCACATCTGGATTTGGCCTTGAGGCGGACTTAATAATGTCCGTGTAACTCTTACCTTTTTCATTTACCAAAAATTCCACGGTCGGACCTAAGGGGTCTCCATCATACCTTTTCATATTCACATCATAGATAAAGTCTCTAAGCGGCTCCGGTGTAGCGTTTTTATACTTAACCCCCAACGCTCTTCTGGCCTCATTAGCCTCAATAGCCAAAGCCTTCTTATCGCCAAGAGACATTCCGGGCTTAATCTTATCTGAGAACCTAGACAAAGATGCCACCTCCTCTTCATATGCTTTTCTTAAGGGGCTACTTTTGAAATCAGCCCCTACTCTATTCAAAATTGCCGCCTCCATCTCTGAGCGCGACAATGCCGTGCGCGCCCCTGACCTTGAACCATTTTGGTCCCTGCTGGCCTTCAACTCAATGATGTCCGGCTGATCGGTCTTTGTGCTCGTTTTCTGATCCACCGGCGCGTCCACGCTTTTGTTGAGCTTTTTGCGGCGCAGTAGGCGGGCCAGTTTGCGGAATAGGTGGCCCAGGTTGCGCAGCCTTGCGGCGTGGCGGAGCTTGGAGGTGGCTTGGACGACGTTGCCGGCGCCGCCAGTGAAGATGGCCAGCAGGGCACCGAGGATAAGTTCGAATACGCCGGCGCCGGCGAACTCGGCCCATTCGACGCTGTGCTGGGCGTCGGCCATATCCTCGGCGAACTGTTTGAGCATGTCCTGGGTTTTCTGGTCATCCGCGATGAAGGCGGCAATGTCGTAGGCCTCGGCGATCATTTGCATGAGCTCGCGCAGGCGCTCTTCACTCAGGTCATCGGGCTCGACGCCCAATAATCGGGCAAGGTCTTTTTTATGTTCATTTTGCAGGTTTTCGTTGACGCTGTCGTACCATTCGTCCCAGGTTAACTCGCCGCTTTGATAGCTCTGGTAGCCCGACTTAAGGAGGTTGCCAACCTGGTTAGCCGGCCCGAGGTAGTCGGAAACCTGGACGATTTTGTAGGCGGTATCGCCAACGAATTCGATTACGCCAACGGCGCCGCTCCACAGGCCTTTGCCGAAGGAGTGGATATGGGTATAGGCCCGGCGGGGGCCGCCCATCTGTTCCAGTTCGCGCTCGTACTCTTCGGCCTCGGCTCGCTGGTCGGCGATGATTTGATCGAGGACGGTCTGGATGGCCTTGCGGGTTTCCTGGAGCTCGTTGTCGGTGTCCTCTTCCGGCAGCAAACTGACCTGGACGTTGCCGGCGGGCAGACCCGCCAGACAGACCTGGCCTTCGTCGTTTAAGCGGCCGCGCCAGAGCATGCCTTCGCTGTCCAGGGCCTGGTAGGTGCCATAGATGGGGGCGCCATTCTGGTAGCGGTATTCCAGCTCGAGCCAGTGGTTTTCTTCCAGGTCGGGTTTCTTCGGGCCCTTGCCGCCGCCGGCGGCGACGCCTTCTCCTATTTGGGTCATTCGCTTACTCCTGTCCCTGATGTTCGGCCGCTCGGGTTCCGCCCAACTGAGAAGAGGGGCCATGAGGGAAAACAAACCATGGGGAGGTGGAACAGTGTCGTCTGGCAGGTCGCATGACGTTCACTCCTTGTGGTTCCGTGTCAATGGGGAAAAGGCGCATAGTGCCACAACCCTCGCGCCATAAGCGTGACAAGGTTAACGGATTCTCACTCCGAGCCCAAGACTCTGAACCATTTTTCCAGGTGATAACCTTCCCCGTCCACGAGCCGAAGCTTGTGCCAGCCGGGCTCCAGAGAGACCGCCTGTTCGTGAAAGGCGCGAGTTTGGCCCAGAAAGCGTTCATTTAAATGCCAAAACAGGGGAGTGTCCGCCCGCCGGTGAACCGCTTGCAGGACGACCCGGCCTCGGCGTCCGTCCAGCTCGGTGGGAATATACACTTGACTGCCCTCGCGGGGGTAGATCAGCGCCATGGGTTGGTCGTCCGAATACTGGCTCAAGCGGGCGACACAGTCCGGGCGCCAGGGCGGTAC
The DNA here is from genome assembly GCF_039822625.1 of Marinimicrobium locisalis. Taxonomy (NCBI): domain Bacteria; kingdom Pseudomonadati; phylum Pseudomonadota; class Gammaproteobacteria; order Cellvibrionales; family Cellvibrionaceae; genus Marinimicrobium; species Marinimicrobium locisalis. Next base: position 181,419 of record NZ_JBDLLG010000005.1, read on the forward strand.
GGGGCGGTAGTCGTTGTGCTGCCGTCGCCAAAAATACCCCTGAAGCGGCGGCAGAATAAACCAGTCACGGGTCTGCATGGCGCCCACCCGCTCGCAGCCGGCGTGGACTCGAAACTGCCCCGTGCTATCCAAGTGCAGCCGCTGAAAATGGGGGGAGACCGTTTGGAAGTGGCTGTTCTTGGGCGCGTCGATCTCCCGAGCGGGGCACTGACCGCCGGTCAAGTAGCCGTCCGCCTGACAGACCGAGACCGTTTTCAGGGCGCTCTCCGGTTTGGGGAACCAGCGCTGCCCACCCAGCTGTTCGAACACGTCAAATAGCACCGGCGCGGCGCTGCGCTGCCCGCCCAGGGAAGCGGCCGGCTCGCCCCCGGCATTGCCGGCCCAGACGCCCACGGTGTAGCCACCGTTGCTGCCGATGGCCCAGGCATCGCGCAGGCCATAGCTGGTACCGGTTTTCCAGGCGATGGTCTGGCTGCCGCTGAAATCCCGCCACAAGCTGTCCACCCCGGGGCGGACGACGTTGATCAGCGCCTGTAGCGTCAGCCAGGCCGCGCCCTGCCCGAGGGGCTCCGGTGGCATCAATGCCGCGGGTTCACCGGCGAACCGCCGCGCCTGGGCGGGAAGAGCTTCGCGTTGACCGTCTCGCGCGGTGGCGGTCAGGCGGGCGTAGAGGTTGGTGAGCTCCCAAAGGGTGCCCTCGGCGCCGCCCAGGATCAAACTCAAACCATAATCCTCCGCCGGCCGGAATAGCGTGGACATGCCCAAGTCCTGCAATTGGTGCTGGAAACGCTCGATGCCGTACTCACGCAACATATGAACCGCCGGAACGTTTAAAGACCGGGCCAAGGCCCGGTGGGCGGGGACGGCGCCTCGGTACTGGCGGTCGTAATTTTCCGGGCGGTAGCCGCCGAAGTAGGCGGGCACATCGGGCACCAAGGTGGTGGGCAGGAGCTCTCCCTCCTCCAGCATGAACCCATAGAGGAAAGGCTTAAGGATGCTGCCGGTGGAACGGGGGCGCTGGGCGATATCCACGGCGGGGGCGTAGCGCACGGCGTTGCTGGAGGCCCGGTTGCCGACGTAGGCGCGCAAGGTCATGTCGCGGTGATTGATTACCACGATCGACATATTATGCACGCCCTCTCGGGCAAGCCGACGAGCGTGGCGCTCGGCAATGCGATTAACGCTTGCCTGTAGGCTAGCGTCGAGGGTGGCTTCAAACACGGTCTGGCCCGGGTAGGCACCGGCGAGCGTTGCCAGCAGGTGAGGGGCCTGGTCGGGGAGCGGCCGGGGGCGTTCCGGCAAAGGTTCGCGAACGGCAAGCTTTAGGTCCATGGGGCCAATGGCGCCCTGTTCCGCCAGGCGTTGGAGCAAGGCATCGCGCCTGATTCGCAACGCCTGACGCTGACGACCGGGGTGAATCAAGCCGGGGCTGTTGGGCAGGACTGCGAGCGTGGCCGCCTCGGCCCAAGACAGTTGGCCCGGCTCTCGCCCGAAGTAGCGCCAGGCGGCCGCCCGCAGGCCGACAATATTGCCACCGAAGGGCGTATGGCTGGCATAGAGCGACAACAACTCTTCTTTGGTGTAGTGCCATTCCAGATGCAGCGCGCTCAGTGCCTCCAGTGCCTTGTTCCCCAGGGTGCGGGGCGGGTCCTCCCGCACCATGCGGGCTAGCTGCATGGTCAAGGTGCTGCCACCGCTGGTCACCTCCCCTGCCTTGAGGTTGCCCCAAGTGGCACGAAGAATGGCAATAGGGTCCACTCCCAGATGCCAGGGAAAGCGTTCATCCTCAAAGGCCAGTAGTGCCTGCCGGTATTTTTCCGGCACCCGTTCCACCGGGGCGAAGCGCCACTGCTGATCGCCCGCGATGCGGGCGCCCAGCAGTTGACCGTTCCGGGCCAGCAGCATTCGGGAAAAGTCCCGCTGCTGGAGCGCCTCGGGCAGGGGCCACCCTTGCAGCAGAGCCACCGCCGCGAGCAGACAGCCGCCTAACGCCCCCGCGGTCCACCCGAGCCTCCTACGCCGCATGCTCATAGGTTAGTCAGTGTTTACCACGCGAACCCACTGCCCTTCGGTGTTGGCGTGAATGCGCTCGTTGTACATGGCCTCCGCTCGCCAGCCCGGCAGGTAGAACTCCCCCTCGTAGGAGGCATTGAGCACAACTTGCAGAGTCACCTGCTCCTGACGGCGGTCGTTGTAACGCCAGCGCCAGCGATAATCCCGCCAGAGGCTGAAATAACCCAGCACCCGGTCATCCCGAATGTCCAGGTAGTCGAACCCTTCGGGACTATCGCCGCCTTCGAGCCGCTCGTTGCGGATTTGCCAACCACTGGGCATAACCAGGCTCAAGGCAATGTCTTCGATACGCGAGCGGCCGAGCGCTTCGAAGTCACCCGTGACGGTAACTTCCGCCAGGAAGTCGGTGCCCTGGGGCAGTTCGCCGATATCCAGCGCTTCGCCCCCCGGCGTACTGAAGCGAACATCCAGAGCCAGCCCTTCGCGAGTCGCCCGTTCATTGGCCGCCGCCGGGGTGCCCCGGTTTGTGACCATGACCCGAAGTGGTTGCTCACTGTCATTGCGAATCGCCACAGAGGGAGAAGTCAGCGCCTGGCGGTACCAGTGCTGCTGACTTTGCAGGGCCTGCCAGTCCGCGCCGGCCTTCAGGGAAAAGTTCATTGGTTGGTCGGCGGACTGCTCGCCGGCAAACTCCGCCAACGCCAGCAGTGACCAGGCCACGGACTGGGTGCTGTACCAGCGGTCCTCGGACAATTGCTGGGCAATCATTTCGGCCTGCTCCCAGGCTCCGGAACGATTGTCGGCCCGCACCTGCAGTTGCAACCAAATGGCCCGGTCCCGCAGGGCGGAGCCATAGGTATAGCCAGGGTTTTCGTAGTCCGGCAGACCTTGGGCACCGGTCAACAGCTCCTGGCCCGCATCCGGTAGCCCAAGCTGATAGTAAGCACTTGCCAACAAGCGTCGCGAGGTGGCGTTGCCGACATCCGTATTCTGGCGCAGCTGCTCGCGCAGCCGATTCATGGCGGCGGTTTCCGCCTGTTCGGCCAGCGCCAGGACGTAAAGCCGATACGCCTGCACCTGAACAAAGCCGTTCTGGTAACGGAAGCGCCGGGCGTCGCTCTGGGCCTGAGACAGCCAGCGGTTGTAACGCTCCGTTGGGACGCCGTAACCCAGCCGCCGGGCTTCGGTCAGAAAGTGGCCGGCATAAAGAGAGGCCCAGTCGTTGGCATAGCTTGCCCCCGGCCAGTAGCTGAAATTGCCATCGGCCAGTTGGAACCGGCCCAGCTTTTCAATCGCCGCCCGAATATTGTCTTCCCGCTCCCGGGCCTGGGCGTCGGAGAGCTCCACCAGCTTGTGCAGATACAGCTGAGGGAAGGCCGTGGAGGTGGTCTGCTCCAGGCAGCCGTGGGGGTAATTGAGCAGGTATCCCAGTCGCCGCTCCAGGTTCAGCGGCGGCAGGCGGCTGACTTCAACGCTGGCGCTGTTGGTTCCCGCCATGCCATGAGCGCTTAATAAAGACGTCCACTCCTCCCCCGGGGGTACCATGGCCTGCTCGGCCCGCACCGAGGGCGGGTTGGGCGCGCGGGATTCGATATGAATGGTCTGCGTCGCCACTTCCCCGCCGCTTCGGGCGGTGACCGTCACCTGCCCTTTGCCGATTTGGTCATTCACCTTCAAGGTCAACTCGACGATGCCATCGGTTTTATCGGACAGATTCAACTGACCCTCACCTTCGGGCAGGGTAAACAGGTCACTGGCTTGCGCCTTGACGCTGACCTCCTCGATACCCTCACCGTTGGCGAACACCTGCACCGGCAGGGAAATGGTTTCCCCCGGGCCCACGACTCGGGGCAGTGTGGCCAGCAGGCTCAAGGGTTGGGTGACGGTCACACTCTGCTCGGCTTTGCCGTAGGCTTGGTTTTTACCGGCCACCAGCATGACCCGAACCTCGCCCAGGTAGGGCGGCAGCTCCACGGAATGGTCGCGGCTTGCGCCTGCCTCTAGGGTAAAGGGGCCGAAGAACTGCACCACCGGTGGGAAGCGCCGCTCTTTTGGGTTGCCATCGTCTTCGTCGTCGGCATCACTACCGCCAATGGCGAGTACCCGCTGGAGCGACGCGCCGTAAGCGCCGACCACCTGATCGAACAAGTCCCAGGTGTAAACGCCCAGCGCCTCTCGCTGATAGAAATGTTCATGCGGGTCCGGCGTGCGGTAACCGGTAACGCCAAGCAGCCCTTCATCCACCACGGCCAGTGTGTAGGTCATGGGCCGCTGATTCGACTCGGTCACGGTAATATCGAAACTCGATTCCGGGCGCACCTGCTCCGGCACGTTGAGTTCAGGCTCAAGGCGGGTGGCCGGGTCTTCCACCATAATGGGCACCAAACCGTAAAGTCGCATGGGCGCATCACTGGCGCGCTCCTGGTGGGGCAGCAGCACACTGATGTGGGCATAAACGTTGGGCGCCATGGCCGCCGTCACGGGAATGGTCACGTCGGTTTGCCCCGGCTCGAGATCCAGCCAGCGGCGCTCGAGCACTTCACGGCCGTTTTCCAAGCTGAATAGCACGCGCCCCTGTTCAATGGCGGGCAAACGAACAGTGGCGGTGTCCCCCACCTCGTACTCATCCCGGTCGGTGGATAGCATCAACTGGGTGGCGGTCGATGGGTTCACAGCATTTTGTCGATTCCAACCCAAATAGATCAGCTCGCCGGCACAGTGACTACCGGAGGTATCACACACTCGCAGCAAATAACGGCCCCAGTCGTAGGTGTCTTTGGCAAGAGTCCAGTTCGCGCGCCCTTGCTGGTTGGTGGTGAGCGTTTCGCGTTCGATGGGTGCGCGGTTTTCACTGGCGACGTAACTGGCAAGATCATCGTTGCCGCGGTCCCACCACCAACGCCAGTCCACTTTGTAGAGCGTCAGTTCCAGTTCGCGCTCCGCGATCGGTTCACCGTCGCTACTCAGACTTTGAAAGGTCACCGGATGGCTCTGATTGCGCGCAATAGCCCCGTTATAGCCATCCCCCTCGGGCACTTGCAGCCCGACCCATTGCTCGAAGGGCAAGTAATCAAACCCGCGCAGCGCCGTGCTGAAAGCACCGCCGGGCTCGAACACCCGGTTGATAAAGGTGGCCCGCAGTTGCCCCGGCGGCGGGGTGGCCACCGGCAGGCGCACCTGGAAGTCGACCTCGCCCTCCTCGTTCAGGTGGCCTTCGAACACCGACTGAGAGGCGCTTTGAAACTCCCGTGCCGGGTCGTCAAAGGTGAACTGACTGTAACCGTCAAATGTGGTGGTTTTGGGGCTCAGGCGCACTTGGCTGTCGACCTTTAAGCCCTTCGCGCTCGCGCCATGCAGCCAACGGGCCGAGAGTGTGGCTTGCGCCGGCATGGCATCCAGGCGCAACGGCGTTCGCTCAAACCGCAAATCCATTTTTAGGCGGTTGGGCATGATGGCTTCGACGGGCAGGACTTTGTCGAACACCCGGTTTCCCAGGTGCACCACGGCGCGCCAGTTGCCGGTGGGGGCGGCTTCGTCGGTGCTCAGAGTGTAGGTGTAAAAACCGTCCACCGGCTCGCGCGCCACTTCACTGGTGACCTTGTTGCCGCGCGGGTCAAACAGGTCCAGCGTTACCGGGTGGTTGGCGGGCCAGAGGTTGTCCGGGTCTTCCAGAATAAACGTCAGGTGAATATCATCGCCCGGCCGCCAGACATCGCGCTCGCCATAGATAAACCCCTTCAGCCCATCGCGCACGGATTCCCCGCCCACATCAAACTGGTTCGTGGGCAATGCTTCATTGCGGGCAAGGCGCAGATAGCCGGTTTTTCCTTCCCGTTCGGCCACCAGGTAATAAGGCTGACCATCGACGGTTAGCGAAGCCATGCCGTACTCGTCGGTCGTGCCTTCGCCGATGGGCTGTTGCTGAAAGTTGTAAACGCGAATATGAGTACCGGCGAGCGGGTTCGCCTCAAGCAGCCCGGTGGCAATCACGTCCAACCGGTCGCTTCCACCCTGCTTGGCGAGCAAGCCGATTTCCGAGACCTGAAAGGCCCGGCGGGCTTCCACTTGGTTGCTATAGCGGTAATAGCTTTGGTGGCAAGGATTGTTGCGCTCGCTGTACACCCAGTACCCCTGGGACTGGTAATAGCGCTGATACCAGGCGGGCTTCTGATCGTCCCCGTAGGACCAGTCGCCCTCGTGGCTTTGGGGCGCGTCTTCCTCGGGCTGCGCCGGTCGGGGCTGGTCGCAGGGGTACAGCGAGTTGCTTCGGTCCACACTCAGCTCAAGCTGAACCATGCCCTCGGGGTGGTCGGCCATCAGCTCGGTCAGGTCCAGGTTGTAGCGCTCCCAGCCTTCGCTGGCCGGCTCGGGCAAGCGGTAGGTCTTGCGCCACAGGTAGCGACCGGTGGCGTTGTCCATGGTCGCTTCGGTCAGGCTGTGGTGCTGAAGAAACTGGCCCATATTGCCTTCAAATATTTTAAAGGCCGTTACCTGTACCGAGTCCACGTTTGCCGCTTCAAACGGCACGGACAGTTGAGCCGCGGGGGGCAGGATGCTACTGCTTCCGGTAAAGCGCACGCCGGGGGTTTCCAGCTTTAACACCAGGCTGTGCTGGTAGTCGTCCGCCAGGGTCTGGTCATCGGCACTGCGGATGACCTCTAGCACCCGCAGGGTCACTTCCCCTTCGGGCACTTCGCTCGGGTAAACGCGCAACCGGCTGCCATCCACCTGTACCCGCGCATCCTCGCCGTTGAGCTGCACCAAACCCTTTAGATTCTGTTGGCGGCTCAGGGCTTTGGAGAAACTCACGGAGACGTAAACTTCCGGTCGGCGCTCCACCCGCGCCCCCGTAACGGCAAACTGATCAATCGCGGGTACCGTCAAGGTGCGCTGGCCTTTCTGGGGCGAGCCCACCGCTTCACCATCCCAACGCAACACCAACGCTTGGGGCTCGTCGGTTTGGCCAATGGCGGGCACCTCAAAGCGATAGGAGACCGGGGCTTTGACCGGCTCCCACGCGACGGGCAAAGGCTCTCCCGCAAGCTCGGCTTCCAACAGCGCTTCCACGGCCGAGAGCTCAGCGCCGTCGGGCAGCGTCAGCTCCCCGGATAGCGAAAATTCTCCCCCGTCCTCGGTGGGCGACAATTCGGCCACCGACAATTCAAAACTGGTGGCCGGCGGGCTTATTGCCGTGGAGGCGTTGGAGGCTTCGGTGCCAGCGCTTTGGGGAGCCTGGCTCGCGCTGTCGGGTGAATGAGCGGCGTCTTCCCCCGGGCTACAGCTGATGAGGAAGATAATCAGGCACAAAAAAAGACTGCGTGAAAGGCTCGCCGGTGAGGTCATCCTATCCATTACGTTTCCCTGCTTTTCCTATTAACGATGAACATGACTGGTTGGCCGCTCAGTGTAGACGATTTGGACGCTCAGGTCCCCCAGAAAGCGGCTCCAAGCGACGGACGGACGCTTCGATTCGACCATTCAAAAGCCAAGTCGTAACAAGTGTAACAATCGTTTACAGGTGCCAAACTGCAAATGATAATGCTTCTTTTTTAGATCGACTGAAAAGGACGTGACTCATGCAACGCTCAATGAAAAACGCGACACCTTTTAGCGCTATGCTTAGCCCGCTGGCTCTAGCGGTGGCGCTTGCGCCCACCGGCGCTTTTGCACAAACCGGAGAAACCGAGACCAACGGCACGGAAAACCCTTACTCCATCGCCGAAGAGCTGGTCGTGATTGGCCAGCCGGTCGACAGCCTGCTCGGCTCCGAGGAGCTGGACCGCCGCCAAGCCAATGATTTGGACGACATCTTCTCTGGTGTGACCTCCGTTCTAGTGGGCGGTTCAGTAGGGGCGGCGCAAAAAATTTACGTTCGTAACCTGGGCGAAGACACGCTCAACATCAGCGTGGACGGCGCGACCCAATCCGGCGTGACTTACCACCACACCGGGCGCATTACCATTGAACCGGAGCTGCTCAAACAGGTTCACGTGCAAGTCGGCGCCGGCGATGCCACCAGCGGCCCCGGGGCCCTGGGCGGCGCCATTAAGTTTGAAACCAAGGATCCCGCGGATTTGCTCGGCGGCGACAACCTGGGCGCCATTTTGAAAACCGGCTACTTCTCCAACAGCGAGGGCACCAAGCACAGCGCCACGGTTTTTGGGCGCTTGAATAATACCTTCAGCGCCCTGGGCAGCTACGTCACCTCCGACCAGGACAACATGGAAGATGCGAACGACAACGAGCTGACGGGCACCAACTCCGAGCAGGAACTGGGTTTTGTGAAACTGGTGGGCGACTTTGACGGCGGCCACTCAGTTAGCCTGAGCCATGAAAAACTGGCCGAAGAAGGCAACAAGCTAATGCGGCCGGAATGGGGCGAAGGCCCGAACAACCCATTGCGGCACTTGGAATTCGACCGGGCCACCAGCACGGTGACATACGAATGGGACAAGCCGGACAGTGACTTGGTTTTCATCGACACCAACGTCTACCTGACCGACTTTGAGATTTACCGCCCCTGGGATAATTACATGAGCTCGGTGGAAACCACCGGTTTTACATTGAGCAACACCAGTGATGCGGCCAACCACAGCATCGAATACGGCACCGACTACCGGGAGGACGAAGTGCTGGCCGGCGAAGCGGGCACCCCTAATCCCTTTGTAGAGACCAGTGAAGTACTGGGGCTTTTTGTTCAAGATAACTTCCAAGCCACAGACGCCCTGTTGCTGACATTCGGCACCCGTTACGATGAATTCGAAGCGGTGGATAAGGAAGGCAACGAGTTCACCGAAGAGGGTTTCAGCCCGAACGTTGGTTTCTCCTACGACTTCACCCGCCGCCTGACCGTCAGCGGTGGCTACGCCGAAGCGCTGCGCGGCGTGGAAACCAACGATGGTTTCAAGTTGTTCGGCACTACCAACGACCCGGACCTGAAAGCCGAACGGGCCAAGAACTTTGAGCTAGGTTTGGATTATGAAATCGGCCGCTTCCTGTTCAATGCCGGTGTGCACGAAACCACCATTGACGATGCGATCGGCAATGCGCTCCCCTGGTCTCGTCACTATGAAAACCTGGGCGACCTGGAGTCCGAAGGTTACACCATGGGCTTTACCTACAGCGGCGAGCAGCTGTTCTCCAAGTGGAGCTTCCTGGACACCACTGCGGAGATCGACGGCGAGCCGGTCACCCGCTACGCCTACGGTTACCTGGGCACCTCTACGGGCGACACTCTGAACATCGACACCTCGTACCAACTGACCTCAACCGTCGATCTTGGCTGGATCGCCACTATCGTTCAGGACCTGGACAATATTTATGTTGAGTCCGCCGGAGCGACAATCGACAAGCCCGGCTACGATGTTCACGACATTTACGCCCACTGGGAACCGGATGCAATGGATGGCCTGAGCCTGACGCTGACCGTCAAAAATGTGCTCAATGAAGACTACCTCGATCACGGCAGCGTCGAGGACTTCACCCACCTTAGTGGTTATGACGGCGTCGTCGGCTACCCGGCACCGGGTCGGGACGTCCGTCTGAGCCTGGCGCTGCGGTTCTAATCAGCCAAGCGCTACAATAATACCCACCATCAGCGCGGCGGTTTTGCCTCCGCGCTTTTGTTGTGTTTATCGAGGGGAACTGAATATGCCCAAGTCACTACCCCGCACCCCGCTATTGTTGGATATCGCCTCCCGCTGTGTGGCTGCTTTGCTCGGGGGCTATGTGTTGAGCATCACTCTGCCGCCGCTGCTGGGGCTGTCACTTCCCGTTAGTCGGGCGCAGGCCACACTGACGGCACTACTGCTCAGCTTTATTGTGTACACCGCCGCCTTCCTTTGGGCCTTCGCCGTGCGCAACCACTGGCGGGCCTGGGGAGGACTGCTGGTTCCATCGTTAGCCTGTGGGACCTTTAGCCTTTTAATACTCTCCGTGCAAACGGGAACCCCGGCATGAAGTCAGGCTTTCGCGCCTCCATGGCGTGGCTGCACCGCTGGGTGGGTATTCTGTTCAGCGCGGTGATGTATTTTATTTTTGTGACCGGCACCATGGGTTATTTTCACTACGAAATCGACCGATGGATGGAGCCGGAGCGACCTCTGGCCATGCAACCACAAGCCGGCTCTTCACCCGATTCCAGCGAACCGGTTTATCGCGTTCCCTCCGATGCCGGCGCCGTGGAGATGACGCGGGCCGAGCTGGTTCAACAGGGCATGAACCGACTCAACGCTCTCGGCATAGAAGAGGCCACCTGGTGGGGCGTTATTCTGCCCACCGAGCGCAACGCTAACCTCTGGATTGAGTGGCAACCGCCTCGTGGCCCCGAAGGGCAACGAGCGCAGCGCCAGTCAGAGTACTTTTCCTTGGACGGCGACACCGGCGAATGGCTACAGCCGCGAGAGACCGGCGGAGGCAAAGCCCTCTATCGCCTGCACTGGCGGTTGCACTACCTGCCCGAAACCGCCGCCTACTGGCTGGTGGGGCTGTGTACGCTGCTGATGCTGGTGGGCCTGGTGTCGGGCGTCATTATTCACCGCAAAATATTCCGCGACTTTTTTACCCTGCGCCTCTTTCGAAACTCCCGCTCCTGGCTGGATTTTCACAACATCACCAGCGTTATGGCCCTACCCTTTCAAGTGATGATTGTGTACAGCGGCCTGGTGTTTTTCGCCGTGACTTTTATGCAACCGATTGTGACGGCTCAGTACGGGGAAGCGGGTGAACGAACCTTTCGACACGAAGCGTTCCCCGAGGCCGAACCGGCGCCACGAACTGGCGAAACCATGCCCATGGCGCCGGTAGCGCCACTTCTTGAAGCCGCCCAAAAGGAGACCGGAGCGGCGATCAACCAGCTCTATATTCTCCACCCCGGTGACCGAAATGCCCGGCTGTCGTTTTACTTACATGAAACCTCGCCCGGCCATTACCAGGGCAAGCCTCATAAACTACTGTACCGGGCAAGCACCGGTGAACGGCTCGAGGGCGGGGACCAACGCTACGAAGGTGCCGCCTCCGTGGAGAAAACGCTGCTCGCCCTACACGAAGGGCTGTTCGCCGACTGGGGCCTTCGTTGGCTCTATGTATTCAGTGGCCTGCTCGGCACCTTGATGATTGCCACGGGCAGTGTATATTGGCTCAAAAAGAGGCAAACCAAGAACCGCTTCGCCTACGCCAGTGTAGAGCGATTCTACGCCGCGGTGTTCGTGGGTTTGCCGATTGGAATTGCGGCTTACTTCTGGGCCAACCGCTTGTTGCCCGCCGAGTGGAGCGGGCGAGCCGCCTGGGAGATGCACAGCCTGTTTATTGTTTGGGGGCTGACGTTTGTATTGGCGTGGCTACGGCCTTTGGAAGGGCTGTGGCGAGACTTTTTTGTTTTAAATGGGTTGGCGTGGGCACTGCTTCCTTTGGTGAACACCTTGACCACAGACCGGGATTTGGGAGCCAGCCTCGCACATGGGGATTGGGTGCTGGCGGGGTTTGATTTGACCGCGCTGGCTGTGGCCGCCGTGTTTGGGAGGCTGGCCTTCAAAACCTCCCTTTACTCGTACAGCTGGTCTTCCGGCAGACGGATGGCAATATCGTCATAGGTATAGTTTCGCACCGCCGTAAACACGGCGGGGTCGACGTCCTCCAACTCCTCAACTTGAATCAAGTAATCCGCCCCCGACATCAGAAGATCAAAATCACTCATTTTAAGAGAGGAT